>CAMCUU010000012.1 GCA_945879065.1 Francisella tularensis subsp. holarctica
CCCCCAGCGATTCCGTGATTTCAGCCAGGGATTTTTTCCCATTGAGATATAAATCAGCGGCATTGCGTTTAAATTCGGGGTCATAATATTTTCTAGTTTTAGCGTCCATTGGTTTCCTCTTCTTGGCTTTTTAGAAAATTTATCCGAAAGCCAACTGTCTACCAAATGTTAACCAGATCATTGGAAGCCCTCGCCGGGGAGAGACGATATCAAGCAGCTAATTCCCAGCAGCTTGAATCATCGGAAAAGTCGAACATCGCGTTACAAGTGGGTCTTAGTCGTGGAAAAGAAATTTTTTCTTTTGAATATGATTTAGATTGGTTAAAAAATCAGGCTTTGATTTATCCCATTGACCCGGCTTTGCAATTATTTTCTGGGGTGCAATATTCCCCACAAGGGCAGGAAAATTTTGGCGTATTTTTAGATTCAGCGCCTGATCGATGGGGTCGTTTTTTGATGGACCGTCGAGAAGCGCAACAGGCGCGAGAAGAAAATAAAAAAGCACGAAAATTATTAGTTTCTGATTATTTATTGGGCGTTTTTGATGCCCATCGTTTAGGCGCTTTAAGATTTAAAACTGAAAGTAATGGGGCATTTTTAGACAACAATATTGCTTATGCTTCACCGCCTTGGGCTTCTTTAAGAGAGCTGGAGCAGGCCAGTTTTTCTCTGGAACAAGAGGATGCAGAAGAGCATAAAAATTATTCCAAATGGCTCAAGATGCTCATTGCTCCAGGGGGTTCTTTGGGAGGTGCCCGTACTAAAGCGAGTGTGATCGATGGGCGGGGAAATTTATGGATTGCAAAGTTTCCCAGTCGGCAGGATGAGTTTGATATTGGAGCCTGGGAGATGGTCGCCCATCGATTGGCACAGCACGCGAAAATTAACGTGCCTGAGGCGAAATTAGAAAGATTTTGCAGCACCCAACATACTTTTTTGAGCAAGCGTTTTGATCGAATAGCACATCAGCGCTTGCACTTTGCTTCGGCAATGACTTTGTTACAGCGAACTGATGGTGACGATGCCTCTAGCGGTGTCAGTTATTTAGAGCTCGCAGAATTCATTAGTCGACAAGGGTCCAGGCCAGATCAAGATTTAAAAGAGCTGTGGCGCAGAATTGTATTTTCTATGTTTATTTCTAATACGGATGATCATTTGAGAAATCATGGGTTTATTTTAGGGCCAAGAGGCTGGGCCTTATCTCCTGCTTTTGATATTAATCCTAATCCCCATGGTGATGGTTTGAAGCTGAATATTTCAGAGCTTGATAACGCGCAAGATTTAAATCTAGCTCAAGAAGTTGCCCCTTATTTTCGTCTCAAGCCAGAGGAGGCGCGTGGGATCATTCAGGAAATTGGCAAAGCGGTGAAGCTTTGGCAAAAAGAGGCGGCCGCCTTAGGTCTAACAAAGAAAGAGCAGGAGAGGATGTCAGAGGCGTTTCGAGTAGCGGAGCGTAGTAAATAGTGAATTCAAATCAGATAGAAATTTAATCTCTAAAAAACTTCCCCATATTTAAAACCCTTGGAAAATAGCCAAAATCCAAAAGATCTTCTGAACACTCGCCGAAATAAATTAAAACAGGAATAGCGGCACTATTTCTGGGAATTTTTAATTTTTTAATTTTAGATTTCACTTCTTCGATCACGGAGATACCTAAAGTTTGAGTGCTTAACTTTATTTCACAGATATAAAAAAGACCCAGTTGAGTTTGAATCAGAAAATCAATTTGACAGGCTTCTTGCTTGGCTGTTTTTTTCTGGAAATAGGGGCTGGCAAAGACAATATCTTGCTCATGAAGCCCTAAAAACTCATAGATTATCTTACGATTATGAAGCACAAGATTTTCAAATTGCAGGCCTAAAAGACTGGAAAAGCCTTTGAATGATGAGAGCGCTGTATTTTCAAAAAGATTATTTTGAATCTTATGGGCATTAGGTTCGATGTGTTTCAAATAAAATCTTAAATAATTATCTTTCAGGCGATAATTTTTGAATTTTTGCGGCTGTCCTGTTTTAAAAGACCAGTTTTGATCCATCGCTAAAAAGCCCGCAAGAACCAAATCTTCCAGGTATTCCGTAAGAACACCGCCGCTGGCATAAGCTTCTTTTTCAGCAATTTCTTGATAAGACAAGCGCCCTGAAATTAAGACGCGAACAATGCTGGAATAAGCGTCTGAACGCCTGACAAATAAATCATGAAAAATGCGCTCAAACTCAGTGACTAAGACCCCATTTTTAGAAAAACAGGTATGCATAATGGTTTGATTAGCAGATTTTCCTTTGGCTAAAAGTTCGATATACCAGGGCACTCCCCCGGTAATAGAAAGCACCATCATTTTTTCAAACATCGAGCCTATAAAACCCTGGGTGTCTAAAAGTTCTAAAGATTCCTGAAGAGAGAGCTCTTCTAAAGTCATTGTTTCAGTCAGACGCCCAAAAAATCCTTTGCTGCTGATAATATTTTTTTCAATCCAGCTGGAGACAGAGCCGCAAAGAATAAAAACAAGTTGTTTTTTTTCTGAAAAATAATCATCCCAAGCTGATTTTAATTTAGGTAAAAAAGTGGGGTCATCGAGGGCCATCCAAGAAATTTCATCGAATAAAATCACCGTGCTTTTTTTAGAGATTTCCTGATCAAGAATCATAAAAAGATTGTTCCAGTCACTGGCATCAGGTTTTGGTATGCGAGTTTGCTCGCATAATTGTTTAACAAAATGATCTCTTTGATCTTGCGCAGTGAGATTTTCTTCAGGGGCTAGGCCTGAAAAGTTTAAAAAGATTTTTCCCTTGCCAAACTCTTTGGCTAAGCGGCTTTTGCCAATCCGCCTGCGGCCTCTTAGTGCAATAAGAGACGATTTTTTTTGACTAGCCAGCTCTTCTAGTCGAGCTAATTCTTTCGCTCTCCCAATAAATTTTTCAGGTTTTTCTTCAGATTTTCCCATATTTTTTATCTTGCGCCAAAATGGCTATTTCCAATTTTGCGAAAGTTTACCATGGTTTAATATCTTTCGCCAGAATGAAATTAAACAATCTGGCGAAAGTTTTAAAGCTGGGATGTCAGAGGCTTTTAGGCTCCTGTTTTACTCAGCCTTAATCAGCCCATTACTTGAATTTTTAATTAAGTATTTAAAAAAAAATAAAAAAATCCTGTGAGTACTGGACATGAAAACTGCACTTAGGGTAACGTCCGCCGGTTTTGAAAAAGCGGACGTAAACAGCAGATAATTTATTTTTAAATAGACCGATCACTGTTTATTTTTTTATTTAATTTTTATTTATTTTAATAGGGGAACTTCAATGGAAAAATCACAAGATTTAAATCACTCAGCTCAACAGGCTCCAGCTCAAAATCAAGTTCAAAATACCCAGGCATGGGTGGCACCGAAGTGTGTGGTGTTGGGGGTTGGGTTGACCATGGGTGGCCAAAGTGGTGGAAGTGATGGTCAAGGTGGATTTAGTTAATAGATCAGTTTAGAGCAAAGGATGTTTGCGTGTTGTTTAACCTCAAAAAAAAGTAACTCTTGTATCAGTTCTAAAAAACTTGGTGAAGGAAGATTTACTTTGCCAGGCGTGGATTTCTGCTATGACCTCCATGCCTCTTTTTTGCAACATGCTTTCTTTGATGGCTATTTTTTAGTCATGGTGGGGTCTGTATTCAATGCGGATCTCCTTCTTTCCCAGAGACAAGCTAATTTTTCTGGGACCCTTTTAGAAAAAATTATTAAATTAAAATTTTTGTATCAGTCAGCGCTAGCAAAGGTCTTAAGAGGAGACTTTGTCCTTGCGCTTGTTAATACCCAGACGTTCCATGTTGAGCTCATTAAATCACCTTTTAGCTCGAAGAATTTCTATTACAACTATTCCAATTCTGAATTTTCTTTCTCCAGCTCTTTGCCTCAATTAAAAAACAGTTCTTTAGCTACTTATCAGATTGATCCAGAAAAAATCATTGATTCTTTGTCTAAACATTATCGACTTTCTGATCGCTCTTTTTATTTGGGCATTTCTCAGCTCGAAAGCGGGCAGGTTGTGGAGTGGTCTCCAGAAAAAATATTAAAAAAAAATATTTCTTGGTCTGCAAAAAATATTAATTTCTTATCGGCTGAAACATGTTATGCAGAAAGTTTAAGAGAGAAACTTTCATTGGCGGTGGATCATCGTTTAAATTTCAATACAAAAGCTTTTTGTGAAATTAGCGGAGGTTTGGATTCAACCTCTATTGCAGGTTTTTTAGCGCAAAAAATTCCAGATTTGACGGGTTTGAGTGATTTCACAATGCCTGGAAATTCTTTTGGTGTGCATAGTAATCAGCAGGCTAATTCAAGATTTATTTTGGATTTTGAGCAGATGTACCCGCAATCAAAAATCTTTCGTTTTGATGGCTCTCAATCTAAAAAAACATACTCAGAGATTACACGATTCTGTTTTGAGCATTCAGCTGGCCCAGAGCACAGCCCTGGAAATTTATTATGGATTTTGTCTTTTTATGAATTAGCCCGCCAAGCAGGAGCAAAACAGCTTTTTGGGGGGGCTTTTGGGGACTTGGGTTGTTCATTTAGATTAAGTAATAAAACGTGTGTGAGTAAAATTAAGCAGTTACTGAAATATTATTTTTTTAAAAAATTAGACGCTACAAGTCATCATATTTTGCTGAATCAGAAAGTATTTAAACAGCTTCCAAAAGATCCAAAGATGGATTTAATCAATATGAATAATTTGTCAGAAAGACGCATGGCTTCATTAGATTGGATTAGGCAGTACCATGCAGCAGCAACGAATATAGCCAATACAGCGATGAATTATTTTAATGTGGAATGGTGTGACCCCACAGCAGATTTGGATTTAATTGAGTACTGCTTAACTATTCCTGTAGAGGCTTATCAGTATCAGGGTATTAATCGGTACGTGATGAGAGAAGCTATTAAAAATATTGTTCCTGAAAGTGTTCGTTGGAACCAAGTGAAGGGGGTGCAAAGTCCTTATTGGTTTGTGCCTTTAAAAAAAGAATTATCTTATTACAAATCATTATTTTCTAAATTTTATAAAAATGATTTGATTGTCAAAATTATAAATCTTCCAAAATTACAGAGTCTCTTAACTGAGTTTGAGCGTCTACCCGTCCATAAATTATCGTTTCGTCATGCAGGGCCCATGCTGCATACGTTACACGTCTGTGAATGGATTTCTTTGCATGATGAGTGAGACTGCTAAGAAAATTATGACGAAGGAATAGTAATAGGAACATAAACGGGCGTAGTAATATTTTGGAAGGTTCCAGCTTCTTGCAAAACTAAAGAAGCCTGTGTTGCAGTGTTGGGAAAGCTGCCTTTGGAAAGTGTGAAGCTTGATGAATAAGTTTGTCCACACGCCGGGCTTGCAGTCCACTGAGTTAGGCGGCTGAGTGGGGAGCTGTTTCCAGAGGCATAAAGTTGAGAAACAGCTAAGAAACCTGATGGAAGTGTTGCGCTGGAGCTGCAACTTAAAGTCCAGCTTAACGTATAAGAAGAGCTTGTTGGCGTGCCAGATAAAGCAACCTGACTTAATGCGATTTGAAGCACCGGCGGCAAACCCGCCCCTTCAGCCGCGGCTTCTGTGCTCGCTAAAACACTACCATTTTGATCTAAAGCTTGGACCTCTAATTTGTAATTTCCGCCAGGGGCATTGTTAATCATAATGGAGCCGCTTGTTAAACTAGTGCCAGTGGCAATAATTTGTCCAATGGCGTCTATGAGATTGGCTCTGTAACTAGAAATACTGGGTATCTGGCCATTGGGATAAGTCGCGGTATTAAATAAAACAGTGGCGGTGCCTAAATTATTTCCAGAGCCAGGATTTAATTGGTAATAACCGGTTGGCAACGTAATAAAAAGTTTAGAAGCAGGAAGGGAGTTTTGACCAGGAATCGTGCCTGTACTGGAGCCAATCCACTGGTTCGCGAATTGATTTAAATAAGTATCCCAAAAGCTAATTTGAGGTTTTTCACCATTGATTAAGCCGTCTGGGACTTCTGGGAAAAAGCCTTGGCAAATAGAAGATTTTTTAGTGCAGGTGGCATCCCAAAAACCATAAGGTGTAAAAGGGTAAAGAGCGATGCCTGAAAAAGCAGGGGAGTTTGTGCTGGTGCCGAGGGTATATTGCAATGATGTAAATAGCGTATTGGCATAAGAAGCAATTGTTTCACTGTAAGGGTTTGGGTATGTCACACAATTAGGAATGGTTATACCTAAGCTGCCATCAGGGTTTTCTGCTTGGCAGGCTTTTTTGTTTTGATAAATCATAGAGGGCTGAAAGCTAACGGGAGCGTTAGTGGCAGGAGTGACGCCCGTAATAAACGGATCGCCACTAGGGTTAGAGTCTTGGAAGTCAGCGTTATAAAGATTGGTGTGAGACCAAATTTGAGTAGAGCTACCTCCGGAGATCATCGCTTGAATTGGGATTGAAGGGTAGGGGTCGGGTAAAAGTTGTCCATTTTTGCTGGTAAAAAATATGTTATATAGGCTGCTGAAAAATAGGTAGGGTGCGAAAGCCGTGTTTTGGATGGGGTTAGGCCATTGTGTATTAGACATTTCGGAAGCGGGGAGTGCTTGAAAAAAAAGAGAGCCGCTATAGCTACTATCTTTGTAAGTGTAAGGCGCGCTGGTAGGGCAGGCCAAATCAATGCCGGCTGATGAGGCGAGGCCGCTGCAAACATCATAAATCTGAGGAGCAAAGATAAATGTCGCTAAATCAGTCTGTCCATTGAGCGTATTGACCCAGCTTCCAAAGTTAACACCGTTTTGATTTTCGTTTAAACCATTAGGTCCTCTGGAAACCATAATAAATTTAGGATTGCTGGAGCTGCTCGCACCCATTGCAGTTTGTAACGCTGTGTAAAAATCGGCAGCACTATTTGTGTCTTTATTTTTGCTACTGCTTAAGTCGGGGCTTTCGATATCAAATGCTAAACCGTCTATAGCCGTTGTGGTTCCAAGATGACTGCCTTTTAAAACATCAGCGCATTTGTTTGGAAAAGGTGTTTTAGAGGGGGACTCCCCCCAGGTGGGGGTGGTGGTGTTGGAAGGGTTGACTAAACAGGCGAGTGAGTAAGCCAGAGATTGAAATTGGCCAGGAGACAAGTACTCAAGGCTGGCATCTCCGCTATCAGAAATGGTCGGAAGAATATAGTAACCTGAGCCCAGTGCTGCTCTTAAATCGCTAACAGCAGCATAACCTGGCTCCTTAGACTGAGTTGAATAAGAAAGTCCTGCAGATTCGGAGCAGAAAACAACATCTGAGGTAGTTTCGTCACCACAAGCGCCTACTTGAAAAGTATTTTTATCAATGAACCAACCAGTAGGAGTTGGACTGCTTGGAGGTTGTGGCAAATTTAAAGCCACAGAATCCAAATAAATAAATTTGATTTTTGCACGGTCAGCGCTCGCTGGAATTTGAGCATTGATATTTTTAATCGTGTCTGTCCATAAAGTAGGGCATTTTCCCGTGGGATTAATAGAAGTGTCAGTAGAGCAATGACCATTCGCATTCCAGGCATAGAAAAGCACCCCACTACCAATGGCTTGAGCAGGAGGGGCATCTGCAAAAACAGTGCTGGAGCTACTAGCCAGTAAAAACAAAATGGAAGAAATAAGCGCAGCAGTGGATTTGAATTTCATAATTTAAGTCTTTTTATAGGGAATTATTTCAGGCGCTGAGACTAGAAGAATATGTTCTGTTTTCAATCAGATTTTTATCTCATATTTTTGTGCACAAAAAAAAGCCCTCGGGGGAGGGCAAATTAATCTCAAATTATTTTTTAGTAATCATCAAGAAGGAATGGTAATGGCAACGTATTGAGGAGGCGCAATATTTTGGAATGTGCCTGCTTGTTGTAAAGCCAATGAAGCTTGCGTTGCCGTGCTTGGTAAGGTGCCTTTAGAAGCTGAGAAAGTGGACTGATAAGTTTGCCCACACACTGGGCTTGCAATCCATTGGGTTAGTCGGCTGAGTGGGGAGTTGTTTCCAGAAACATAAAGTTGAGAAACAGCTAAGAAACCTGGTGGAAGTGTTGCGCTGGAGCTGCAATTTAAAGTCCAACTTAAAGTATAAGAAGTGCTTGTTGGCGAGCCAGATACGGCAACATCCGTTAAGCCGATTTGAGGCGCCGGTGGTGTCCCGCCATTATTAGCTGCAGCTTCAACTTCAGTAATCACGCCACCATTAGACGCCAAAGCTTGAAGCTGGAGTGTGTAATTTCCACCGGGGGCATTATTGATAGTAATGGGGCTGGTGGAGCTGGTTCCTGTTGCAACAATCGTTCCAGTTGCATCAATTAAATTAGCGCGATAGCTGGAGATGTTAGGGTTGGGCGTTCCTGTGGGATAAGTCTTCGCAATAAAACTTACCGTCGCGGTGCCACCATTATTGATGTAATACGCTGGAGAGCCATCGGTATTTGAGTTTAAAGACAGTAAGGTTTCTGGTGTTGTATTTATTACACCTCCTCCAGTGGACTGATTAGCAAACTGGCCGATATAAGTTTTCCAGAAGCTAGTCTCTGGCTTTTGGCCATTAACTAACCCATCTGGAACTTCTGGAAAGAAGCCTGCATGGCAAGCGTTAGGATTGGTGTTTGCATCATAAGCACAAGCTTTATCGAAATAGCCATAAGGGGTAAACGGATACATGGCAACGCCAGAGAAAATGCTTTGGCCGGAGATGTTTTGGTTGAGGGCATATTGGAGAGTGGTGAAGAAAGCAGCGGCATAAGACGCAACTGTTTCACCGTAAGGATTCTTATAAGAAATACAGTGAGGAATGGTCGCACCTGAAGATCCATTGGGATTTTCGTATTGGCAGAATTGTTTATTGGTGTAAATCATGCTGGGGGTGAAAGCGATATTGCTGTTGGTAGATGGTACATCAAGTGACGCATCAAACTGCGTAGGATATCGATAGAAATCAACGGTGTTGTAGGAGTTAGCTGGGGTGATGAGGTTAGGGAGATCTTGGACTGGGTTAATCACGCCTGGATCGACATTATATAAATTCACATGTTCCCAAATTTGGCTGGATGCGCCGCCAGAAATAGTCAGCTGGACGGGGACATTCGTTGGAGAGATGTCTGTATCGCTATTAAAAGATTTTCCGTTCAGCTCTGCTTGAAATAAATACGCCATGGACATGTCTTTAATGGGTACATCATTCAATGGGTCATCATAAGGTGATTTTCCATTTGGGAAGAAGAGTGTCCAGGTGAGTGCGACAGGCCCTGGCTTTGCTGTTGTAGGATTTTCAGCTAAGGGTGTTGATCCTGGCATGGGAGAGGCTGGAATAGCTTGGAAAAATTGGTAATTATTATAAGCCGCGCCCGAGATAGGTGCCTGCCAGGTGGTGGCATCATAACTAGGCAATTTCTGAATGTTACTTGGGATAGCAGTAAAGGGCTGAGTGTTAAAATTAAAAGGCATTTGTATTGGGCAGGCCCAGCTGGTCGTTGTATTCCCCATGCCATCGCAAAGATCATAAATTTGGGGGGAGAAGATAAATTTGGGACCGGCATTATTATTTAATCCCGTGGGACCACCCAAAACTTCTCCAAAAGTCGGCATACCAGGGGTCGCTTGATTGCCATCGTTGGTTTCCATTAATCCACCAGGTCCTCTGGAGACCATGATGTATTTTGTACCTGCAGAAGTGCCGATGGCGGTTTGGAGCGCGCCATAAAAATCAGAGGCGCTAGTTTGATCAACAGGACCCGGCGTGCCGCTAGCTTGGGTGTAATGACGCCCACTGAAATCAGGATTTTCAACGTCAAACGCCAGGCCACTGATATTGGCATCAGCGGTTTTTAAATTTAAATTCGAATTTAAAACAGCGCCGCAATTAGCAGGGCCTGCGAATCCGTTTGTCCAAGAAGGTGCTGTTGCTGCGGGGTTTACAATACATGCCAGGGAGTAGGCCAATGAGTACAGTTGATTCTGGCTCATATTCATAAGGCCTTTATCACGAGCATCTGAAATCATGGGCATGATGTAGTAAGAATTAGAAGCGGAATTAGGAAGATCTTTAGCAAGCTGGTCTACCGCATCAGGGCCATTTTGATTGCTTGGATCCGCATAAGTGAGTCCATTAGAACTGACACAGAAAGTAATATCGTCTCCATCTGTACAACCACCTACCTTAAAAATGGTTTGAGTAAGGGGTGCATCTGAGTGTGAGAAGTTAAATTGAATGGAATCTAAATAAATATATTTAATCATGGCTTTGTCAGCGGTAGAGGGCACTTGAGCATTAATATTTTTGACCGTATCGGTCCATGTTTCAGGGCAAGGTCCACTGAACGATTGCCCGTTAAGCGTCGACCCTGTCTGGCCACAGTATTCATTGGCCGTCCAAGCATAAAAATAAACGCCGCTGCCATTAGGAACGATGCCATCTGCAAAAACTTGGGTGGTGGCTAAAAGCAAAGCGGAAGATAAAAGACTGCGCGTGAATTTATTTTTCATAGTCATGGTCATAGCAAAAATCTCCGAGGGGTTTGGGAAGCGATAGAGACTAGAGGAAGAAAGTGGTTTTTCAAGAAAAATGGTTGTGAAAAATAGAGAATAAAAATTAGGAAAAAAGCAGGTAAAAAAAAGCCCTCGGAGGAGGGCTAGTTTAAATTGTTTAAGATTAATTTTGAGAACTAGATGAATTGAAGGGGGTGGTGACAGGTTGAGTAATATTTTGGAACGTTCCAGCCTTTTGCAACGCGAAAGATACCGTGTTTGCGGTTCCTGAAAAGCTTCCTGTGAACTGTGTTTTATTTACTGCACCACAAGAAATTGGCGTGGTGGATGGGTCTATCCATTTGCTCAATCTTGTGAGAGGCGAAGCATTTCCAGTGGCATAGAGCTGAGAAACTGCCAAAAATCCAGCAGTAGGCGGATTCGTGCAATTAAGCGTCCAATCTAATGTATAAGAAGATCCTGTGGCGCCATTTTCTACGCTCAGATTACTTACTGATAGGGGAATGTTTGTGTAATTAAACACGTCATTCCAAACGGGGTTCAGTCCAGCAGCGATAGAGTTATCTGCAATGTTAATCACGACAGGTTGGGTCATGTTTTGAAAGGTCCCCGCTTGCTGTAAAGCCAGAGACACTTGATTAGCACTTGGCAGAGAGCCTTTAGTGACACTGAATGTAGTCTTATTGCTTGAGCGACAGGTGATTTTCGTTTTAGAGGGGTCTATCCAAGAAGTTATTCTTGATAAAGGGGCGCTGTTTCCGCTGTTATACAGCTGAGAGGTTGCCAAAAATCCAGCAGTAGGCGGATTAGTGCAATTAAGAGTCCAGTTGAGACTGTATGAGCTAGTAGTTAGAGCGCTTATTGTTAAGTTGCTAATCGAATACTGCCCACCACTTGGTGCTGTGCCTCCCATTGGATCATAAAGCGGTGTCGTAATGGGCAATGCCAAGAGGCAATTTTGCTTGAATGCATGAGATTCGCCAGGCAAGCATCCAGTGACTTGCTCTGAGGATAAAGAGTACAAAGCGAGCCCCAAGTTGCTGGGGTTGTTTGTTGGATTACCGAGCGGATAAGAAGCATCTTGGGGATAATCTGTATTTTTATTTTGTGCAAAATCCAGGATTGCTTGGATGTAAACATCTTGAGACGGTGTTGATCCATCATCTGGAACATAAGTTTTAGCGGTTGTATTTCCTTCGTTATTGGGGTTCGAAAGATAAATTACATAACGGCATGCTTGAGCTGGTGTTTCTGCCGTAGTTGTTCCAGGGAGGAAGGGCAGAGCAACACCATCAATATTGTTTTCGCACACTGAATCAACGCCAACATAAAATGTTTTAGTTTGGAGTTTGGCGCGCAATAAAGGCATCAGTGCATTGAGATTATCAAGACTTGCAGAGCCTGGAGCCGTATTAAAAATAGTTTGTATGGCTGTTGGGACTGTATCATCTTCCGTAAAATTACTGGGTAAACCAGGAATCGTGTTAACTAAATTTGTAGTAGAACTTGGAGTTGGGCAAACATCCTTCAAGGATCCGCTTGCGTAGGGGTTGGTATTAATAGGTGGTGTTTTAAAAGCTGCCGTATTTGAGGTGTTGCTATCAGTTGCGGTTTCATCAACAGGCACACAAATGGGATTGTAAATAACTTGAGCAGTGTAATTTTCTGCAGAGCCTGAGGAAGGGACTGCTAATTGAAAGTGACCCCCATAAATAGACATGATTCGTGCAAAAGCCCCCTGGGTGCCTATGCCCAATAAAGTCGTGTTATTAAATAAGGTATTGCTGAGGTCAATATTGCAATAGCCTTGGATTGGCAGCTGATTAGGGTTTGTGCCACTGAGATAGTTATAGGCAAACGCAGAACTCCAGTGACAATTATTGTCAATGTAGGTCTCGCCGGTGCTTGGGGTCATAAAGTTTTGAGTATAAGTACTGATGTATTTTGGATCCGTGTTGGCGCCGACATCATAAGTAGATGGCAGAATGATGCCTAAAGGTCCCATAGCCAGCGCTAAAGAAGGCAAGAATGTCGTACTTTCACCTTGAGGGGATGGGATTGTTGCGTTGGGGAATGCAAAGAAAGAAATGGGTTTGCCATATCGAGCCAGAATGTCTGCAACTCGTTTGTAATATTCAACCGATTTAGCAGAAGCAGAGAAGGGCTCAACGTCAAATTGAAGGCCGTCTGGTAAGCAAGAAGCGGTCATATTGCCGTTGGTATAGCTGCATGCTTGAGTAAAGGGTAAGGCAGTGGCCCAGACTAATTGGTCCATCTGGCTGTAATGATTAGGCGCGCCAGGGATGCCTGAATCTGAGAGGTTGTCCACGCCTCCTTTGACAGGATTATCTAGCTCTGCTGTTAAAAACATGAGGGTCTGTGGATTAGATGATCTGAAAAAAGACAGCGCTTGTTGAACGTGGTGACTTGAATCAGAAAAGAAATTGTTATCAATAGGGATGTCTGTGTTAGCAGGATAAGCTTTTCCAGAATTTTGAAAGGCAATCCATAAAATATCAGGAGTTAATGCCTGAATAGGGGCGCCACTTTGGCTTAAATTATTAAGCAGGGTGCTGTAGGTAACGCAAGGGTCAGCAGATACCGGGGTCTGGTTTAGATCGCCTGTTTTGCAAATACCCACAGAGTTATCTCCCAGCGTGTTTGGTAGGGCGCTGCTTTGTAATGAAGCTGAGCTTGGAGTCGTGCCGCCGCCTGCTGTTTTATTAAGGTAGCCAGGCAAGTACATCCAGGCTGAATTGAATGGTTGCATTGGGGTGTAAACAACCGCACCACTATTTGAATCAGCGGAAGTGCCAGCGGATGAATATTGAGAAGTATTTTTAGAAGAAATATTTAAATAAATAGTTTGATAAGCGATTCCAGAAGCAGTGCCTGCTGAAACCGGTTCAGTTCCTTGAATGGTGATTTGATACAGGCCTCCGTTGGGGTCTCCTTGAGGCTTAAAGTTTGAGGCATCTACTTTGAGTGTTGGGCCAATGGAGGTATTGGAGGTATCAATACTGAGTGCTACCCCATCTTTGTCGGGAGTGATGGGCAAGGATGAAGAGGCGGCTAAATAGTTGACTTTGATCGGACTCCAATCATTGGTGCCGTTGTCAGTGCCAGGTGTTGTCGAGGAGTCGAAAAGTTTGGGTTCGCCAGTGACCGAAGAAAGGTTGTCTTTGTATCGATTGGGTAGAACATCTTTTCCAGCTGGATCGGTCGCAATGGCAGAGCCTGTGTAACTTCCTGAGCCATTTTGAGGGTCTACACCAACTATTTTATAGGTAGTGGTGCTTGCAAGAGCTGTGCCATCTGAGTTTTTGAAATATTGGGCGAGCGGGATTTCGCTGATGGGTGTTCCTGAAGGGCTAGGGTTAGGGTTAATAGGAACAACAAAGCGCGTTAAATTTGATCCTGAATTGCCTGCTTGGCCATCTTCAGTCGCAATATCTTGAACGGATTTTGCAAGAAACTCTGGGCCCATGACATAAAGATTAAAAGTAGAGACTACTGGACCTCCAGTCCCTGTTGCCGGTGTCGTACTTCCTACAGAGCAAGTAAAACTAGCAACTGCATTGTCAGTGCTGTAGGTTTTGACCATGTTATTACAGTATCCAGGATTAGTGGAAGAGTCGGGCGTTGTTCCTGAGCCGATAGCAGGGTTGCAGGCACAAACCGTGACTGAGCATTTGTAGTAATTGCTGTTAGCGGGTTGAGTGCAATAGTTGGCATACTCCACTGAACTTAAAGTGGGTATTGCAGAGAGGACTCCGTTAGTCGAAGAAGAAATTTGGGCTCGAATATCGGCAGACGTTGTTTTTGCCATTTGGATATTAGATAAGAGAGAAAGATTAAAAAGCGAGGTGCTTTGGGTGATGCTTTGGGAATCAGTCGCATCATTCCCTATGGTGACAGAGTAATAAGTTCTATTGTTCTGATTTCTGTAATCGTTTCCGATCGTAGAGTCTGAAAAATATGTTGTCAGGTCTATGACGGGGTTTGTCCCAGGGGCGTATGTTTGTCCTGCATAGACGAGAGCATCTGGGATGGGGTTTGTCGTGATTTGGTTGGGTGTAGCGGCTCCAGCGTTAAATCCAGAACCTGTACAAGTGAAAATGGCCGCATTAGATATTCCAGTCGGTATATACCATGGAAATGGCGTTGTGCTTGAGCATTTTCCAGTAATAGTAATTTTTGCCGTGGAACTATTAAAGTCAGCTGCATCCATTTTTACCGTGCCTGAAGAATCAAAAAAAGGAGGGCCGGGAAGGTTTGGAGTGACTGAGTCGTTGGGAGGGCAGATAAAATTATAAGTACTGCCTGCTGTGGTAGAAGCGCCATAGTCTGTTGCCAGAGAAAAGCTAGCATTTCCAGAGGTTGGCGGGGGAGATATTATTTGGCTTGCATAGATGGTCTCGCTGATATCAACAGGAGTGCTGCCCACATTGAGTATAGTGTCTGTGTTAGGTGAAGACCCTAAGCATCCAAGAGTGTTATCAAAACTTTTATAGTAAATTTGCATTCCGGTCTTTGGCGTATCGGCTATTGCCACCCCCGATAACACCAACGAAATCGACAGCGAAACCAAGCAAGTTCTAGTTTTAAAACTTGTATTATTTCTTGAATTATTTTTGAAATTATTCGTCATGATCACTTTCCGCCCTGAGGTTTTTAAAACTTAAAAAAAGGGAAAAATTATAGGTGAAGATTTCCAGACAGCTATAAATTATCTTTTATTAAATTGGATTAATTTGGGCGTTATCTAAACAAAAATTTTGCTGGGCAGAATAAGCAAAATCTGATTTTTCAAAGTAAATCTTTTAGTAAATATTTTTCTAGATGGAAGTTTTAGATTTTGATTAAAGGTATTGGCTCGGACTGTGATTTTGACCGTCTGAAGTTGGAGTCGAAGGTCGACTCGAAGGTCGAGTTGAAACTGAAGTTGAATCTGAATCTGAATCTGAATCTGGAGCTGGAGCTGGAGCTGGAGCTGGAGCTGGAGCTGGAGCTGGAGCTGGAGCTGGAGCTGGAGCTGGAGCTGGAGCTGAATCTGGAGCTGAATCTGGAGCTGAATCTGGAGCTGAATCTGGAGCTGGAGCCTGCCCCGTGAGTGCCGCGTTGAAAGCTGCTTTTTTTTGCATTTTTTCATCATTGCTTAAGCCGGCTGCTCTATCGACGACTTTGGCGAAAAGGGTCTGAGCTTTGTGTTGTGCTGTTGTACTGTTGGCTGAAGCAGGAGAGCCATTAGCAGCCCTGGTGAAACATTGGACTAAGGCTTTCTGACACAGTTCACTATTAGTATTAAAAACATGGATGCCTAAAGATTTGCCCAGTTTTTTTATCCCTTCTGAGTTATGAGCTAGAAAAGTTCGAGTCGCAGCATCGCCTGCTTTTAATGCTGTGGCGTAGGCAATTAAAAGATTGATTTTGTCTAAACGAGCTGCTTCTTTGTCATTGTCTCCGGCAGATTTTCGATCGTTGGCCGCCTCAGAAATTAAAGCAAGCGCAATGGGATCATCTTGTTTAAATCCTAAAATTTCTCTGAGTGCTTTTTTTATTCCCTTACTAGGAAGGATGCCGACACAGCCCAAAGTTCCGCCTTCACTAGCGGCTAATTGAATATGGCCACTGCGAATGGTGGCTTCTCTGGCTTGTTTAAAATTTTCAAGACTGCCATTGATAAAACTAGAGTTTCTAGTGTCTGCTTCAGTATTTAAATCATAAAATTTATTCAGGGTCCCAATGCAAGTCATGATCACACCCGTTCGGTCTTTGCCGCTTTTGCATTGGATATTTAAAATGTCGGAATTATTGGGGTCAAAAGCTCCTGCGCCTTCATGAATGATGGCGCTTAAGGCCACTTGCCATTGGTCATAACGAATTTGACTGACGCCGGCTTCTTGGGCGAGCTTTGTAAAAATGGTGGGGATTTCTAATCCTGGTGGATTTTTTTTAAGTTCTAAAAGTTTCCAGGCCAAGATCGCCTGTAATATGCGTTTTTTCTGAGGATCGCTCTCTTGATTGGCCTCTTTATAGGCGGCGTCATAGGCATCCGTTGCATCCGTTTTCCATTTTTGAATTTCCTCTAGATTCTCATTCGCTAAAGTTTGGCTGAGAGGTCGAAGCTTGAGAAAATTTTTTATAGCTGAATTTGATTCGCCTGGATTGTAAGCATCAAGAATTTTGTTAATTGCTTTTAGCGTATTGTCATCTTTAGGGCTCCCAAGGCCCACATTTAAATTTGTTTGAGGGATATCTTGAAAGGTGGGGCTCACAGAGTGAGTGATTCCAGCTTTTTGGTAAGTCGAAGATGCTTTTCCTTCTTCACCTCTTAAGAAGCTATTGGTTAAAACTAGAAAGTGGGTGACCTTCGCTTTGGCACGACCGAGTAAAGAGCTGGCGGCTATTTCTAATTTTTCATGGACTTCTGTAGCAACCCCGCTGCTGCTTAAGGCATTCGCTCCCGCGCTTAGAACCGCAGAAACGCGAGTTCCTCCAGCATTAAATTCTGTGGTGAGTCGTGAGTTGCGAGGACCCATCCCTCTAATTTTACTGGCAGAGTCAGTGAGCTGAGTGGGCACTAAGCGGCCTTCAGCAATGGATTTTTTATGGTGTTGAAATAATCGCTCTTTGAGGCTGCCTGGTTTGGCGGTGCTTTTAAGATCATTTTCTGAAGTTTGGACAATGACAGGTTCTTGAACCGTGGTTCTTTTTTGAGCATCAATGGTGGCAAAAGTTTTGGGTTGAAAATGAAGAGAGGTCCAGAGACGAGCTGTGTCCAGGGCGCCTTTAATAACGTTGCGTTGAAATTTTAAAAAACCGCCGCAAGTTTTATTAACCCATGCGTTAAATCCAGGGGTTTCTTGCAGTCGAGAAATCACTTGGCTATTGAAAGTCGCAAGACGATTTTTTAAAGCCTTCTCTTTTTTTGAAAGATCTAGATTGAATTCAAATTTTTTTTCTATGGCCTGGAGATCTGTCAATAAAGCTTTGAAATTTTGCTCTATTTTTTGAGTGGTTTTATTTCTGTCTAGATGTGTAATCCGATTGTCTTTATCCATGTGCAATAAATCATAAGCACCCATTAATATTCCCAAACCCTGGAGTGCGCGCATGCTGTAGTGGGAATGAGAATTTCTGAGTTGTTGTTCTGGTGAGAGTGTGCTCTGAGTGTCTGGCGTTTTTACAATTGCATCTGCGTGAGTGCTGGGGTCTACAAAGTCCTCATAAGTTTGACCACAGGCTTGAGCATGAATTTTATTAAGCTGATGTTTGAGTTCATCGGTATTGGCTGAAAAATTAGAATTAGAAAATAAAGAGCCAGTATAAAACTCTGGCGCTTCAGCCTGGCCTGGAACTGGGGCTGGCAGAGAGATTGAAGCATTGTCTATAAAGCGTTCTTTTTTCTCTGGAGGTGTTCTTGTTTCAGAAGTTCCTGAAGCAGCAGTATCAGCAGCAGTATCAAGATTTGGCGTATTGATTGAAAGAACCTGTCTTGCGAGTGCATCAAATTTTTGGGCGCTGGGAATTTGGGTGGGAATGGAAATGCCGGACATTATTATTTTTATCCTATTAAATGATGGAATAAAAATAGTATAGAGAAATTATGAAAATCTTAAAAAAGCCTTGGGGTTATTGGGGATTTTTGGAGAATTTAAGAAAGTGCTCCGAAGTATTTTTTTACGTCAAATTCAAAGTAGAGTCACGCGATAGCCCTCTTTGGTTTTGTCTAATAAATCTCGCGTCATAGTTTATGACGCATAGTTTTATGGTGTTTTATTTAAATAATAACCCTGATACCAGGCTATAAAATTCTCAACGCCTTCTTGAATAGAGACTTTAGGCTTGTAACCCAAGTCTTGTTCTAGTCGGGAGATATCTGCACAAGTACTGGGGACATCACCGGCTTGCATAGGTAAAAAATTTAAAATGGCTTTTTGATTCGTAAATTTTTCAATGGCTCGAATGTAATCCATTAATTCCACTGGCTGACTATTGCCAATGTTATAAATTTTATAGGGGGCATAGCTGGTAGCCGGATTAGGGTGATCACTGTCCCAGTTTAAATCTGGCTTAGCCGGATTATCTAAAGCGCGTTTTATACCCTCGACAATATCGGCGACATAAGTGAAATCACGGACCATTTTGCCATGATTAAAAATATCCAAAGGCTCATGATTTAAAATAGCTTTTGTAAATAAAAACAAGGCCATATCTGGGCGACCCCAGGGGCCATAAACCGTAAAAAATCGTAGGCCCGTGGTGGGTAAATTAAATAAGCTGGAATAAGAATGAGCCATGAGTTCATTGGCTTTCTTAGTGGCAGCATAGAGGGCCATCGGGTGTTCTGAACTGTCGGTTTCTTTAAAGGGCTGGTTGGTGTGAGCGCCATAAACAGAGCTAGTGGACGCGTAGACTAAATGCTGAATTTGATGATGTCGGCAGCCTTCGAGAATATGCAAAAATCCGGTGATATTGCTGTCTATATAAGTATGGGGATTTTCAATGGAGTATCTCACACCCGCTTGAGCAGCTAGATGGGCGACACGGTGAATTTCATGGGTATTAAATAAATTTTCTAGGCCTAATTTATTTTCTAAATCTAGTTTTACAAATTTAAAATTAGGATGGGTATTTAAAATATTTAAGCGGGCTTGTTTTAAATTTATATCATAATAATTATTTAAATTATCCAGGCCTATTACTTCATCACCGCGGGCTAATAAAATTTGGGATAAATGAAAGCCGATAAATCCTGCCGCGCCGGTGACTAATATTTTCATGAAATTATTTTGGGCCTTTTTTAAATTAAATAAAAATAAAAAAATAAATAAAAAATGGCGGAGAGATAGGGATTCGAACCCTAGTGGGCATTGCTGCCCCCACTGATTTCGAGTCAGGGCCGTTTAACCACTCCGGCATCTCTCCGTTGTAAAACGGGCTGCATGGTACTGAAGTTTTCTCTCGCTCGCAATGAAGATTTTTCAAGATTTTGAGTTTGATTTGAAGTTATAGAGTGATGTTTTTTTAATTAATAAACATAGAAATTAATTAATCTAAAAATAGAGTTTAAATTATATTTTAACTCTCTATTGATCTTGGAATTTTCGAAGCGTAAAGTCGCGCTCCCAAATTGAGAGAGAGGGAGGAAAAGAGATGGCAGGTTGTGAGTGTGGTGCTGGAAGTAGTGCTGGAAGTAGTGCTGGAAATGGGGATAAAAAAGAAGATTTGCGGGCGGTTTTATTACAAAAAGATGAGCGAGATGTTTCTAGGGTAAGAGTCTTGCCTCAACCTATTTTGGTTGATTTTGGTCCTGAGCGAAGTGGTATAAATCTTGTTGCTAATAGACAGATTTTTGCCAAACGTTCTTGGTCTCAATGGCTCTGTGCTTGTTTTTCTTTATCAGGACGCCCGGTTCTTTTTGATCACATGACGCTTCGATTAGGGGTTAATAAAGAAGGTTTTTTTGCGCTAGATAAAAAACTGGGAGAGCCCGTTTTTTTTAAATTGGTCTATAGGGCTGCTGGACCTTATCCCGATCTTTCTATGATCCCTGAGTTATGGTCTTTGATGGCCCTAGATCGACTGAAGACAATTGTGCAGACGCATCTAAGAGAAAAGCTTACTTATGCCATCATGCCGCGTTTAGGTCGAGATTTAGCGGATTATTTAGAGTTAAAAATGCACAAGGGGCCGATAGGTGGTTTGATTCCTCAGGATTGGAATTTTGCTCTTAGATCCGTGCCTCAGGATTCTGATTTTTTCAAAGAGGCCAGGGTTCGAAGAGTCTTAGATTTTTTTGCTAATTTTTCTGGCGTGGGTGGTTTTGAGCGCGCTACAAAAATACAGCCAGATTCAAGCTATTTGGCTTATTTAGCAAAGTTGGGTTTGATAAAAATGATTCACCAGATGGCGCAGACTGTTCAAGAAACTTTGAGACGCTTGGCTGAGTTTGATAGCCGTCGTATGTCCAGTGCAGCGAGTACTAGCCACAGTGATGCCAGTAATTATTCCAGTATTTATTCCAGTATTTATGGCAGCACGAGCATGGCCGGTTTAAGTAGTGCTGGGGCAGGTGCAGGGGCGGGGAGTAGTGGAGATGAGAGAGATAATGTTGCGTTGACTCCCTGGGTTGTTGCAAATATTTCACTCGAGCATTTTTGCCTAAATTTAAATAAGACTGATAACACCTGGGCTATTAATTTGGTTGATTTTTCACGAGCGCATCGAGTTTCAAGAGAAGATGCTCAGGCTGAGGTCCAAGCTGATATGTCTGCTTTTGGATCCGTGGTTTATACCCTGGTTCGAGAATTGCTCTGGGCTTTAATTAAACGAGATAGTCATCAGAATGTGATGACAGAGTTTCCCTGGAGTTTTAGCTCTGCTAGTAGGCCAGATGAGCTTTTAAAGCAGATGCAAATTTTGCTTGATCGCAATGGTCTAGCACCCTTGGGTTTTTTAATTCAAGCCTGTATTTCTCAAAATCCAGTAGGTCCAGTAGGTCCAGTAAGTTCTGAATTTGAGCGTATTAGAAACTGGAGAGAGCTGATTAAACAAATTAAAAATATAGAGAGAGATTGGCCGGTGTTTACACCCAAAGCAGTGCCTTCAGTCGCTGGAGAGGGGGTGTCTGTTGATGCGCCAGCGCTAGGAGGACGAGTAAAGCCTATTCCTATTCCAGGTAAGGCAGCGGCTAGCGGGGTGTTTGAAGAAGCTTGTCCCCCAAGGTTATCTGATGGTGATGATTCTTCAGTCTCTGCTTTTGGATCTTTGCCAGAAGGGCTTTCGAGAGTGGGATCTTCTGGGTTGATAGAGCTTTTACAAGGTTCTCCAAGAAACAGTCAAAGCAGTCAAAACAGTCTGGTCATCTTGGGGCATCAGATTGGGTCTGGATTTAAACAAGTCCCTCCCCATGCTTCTCCTCAATGAGCTGTTTTATCAAGGCGTGCTGGCGATCCAGGGCGCCTTTGTTTTTTTGGATGACTTGATAAGCCAGTTCACCCATTTTTTGGGCTCTTTCGGGTTCTTGAAATAAATCTCTCAGTGCTTGGGTGATTAAGGGGATTTCAGAAATTAAAAGAGCGCCGCCTGCCTGAACTAAAGTCTCTGTAATTTGCTGGAAGTTAAACACATGAGGTCCTGTAATCACTGGAATTTTGAGCGCCGCAGGTTCCAGTAAATTATGGCCCCCTCGGGGGACTAAACTGCCGCCGACAAAGGCAATTTTGGCTAAAGAGTAATAAATTAATAACTCACCCATGGAATCCCCTAAGAATATTTGGGTGCTGGGTAAAATAACTTCTTGGCTACTGCGGGTTTGTATAGAAAAATTTTCTTGCTCGCATAGTTTTTTAATTTTTGAAAATCGCTCGGGATGTCTAGGCACTAAGATTAATAAAGTATTGGGATTGGTTTTTAATAAGTGCCTGTGAATATCTAAAAGATAAGTCTCTTCGCCTTCATGAGTACTCGCCGCGATCCAAATAGGCCTCGTTTTAAAATTGATAATTTGATTTTTTAAGACCTGAGATTTTTCTGAAATATTATCTGGAATAGACAAATCAAATTTTAAACTTGCTGTAATTTTTAATTTTTTAGTAAACCCCAGGGCCTTAAATCTTTCAGCATCTTCAGGGGTCTGAGCCATGATTAAGTCTATAAAATTCAGCATAGTGAAAGACAAAGTTTTAAAGCGGGCGTAATTTAAATAAGAGCGTTGGGACAATCTGGCATTGGCTAAGATAATTTTTATAGAATTTTGGTGCGCGTATTTTAATAAATTCGGCCATAGCTCAGTCTCTATTAAAATTAAAACTTCTGGTTTGATTTGCTTTAAAAATCTTTTAATAAAAACAGGTAAATCATAGGGTAAATAACAGTGCTTTATTTTAGTTAAATTTAAGCTTTGAATTTTCTGCTGAATAAATTCACTACCTGTCGGCGTCATGCTGGTAATTATAAAATCATGGTCTGGGAAATTTTTTAATAAGCGTGAAATTAAAGGGTAGGCCGTGATGGCTTCCCCTAAAGAAACCGTATGGATCCAAATAGATTTTTTATTATTTAACTCAAATCCTAATTTAAATCCTGGGTGACCCAAGCGTTCACTCCAGCGTTGTCTATAAGCGGGAGTTATTTTGCTTTTTTTTAATAATCTTAAAAAAGCAAAGGGCAAAGCTAAATAGCTTAAAAAAGTGTAAAGGGCATAGAAAAAGTAAGCCATGATTTTTTTAAACCTATTTTTTTAATTTTTAATTTTTAATTTTTAATTTTTATTTATTTTATTAATTATTTTTATTAATTATTTTTTTAATAATATGACTAGTCGAAAATCCAGGTTTTAAAGATAGGGATTTGACTTCACCGCCATAGGCTTCGACGATTTGATAGCCAATGATTTGATTTTTATTTTTATAATCACCGCCTTTGACCAAGATATCTGGTTTTAATTGATTTAATAAAAATTCTGGCGTGTCTTCATCGAAGCTAATGACCCAGTCTACGAAGGATAAAGCTGCGAGCATTTCCATGCGTTCTTGTAAGGGAATAATGGGTCTCGTGGGGCCTTTGAGCTTTTGAATAGACTGATCTGAATTGACGGCAATGATGAGCCTATTTCCTAGCGCTTTGGCTTCTTTTAAATAGGTCAAATGGCCCGAGTGTAATAAATCAAAACAGCCGTTGGTAAATACCACTTTTTCATCGAGATTTTGTGCTTCTTGAATGGCTTGTTTTGCTTGGTCTAGATTTAAAATCCCTAAGGGTTTTGAGCTAATTTCTTGATGTAGCGCTCTGGATAATTCTTCAGGGGTGACACAGGCCGCTCCTAATTTGCCAACCACAATTCCTGCTGCCGCATTGGCCATAGTCATGGCTGAAATTAAATCATGGCCCTGGGCGATGGCTAAGCCAAAAATTGCAATAACCGTATCTCCAGCGCCTGTCACATCGAAGACTTCCTGGGCTTGGGTTGGAATAGAAATAAGTTGTTCAGAATCTTTGGTAATTAAACTCATGCCGTCAGCGCTTCGGGTAATTAACAAGGCTTCGAGATTTAATTGATTAATTAAATTTTTGGCTTTGAAAAATAAAATTTCTTCTGTTTCACAGGGGCCTGCAACCGCTAAAAATTCAGAAAAATTAGGGGTTAAAATACTGGCGTTTTTATATTTCGAAAAATCCGCGCCTTTAGGATCTATGAGAACAGGAATATTTAAATTTCTAGCTTTTTTAATTAATTCCTGGGAGTGAGACAAAGTTCCCTTGCCATAGTCTGAAAGAATTAAAAGGGAGTGATGGCTTAAAATTTGATCTAGTTGATTTAATAAATAAGTCTTGTCCAGATCAAAAAAACTTTCTTCATGATCGATGCGAAGCATTTGCTGATGCTGGCTAATCACGCGGGTTTTAGTGATGGTAGGTAATTGAGTTTTTAAGAGATAATTTTTAATTTGTTTTTGATTTAAAAAAGCTTCTAATTTTTGACTATTTAAATCTTCCCCAACAATGCCCATTAAAGTAACGGCATGATTTATAGATGCAATATTTAAAGCAACGTTCGCTGCACCGCCCGGCACAAAGCTTTCTTTGGTAATTTTAACAACCGGAACGGGTGCTTCTGGAGAGATGCGAGAAGCCGTGCCTGAGAGGTATTGATCCAGCATTAGATCCCCAATAATTAAAATAGGTTTATAAGCAGATTTGGCAGAAAGCATGAGTGCACTCCAGTAAAAATTGAGGCGCGCATTCTAATAGCCCGGACTTGATAGGAGCAAGCGAGGTGTTCATGATGCGTGGGGTAAAAATAAGATAAAAATTAGGAAATATTTTGAGTAAATTTTTAAATAAATTAGATAAAACAGAAGATTTATTTTATCGCTCTGTTTTAACCCAATCTGGTTTAGACCCCCGTGAATCCCAGTTGTCGATGATGCATTGTATTGATCAGGCTATAGAAAATAATGCGATTGCCGTGATCGAAGGCGGGACAGGGGTGGGCAAAACTTTTGGTTATTTACTGCCCGTATTAACCGCTTTATCTCAAGAAGAAAATTCAAATTTGCGAGTGGTCATTTCAACAGCGACCGTGACGCTGCAAGAGCAAATTTTAAATAAAGATCTGCCTGAAGTTTTAAGATTATTAAGTTTTTCACAAAATAATTCTCCCAATATTTCTCCCAATATTTCTATAGAAATCGCCAAAGGCCGAGGTCGTTATGTCTGTCCTCAGAGGCTCTATGGGTTTCATAATGCCCAGCAAGGAGATTTGGATTTATATGGCGTGAGCCCAGAAGAAAATAAATATAAAAATAAATCTCAAGATAAGGCCAGAGATTCGGAACTAGTATTTGAGTTGCAAGATAAATTAAGTGAAGGTTTATGGTCCGGAGATCGTGATGAACTAGATCAAGTGATTCCACAGAATTTATGGGGGAATCTAATCGCTGATACAACTACTTGTTCTAATCGACGTTGTTCTTATTTTTCAGAGTGTCCATATTTTAAAATTAAGAAAAATCTTTCTAAATCTAAATTAATTATTACTAATCATGATTTGCTTTTATCTGACCTGGCCTTGGGCTCTGGAGTCTTGCTCCCTGAGATGGCTAATACGATTTATATTATTGACGAGGCCCATCATTTTCCTGAAAAGACTTTAGGGCAATTTGAATCTGAAAGTTTATTACTAGGGTCTAAGTTATGGCTGAGATCTCTAGAAACTTATTTACCCAAATGGCAAGTAGAGCTGAGATCTTCAGCAGGAAAGCTTGCTGAGTGTCAGAGAAATATAGAAAGCTTAAAAATTAATTTAGACAATTTATATCAAGAGTTAGAAAGCTATGGAGCTGGTTTAACTTCTGGCTTAACTTCTGATTTAAATAAAGATTATTTTTTATTTTCAGAAATAGCGGGAGATCTGCGAGAAAAAATAAGTTTGGTTTTGAAAAACTCTCAAGAAATAGGGGGTTATTTATCAGAAATTTATGGGGAGTTAATTCAGGCTCAAGATAAGGAAATCAGTGATTATGAGAAAGTATTAGGTTTGCTGGGAATTTTAATTAAAAAAAATTATGGCTTATCTAGAACTTTAGAAATGTTTTTAATCAAGGACTCAGAGCCTGTGGCTAAATGGATGACGTTTAATCAAGAATTGTCTGTTAAGAAGCAAGATTTTATTTTACATGCCGCTTGGCTTACGGCTTCTGAGTTATTAAAGCAATTTTTTTGGAGCAAAATAAAAAAATCAGTGATTTTATGCTCAGCGACTTTGAGAACTTTGGGGGATTTTGAAAGTTATTTAAATAAAGTGGGTTTAAATAAAATAGAGTTAAATAAAGTCAGCACCCATTATTTTCCCTCGCCTTTTAATTACCAATTGTCTTGTTTGAATATTCCTAAGATGGCGCATATTCCAGAAGGGGCTGAGTCGCAGAATTATATTAATGAAGTGATTGAGTTTATAAAAAATCTGATTGATGAAAAGCTTCAGACTGATTCTCATGATTTTGTCTCTCCCCTTGCGGGAGAGACAGGCCCGAAGATGAAATCGAGGGACAGAGAGGGGGGCTTATTAACTTTATTCGCGAGTCAAAAATTATTACAAGAAGTGTTTAATAATTTAAATCCTGCCCAGAAAAATCTGGTCTTATATCAGGGCCAAGAGTCTAAAATGGCTTTATTAGCTAAGCATCGTGAAAAGATTGATCAGCATATTCCCAGTGTTTTATTTGGCCTGCAGTCGTTTGCAGAAGGGGTAGATCTCCCTGGAAATTATTGTACGCATGTGGTGATTGTGAAATTACCCTTTGCACCGCCAACCAGTCCCATGGAGCGGGCGTATCAAACCTGGTTGCTAAGCCAAGGTAAAAATCCATTTAGAGATCACACTTTGCCAGAAGCCGCGCTGAAATTAACCCAAGCGGTGGGAAGATTAATTAGAAGAATGGAAGATAGGGGTGAGGTGACTATTTTGGATCATCGGATGGTTCGAAAATTTTATGGAAAATTATTAATTAAATCTCTGCCTAATTTTAAGTTAAATATTAATAATTAAGTTTTAAAATTTTAAAAATTAAAAAATAGTTTTCTAGCAGAGGGTTTTATATCTTAGGGCCCTTTTTTATTTGATCTCTATTTTTATTGGATTTTTAAAACATGCATGAATTAGCCCCAGTTCCAGCTTTAACTCCAGCTTTAACTCCAGCTTCAAAATTTTGTCCACGCTTAAAAAAAACGGCCTGGGTTTCTTTGGGTGTTTTTGCCGCCGTGAGCCAAATGGCTTTTGGGGCGTTTATGGGTGCTGTCGGTCTTCAGGCTTTGGAGACTTGCATTACGGTTTTTGGTGGACCACATGGGGCTCATGCTTGGCATGTCATGAAAGGTCCACTTTGGTATATGGCTAATGGACTAGGCGGATTTTTGGGCTTGGGTTTGGGCTTGGTCGTCCTGAATTTTAAATATTGGTGGGATGCCGTTTGGGCAGACTTTTGGGAGAGAGATAATCAAGCGCGCTGGGTTAATTTTAGTATCACAGCTCGGGTTCTCAGTCTTTTTTTTCATTCACTACTTTGGGCCACGCTTTCTTTAGCGCCTCTTTTGGCTTTGAAAGAAAATCATTTTGATATGAAAAATCCCTGGAATATTTTTTTGGGGGTGCTTTTGGGTCTGGGAGAGTTTTTGGTCTGGGGGGCTTTGATGGGAGATGGCGTGATTGGTGCGCCAGGTCAAATTAAAACTTTATGGAACCGTCAGAATAAAAAAGCTCTTTTTGAAGATTTTATTAAACCGACCGCTGTGAAATGGTGGCTTGCGTCTAGCCTATGCCATGTGATTTTGCAGGGTTGTCGTTTGGGCGCGATGGGGGAGTCGGGTTTAGAGCTTTTTTTGTTCAATAAAATTGCTCTGATAGTTATTAGATGTTTTTTAACGGCCATTGCTGGCTTTCAAACTTTCTTTACTTCTTGCATGGATCACAGACCCAAGGCGCTTGAGTCTCCAGCTAATTCAGCTGATTCAGCTGATTCAGCTCTTCCTGTTCTTGCAATTTCTAGAGCCTCAGATGCCTGTGCTTGGAAAGTATTTAATCAGGTGATTGGTTTTAGTGTTTGGGCTTCTTTAGTTCTGGCTAATATGACTTTTGTTGGTGAGATTTTTAACAATCCGATGGCGAGAGCTCATATGATGCTTGTGGGTGGATGGATTGCTGCTTTCACGGTAGGGCCTCAGGCGCGAGGATTTATTTTAAGAAAAATAACACTCGGTGAGGATTATCTTGCGGGAGGTGTGAGTGCTTTTTGGCGATCAGTCGTCGCTTGTTGTTGCGTTCTTTCTTGCGCGCAGCGTCCAAGCCAGCGCCCCCCTGCTGAGTTAATTCCCACAACCCCAGGGGAAGGCTATAGACCCGTCTCAAGTCCTTCCCCATCCCCCGCTTCACCACCGCTGACAGAGCAAGGCGGAGATGGTCGTCGTGGTAGTACGAGTACGCCTGTAAGAGAGGTAGTGGGTCCGGGTAGGCTGAATTTTGATGCTCTTGAACCTGGCGAATTAAATCAGTTTTCAAGTGCGGTTTAAGTCTTGCTAAGAGCAGGTCCCTTCGATAAGATCCGCGCGCTTTGAATTACTGGTTACTGGGGGTATTTTCTCTATGCAGACAACACAAGCCATGGATGTTGCTAAGTTAACTTCGACTCATTGGCGAGTGTGGTTTTTGTCAGCGATGGGAATTTTTCTAGACGGTTTTGATTTATTTATTATCGCCGTGGCCCTGCCTTTAATTATCCAGCAGTTTCACCCGAGCCATTTGATGGAAGGTTTGATTGTCGCCGCAACGCCTATTGGCTGTATTTTCGGCGCGTCTATTTTTGGAAGATTTACGGATAAATTAGGCCGTCGGGTTATTTTATTATTTGATTTGTTATTTTTCGTGGTCTTTGCCGGGATGAGTGCTTTTGCCTGGAGTGTGATTTCTTTAATTGCCTTTAGATTTTTATTGGGCATTGGCATTGGTGCAGATTACCCGGTGAGTTCTACTTATATTACGGAAAATATGCCCAAGCGTTTGCGCGGCAGAATGCTGGTGAGTGGTTTTGGTTTTCAGGCTTTAGGAGCTTTGTCGGGCGCGGCCCTTGGCGCGGTTATTCTAATGCTTTACCCAGAAGTTTTTGCCTGGCGCTGGATGCTGGGGATGGCTGTTTTTCCAGCGATTATTATTTTGCTTTTAAGATTAACTCTGCCCGAAAGCCCTCGTTGGTTATTGCAAAATGGTCAGCCTGAAGAAGCCGCTCGTGTGGCTGAGATGATGACTGGTAAAAAATTAAAAATAGAGGCTATTAAAGCTGCCGAAGCCTCTTCTTTCTTGGATTTATTTACACCGAGATATTTAAAAAGAACCATTTTGACTTCGGTCGCTTGGTTTATCATGGATATTGCTTTCTATGGCATTGGATTTTTCACGCCCATTATTTTGGCTGCGATGGCTTTTGCTTCTCAAGGTGATTTTATCCAAGCTGATATTTCAGCCACGCATGGCGCGATGTTTTTAGATATCTTTTTGATTTTAGGGATTTTGCTGGCTGTTGTCTTAGTGGATAAGTGGGGGCGTTTAATTCTCCAAGCGCTAGGTTTTATTGGCATGGCTTTGGGTTTAATTATCCTGGCAGTCAGTCCGAATTTTATGGGCATTCATCATTTTGCTTTAGTATTTTTAGGCTTTGCCTTGTTTAATCTTTTGGTCAACATGGGCCCCAACCCCATTACTTTTTTACTCCCTGCTGAAATGTTTCCGACGCATATTCGTGCCACAGGGCATGGCTTTGCAGCCGCCTCTGGAAAAGTAGGTGCTGCGGTGGGTGGGGTCTTAATTCCTATTTTAAGAGCAGTGATTGGCCTGCCGATTACGCTTTGTATTATTGCGGGCTTATGCATTGTGGGTTTCATGCTCACGGTCACTTTGGGTTATGAAACCAAAGGTCGGTCTTTAGACGAGCTGGAAAGAAAGCTGGAGAAAGACATGGATCAAGCAGAAATTGGCCTGTTAAATCTTCAGAAAGATATTTCTAAACTCCAGCTAGATATCACCCATGTCGAAGGGGCTTTATCTAAAGCCATCGAAGACATGAGAAAGATGTATCGGGATAAGAAATAATTATCTTATTAGTTTACGTCCAGCCTGGAGCGGCTCAGACCGCCTGGGCTGGAACGCATGATGGGATGCCCAAGTTAAGATTGAAATCGCGGCCCATAGAGGGGCATGCCAATCAAGAATTAATTAAATTTTTGGCTCAAGAATATAAAATCTCGCCTTCTAAAATTAAATTAATTCAGGGTGAAAAATCCCGAGTTAAAAAATTAGAAATAGATCTCGCTCAAGCCCATTGACGCTGCTACATAAATTAAGCGATCACGCGATGTTAAAGTTTCTGTGATCCAGTACACGATGAAAGATGTCGATGAGGAGCTGAAGAGCTTTGAGTAAAATCATTATTGCGGATAGCAGTAAGCGGGCATTATTTTTTATCAGACAAACTCATTGAAGAAACTTTAATACGCGCTGGTGAAAAGTGCTTATAAATTCCTGACAAAAATCAAAATAATTTGAATCAAAATTAAGATAACCAGAGGCGATAAATCAAAGCCTGAAAAACCTGGAATGATTTTTCTAATAGGACTTAAAACAGGCTCTGTGAGCTGAGTTAATAATTGAAACAAAGGATTATAAGGATCTGGATTCACCCAGCTTAAAACTGCGCGGACTAAAATGGCATAGAAATAAGTGTTTAAAACCAGGGTGAGTAAGCTGATAAAAATAGGAATTAATAACCAGGTATTAATATTAATTTTGGCCAAGAGCGCTAATAAAATAATTTGAGCGGCTTGTAATAAAAATATTAAAACTAAAGCGGCGATGTCTAAACCAAAAAAACCTGGAATCACGCGCCTTAAAGGCACTAGAAAAAAATTAGTGAGTTTAATTAAGAGCTGGCAATAGGGGTTATAAAAATCGGCTTTGACCCACTGTAATAAAAATCTTAATAAGACCAGGGAAATATAAAAGCTAAATAAAGTATTAATTAAAAAAATGGCGACTTGTAATAGGGCAAGATGCATAAGATTTCCTTATTTAGATTTAGGGCGTTATTACCAAGCTAAGTCTTTAATACTAGAAATAGCTAAAGCCTGTTTTTGTAAGTTAATTAATTCAGCAATACCCGCTCTACCCAAACTTAACATTTGGTTTAGCTCTTCTTCGGTAAAAGGCGCGCCTTCTGCCGTCCCCTGAATTTCAATAAAACAGTTTTTATCATTCATGACTAGATTTAAATCCGTCTCGCAGTCTGAATCTTCAGGGTAATCTAAATCTAAAACCGCCTGGCCTTTGTAAATTCCCACAGAGACAGCGGCAATTAATTGGTGAAGGGGGTGAGGAATCTGAATTTTTTTCGAGAGCAAATTATTTTTCTTAAAAAAAGAAAAAGCATCGGCTAAAGCCACGCAAGCGCCTGTAATCGCGGCTGTTCTCGTTCCTCCATCGGCCTGAATCACATCGCAGTCGACTGTCAGGGTGTATTCAGGAAGAAATCTCAAATCCACGGCAGCTCTCAAAGCACGCCCGATTAATCTTTGAATTTCCATGGTCCGACCGCCTTGTTTTCCAGCGCTCGCTTCTCTTTGAGTTCGCTCTGAAGTCGCCCTGGGGAGCATGCCATATTCGCAAGTTAACCAAGCCTGCCCTTTGCCTTTTAAAAATTTGGGAACGCCCTGAGTGACAGACACATTACATAAAACATGGGTGTCGCCATAGCGTACTAAAACAGACCCTTCGGCATGCTTAGTAAACTGACGTTCGAAGCTAATCGGTCGAAGTTGATGAGGCTCACGATGGCTGGGTCGCATGGCATTGTCCTTGATTATTGGGGTAAGATTGCGGCGCCGAAGTATACGGGGGTCAACCGGTGAGCTCAATTGAAAATTTTAAAACTTATTTAGATTCTGCTTTGAATTCTGGAGAATTAATTTGGACTAAATCTGTCCCTGTTTTTATTTCTAAATTTTCCAAAAATTCTTATCTTTGGCTGACTAAGCCCTATGAGTTATCCAAGCACTTTCAATTATTAATCCCCAGTGACAAAAATTATGAATTTCGCCTAGAGCAAGAATCTTGGGTTGAGAATTTAGAAAAAAATTCAGAAAAAATATTCGAACGCTGGAGTACGCACCGAGCTAATTTAAATCATTCTGATTCAAATATTTTAGCCTGGGGCTGTGTGCAAATACCTGAGCCAACTTATCAGGCGTATCAAGAACAATTTGGAGATTTAAAAAATAAGCCCATTGGGCAGACTTTGTTATTTAATAACCCTGAAGTAATTAGGGGAGCATTTGAGTATGCCAATTTAAAAATTAATCAAAATAATTACTGGGCCAGAAGATCTTGTTTTTATTGGCAGGGATTGCCTTTGTGGGTTATTGAGATTTTTAATTTTTCTAATTTTTCTTCGGGACGAATACAAGATTCGCCCCTCCACTTTTCAAAAGAGGGGCTCCCGGCAGCGGAGAGACAAGATTTAGGATGGGAATATCCAGAATATAAATCTTTAAATAATTTCAAAGATTTTTTAAAACTTAAATTTCACACGAATTATTTATATAGAGCTTCTCAAAAACTTTCTGACTATGCGAAATTAATTAGGCTACATAGACCTATTCCTATTTTACTCATGCTCTGGCCGACACTCTCAGCTTTATTTTTAGCGGCGAGGGGCTTTCCAGGTTTTAAATTAATTTTAATTTTTACCCTGGGTGTTTTTTTAACAAGATCTCTAGGAGATATTGTTAACGACCTGACGGATAAAAATTTAGATGGGAAAATTACGCGCACTAAAATCAGGCCTTTGGCGACTGGAAGAGTGAGTGTTAGGGAAGCTTTATTTTTAATTTTTGTATTTTTATTTTTATCTTTATTTTTATTATTATTTTTAAATTTATTTTGCGTTTATTTATCTTTTATAGCTTTATTTTTAATTTTAATTTATCCCTTTATGAAGCGAGTGACTTATCTGCCCCAAGTTATTCTGGGCCTGGCTTATAACTTTGGAATTATCATGGCTTACGGCGCTGTACAACAACATATTTCTTTGATTTCTATTTCCTGGTGGCTCTTGGCGGCCTTATGGACCGTGGCTTACGACACCATGTATGCCCTGGCAGATGTCAAAGATGATTTAATCTCAGGGATTAAATCCACGGCAGTTTTGTTTGGCTCCCAAGTTTTAAATATTATTTCGGGCTTGCAAATTATTTGTTTTATTTGGGCGGGGATTTTGGGTTATTTATTAAAATTTAATTTTATTTATTTTATATTTTTATTTTTTACTGTTTTTTTTGGAGTCTATGAGCGATTTTTATTAAAAAATAATTTAAATAACGCCTGTAATAAAATAAGAATTAAAACCTGTATTACGGCTTTTAATAATAATCATTGGATTGGTTTTTTAATATTTCTTGGCATCAGCACTCAATTTTCATAGCATCGCGCTTTTTTCATAGGGAGTGTGAAAGTGAGTGCAGGTGGAGCAGGTAGAGCAGGTGGTGCAGGAAGTTTTGAGGACTTGAGTGAGTTAGCTGTCTTTCCAGCAGCGAGTCGTTTTGAAATCATTCGAGAGGTCATTCGATGTGATTTAAATTTTCAAGTTCCAGTTGTTGTAAAAGAGCCTGCTTTAGCGGGTCAGGGCCTTGCTGGGCCGACCGTCCCAGCTGTGCCCAGCGGTACAATGCATCGCACTTTTTCTGGGAGGAATCCTGATTCTGATGAACATCTGGCAGTGAGTCCCGCTTCAACGCTGCCGATTCCTATGACTTTGCATCGTCATTCAGCTGGAGCACCTTCAGAAGCTTCAAGATCTAGGACACAAGCTCAGCTAGACACTATTAATCATCAGCGACAACAGGAGCTTCAGCAGCTTGTGGACCTGGTTAAAATATTACTGGGTGAAAAGTTAACAGGCGCTGAGAGCGCGGTATTAACGACCGAAAACTATTTTTCTTTATTTAAAAATAATCTGGCGTGGATTACCCAGCGTTTAGAAAAATCAAAATTTCCCTATAGAAATAATTTAATTCAAACTTTGCCTCAGCTCTTGAGGAATTATCAAGAGTTAATGATTCCTGTTTCGATGGAAGAAATGCAGGGGGTTAATTTATTACTGGGGCAGGCTTTTGGTCAAAACTCTGCTGCTGCTGTTACTGCAGCAATTACTGCAAGAGACGCATCAGTAAGAACAGTAGATTTAGCCTTGGATTCGATGGGGTCAAGCGGTCCGGCCGGCGCTGGAGGGCCTGGCGTATTGCGACCCGCGTTTGCTGGTTTAGCTGATTTAATCGATGAGTTTAAAAAATTAGTGAGCCTGGAAAAACCTTCTGGTCTCTTTGAACGTAAGTTATTAAAAGAAGCTAGAAAAGAAAGGGCTGCGGTATTGAAGGGCGTTAATACGCTGCTAGAAGCAATTGACGTAGATCCGTCGTTCAAAAGGGCTGAGACCTATATTTTATTAATCAATTTTATCCTCGCGAAATTCTCAGAAATTGATGAGCGCTATCCACTAGCAGGGATTAGTGGGCGGACGAAAGATTTTTTAAATTATCTTGCTCAGTTTCAGACTTATTTATCGCCTAAATTTGCAGCGCTTCAAACAAGTTTAAATTTGGGGTTAAAAGATCTCAGTGATTTAACGGCGCTTTCGCCTGTTTCCAGGTGGTCGATTTTAGAAGAAGCGGTTCGAGTATCTGGAGAGATCCCAGTGGGTTCTGGGTCCGCCCCCGCAAGGGCTTCGGCGGGAGGAGCTGGAGCTGGAGCTGGAGCTGGAGCTGGAGCTGGTAGTACGGCAGAGCCAGAAGGTTCTCATGATTTATCAGATTTGAATTCAAATTTATTAAAAACAGCAGATCAAATAAGACTGCGTTGTTTTTATCAAAATTTACTGGAGATGCATTACGCCATTTCATTAGATCAGACTTATGGGCGTCGCTATGGCGAAAGTATTGCGCCTATTAGTCTCAGTGTTGAAGATATCAAGGTTAAATTCGAAGAGCATTTAAGAGTTAACAGCTCTCCTTTTGATGAGAAGAATTTTCCAGATGAATTTGAAAGGCTACAAGGGTTAGTTGAAAATTTCTTACAGGTCTTGCCTCGTCTTAGAACTATCCATCCCGACTTTGCTGAGCAGTTGGAAAAAATTGCTTTTAATCATCTTTTATTAAATCGATTTTTTGGAGCTGGAGAGTTAGCGGTATTTCTAAGAGCCCGAGGTTTGGATTCTTCAGGCGCGGCGGCTTCATCTACGACGCCACTTTTGAATATTCCAGTTCCTCTTACTTATTGCCATTCTTTAAGTAAAGCTTGGGCGTCGGCAGGGCAGGAAGGTTTATCTCTAAGACGCTGGGTAGCTATACAGCAATTTTTAGAAAAATTGTTTAAAGATTTTGATGGTTCAGGCTCAGCAAGGGCTTCTCTGGCTAAAGAATCTCTTGGGGCTTTATGTGGCGCAATGCGAATTTTTTTATCGACTTGGCGGCAAGATAGGCGCGAGCCCGAGGTAATAGATTCCCGTCTTTTGGGTCGTCGATTTGTCTTATCTGAAATGAAAAGTTTTCTCGAAGCTGAAATAAGAAAAATTCAAGATTTATATCCCGAATTTAAAACTTTAAAAAATTTGGAAAAAATTTTGGTTTTATTAGATCAAGAAGGGCCTTCGCCTTTAGAGGCTTTGCATGCAGCGATGATGGCTTGTCGGGCGTATCAAATAGAATTCTTGCCTGAAGGAGATGTTTCTCATTCTGTAGAAGGGGGAAATCATTCTTGGTTGCTCGAAAAAGCTTCGGACAATCTTCAGCAATTGAAGGCGCTCTGGACTTATCATCAAGTAGAAAGTCAGAGTCCTAGCCCAGAATCAGTGGGTGGTGCTGGCGTTGGTGAGACAGGGTTTGTATTGCTTCGTCGCTCTGAATCTCGTGGTGGTGAGGCGACAAGAATTTGGCTTGATCAGCTTGCTTTCGATGATGTTTTATTTTGTTTGGTTCGTTTGGGGCAAAGACTTCAAAACAGTAGTGTCGATTTACATCATCTGCTCGTCAGTCACAAAAAAACAATGGCGCGATTGAAAAGCTACTTTGGGTCCTCGGACTCTCTCATGATGCAGGCTTTTCCAGCATCGATTCAGGCTGAAGTGAGAGCTTGGTTGGATGAAATTTTTTCAGAGAAGAAGATAGTTCCGTGTTTTATGCGGGTGTTTTATCAGGCTGATTTGCAAGAAATCCTGGAGAAAGAAGCGGCAGAAAAGATAAATAGCACTGTCGGTACAGTGAGTTTGATTGCAGCCACCCAAGCTCGAGCCAAAGCAAAAACAGCGGCCACAGTTGTGGCGCGGCATGCAGGCGCTGTAGCAGGAGGTTTAGGGCGAGAGAGTTCAGGTAGGTCGCTGGGGAGTGTTGGCAGTGCTGTTTCAGGGGGGATTACAGATCCTAGGTATGATCATGGGATGCCGGATATTAATGGGCCTTAGTTTTAAGCCCCCTCTGTCCTTTGGCTGCGCAGTATTTAACTGGGCCCCGGCCTCCGCCGGGGTGACGCCTGGGAAGAACTGCAGAAAATAACTTTACATTGATTTAGCAATGCCTGTACAATCGCCGGTCGCGATGGCGAAGGGTGCCTTAGAATTTGTTGGTATGGCTGATTTTTTAAATATTTAGAATTTAAGAAAAGCTGGTATTGGTTAGATTAGATATAGGTCCCCCACAGTTATCTCGAGTAGAACTTATCTCGAGTAGATAAATTAATTAAATTAAACACAGGGACTTATATTGATGAATCAATTCCAAGCACTTGGCCTGGACGTAAGTATTGCGTCGGCTATCGAAAAATTAGGTATCTTAGAACCCACTGAAGTTCAAAGAGAGGCCATGGGGCCTTTGTTAGCCGGTCAAGATGTGATCGCTCAAGCCAAAACCGGAACAGGGAAAACCTTAGCGTTTGGGGGGCCTGCATTGGCCTGTCTAGATCTTGAAAAATTTATTCCCCAAGTATTAATTCTCGCGCCCACTCGTGAGTTGGCTATTCAGGTCGCTGAAGCTTTACAAAGCTATGCCGCAAATTTAAGAAATTTAAAAGTCCTGCCAATTTATGGCGGTCAAGATTACAGAACTCAATTAAGAGGCTTAAAACAGGGCGCGCAAATTATTGTCGGTACGCCAGGGCGTGTGATTGATCATTTGGATCGTCAAAGTTTGGATCTCTCTGAAATTAAATTAGTGGTCTTAGACGAAGCCGATGAAATGCTTAACATGGGCTTTATTGATGACGTTGAAAAAATTCTCGAGGCTACGCCAAAACAAGCTCAAAGGGCTTTGTTTTCAGCCACTTTACCTATTCAGATTAAAAAAATGTCCGATCGTTATTTAAAAAATCCAGTAGTGGTGTCTATTAAAGCTCACGAAAGAGCAACTTCTCAGATTGAGCAATTTTTCTCTGTAGTTTTCAGAGAGCATAAATTCGAAGCCTTGGCGAGATTTTTAGCCACAGAGCATGGGACTGCGACGATTATTTTCGCCAGAACCAAAAGTGATACAGCGGAATTAGCGCAAAAATTAGAAAGCTACGGCTATCAAGTTTCGGCGATTAATGGCGATATGAATCAGGCTCTGCGTGAGAAAGTAATTTCAAGATTGAAATCTGGAGATCTAGACATCGTTGTTGCAACAGATGTGGCTGCCAGGGGCTTAGACGTTGAGCGTATAGATTATGTGATCAACTATGACATTCCTTTTGATGCTGAATCTTATGTCCATCGTATTGGCCGAACCGGCCGTGCGGGTCGTGCTGGAAAAGCTTTAGCTTTGGTTAGCCCCCGTGAATTAAGAACTCTGAGAGATTTTCAAAGAGTGACCGGTTATGAAATGAAAGAAATTCAAGTGCCGACCAAAGACCAGGTTCATGCCGTGGCTGAAAAAGCGTTTTGTACTGAATTAGCTGAGTTAAAAGACAAGGCTTTAGGTATGAAAAATAAGATTGCTGAAATTCAGAAAAATTTATCTTGCGACTTAGAAACTTTAGCCGCTGTTTTGTTATTAAAACTAGAAGGTCAAAAGACCAGCCAATTTTCTGATGTGCATATTGCGAGCTCTAATTCAGGTCGTGATGATTTTCGTTCCGATCGCTCTGATAGAGGCGGGCGTTTTGGATCGGATCGCTCTGGCTCAGACCGTCGTCCTAGAGAATTTTCCAGAGAATCTTCCAGGGATTCTTCGAGAGATTCTTCGAGAGATTCTTCGAGAGAATTTTCGAGAGAACCCAGGGAGTTTAAAGCCCGTCGTTCTAACGAGTCGAATAGCTTTTCCAGCTCAAAAAATAATGGTTTTGAGCCCGGCATGACCCGTTGTGAAATGAACTTTGGTCGTGATCATGGGATTACGCCCTCAGACATTGTGGGGTTAATTACTAACCGCTGTAATATTAATAGAAAGCTCATTGGGCGAATTGATATCTCCCAAGAGTTTTCTCATATCGATTTGGCTGAAGACGTTGCTCAGAGCGTCGTGAGTCAATTAGTTAATGCGAAATTTAAACGCCGTGATGTCAGCTTAAAAGTATCTTGAATTTAATTTGGAATTTAATTTTAAATTTAATTTTAAATTTTTAGATTTTTTTTGCCGGCAAGTCCTGGTATTTGAAATCATCCGTGTTATTATCCCGCCCGCTTGAGAATCTCAGGGGTTTTTCTGAGGTTTTTTCGGGCAGTTTTTTTTATGTTTAAAGGATCAGACCATGAGTCAATTAAAAATTTACATCGGTAACTTAAATTTCAGCACGACTGCTGACAGCTTGGAGCAACACTTCTCACAGTTTGGCCCCATTGCCGATGTGCGCATCATTAAAGATCGCGAAACAGGCCGTTCTAGAGGCTTCGGATTTATCACTTATCAAGATGAGCAATCCGTTCAAAACTCTTTAGCAGCTAACAATACAGAATTCGACGGCAAAACCTTGCGCGTTAACGTTGCCAATGACGACGAACGTCGCACTGGTGGCGGCGCTGGTGGCGCTGGTGGTGGTTTCTCATCACGTCCTCCTCGTCAAGGCGGCGGCTTCGGCGGCGGCAATGGCGGTGGCGGTTTTGGTGGTGGAAGAAGATAATTCTTCTCAGCATTAATGCTGTTATTGTTGATAAAGACCACGCTTCGGCGT
>CAMCUU010000013.1 GCA_945879065.1 Francisella tularensis subsp. holarctica
TTTTTTATTTTTAATTTTTAATTTTTCTAAAATTTACGCCCAGCCTGCTCAGCCTTTAATTAATTTAAATCATCAAGTTCAAAACCAGATTCATAAGACCACACCAAAAGCCTCTATAGGTATTTTGATTCAAGAATTAAGCCCTGGTAATTCTATTATTTTGGCTAGAAATAGTACTCAAGAATTTATCCCAGCCAGTAATATGAAAATTCTCACTGCTATTACCGCCATGAAAATTCTCGGGCCTGGCTATCAATTTAAAACAACCGTGAGCCAAGACCCCCAAGACCTAACTCATACTTTATATTTTAAATTCTCAGGGGATCCCAGTTTAAGCAGCAGTGATTTATTAAATCTGATCAATAATTTAAATTTAACTTTCAAACCACTGGGTATTAAAAATATCACTGGAAATATTATCTTAGACACCAGTGCTGAAACAGACTCCAATACAGGCTCTGCGAATCCTGATTACCCTGCCGGCATTGATCATGCTGATTTAGCTTATTGGTTTATGGCACCTGCTCAGAGCATTATCTTAAATCAAAATTGCATTGAAATAGGCACGGGTAAAAACTCTGCCCTCATGGCGGATCCTAACCCCCTACTCACGGCTGAGCATGTTATTACTCTAGGCCTTGAGAATAATCATATTAATTTCTCTGGGCATTTTATTAACCAGCAAACTCCTCTAGCCAGCACGACTTCCAGTCATTTAAAAATTATTGCAGAGCATGATTCAGAGCCCTTGCCTAATTTAATTAATAACATGCTGCCTTTGTCTAATAATCTTTATGCCAGCAGCTTAACCAAAGCCATTGGACTCAAAGCCACTGGAATGGGTTCTTTTCAATCAGGCGCTGAAAGTATTGATTTGTTTATTCAAAGTTTTATTAAAAACTTTAATCACTCCAGCAATCTTTCCAGTCTTTCTCAAAATCATGTAATAAAAGACGGCGCTGGCTTATCTCGAGATAATCGAATGACCCCTCAGGATTTTGTGATTATTTTACAGGCCGCTTATGCCGATCCTGTTTTAAAAACTATGTTATTTAACTCTCTTCCCAGATCTGGCATCTCTGGGTCTTTAAAATATCGCATGAGCCAAAAATTATTACTGGGCAACGTCTATGCCAAAACAGGTTCTATGAAAGGCATCTCAACATTATCTGGCTATTTAAAATCCAACTCTGGCAAAATTTTTGTGTTTTCTATCATGGTTAATAACCTCTCGTCTTTTATTATTCCTGGGCGAGACCTACAAGATAAAATTTTGGCGGATTTAGCTCATAAAAATAATTAAAAAAATAATCAAAAAAATAATCAAAAATCTAGAGCTAAATAAAAAAACCACTGATATCTCCAGTAATAAATATTTCAAAAATCTTTCAAAAAAAAGAACTTATAGAGCCTGTCTTGCAATTAATCCTTTGCTCTGAATAATGTCCCCGTCTTTAATCAGGAGTGGGATAAAAAATGAGTATTTTTCAAGACGCTGGACTCTCTGTTGTTTATTACCGAGGAACTCCTGGACAAAGACAATACCCCACTTACCCGGGAGCTGGAGCTGGAGCTGGAGCTGGAGTTGGAGCTGCAGTTGTTGGATCCCCCTCCCCAGAAGAAAGAATCTTTTTGCAATACAACCCCGGCTTCGAAAGAAAAAGCGGTCAATTTTTAACTGGGTTCACACTCACCAAAGATCTTAACCCTTACAGTACAGTTCACCATCCAGAGACTTCTGAAGCCCACTCTTCGCCCTCGTCTGAGGCCAGTGGTCATTCACAGTTATTAAAAGACAGCCCAGAGCAGCCCATGTTTCATATGGCTTCTTTCCCAGACTTCTCTCAACTCACCAGCACTTCTGCAGGGTCTGGCAGTGGATCTGGTATTTTATTTGAAAGTACTTTACTGACTGAATCCCCCCCTCAACATCTCGCTATTCTTCTTAAATTACAGGCAGCCACTAGGAAGCCCCGTGAGCTTAATATTCCAGAAAAAATTCAACTACTGCTGTGGATTTCAAAACACTTTCAAAAAACCAATGATGATTTAATTAATAGCGAGCACCTACCCTTCAAGGGCTTTATCCTCCGCATTGAACCCCGCGGGGAAAAAGGGATCGCTATCCCGGCTCAGCAACTTTGGTACGAAGATGGCATCTTACAAAATGAAGACCTATTAGATAACACTCCCTGGTCTATCGCTGCACAAGTATGCAGTTTAATAGGCGGCGAGGGTGGTCGAAAATATTTTGAAGGCCCCGAAATAGAAAGCTTATTACCCCCCTGGAAAAAATTCTTTCTTGAAAAGTTCCCCCATTATGCTGGATTTTTATTAGCGCTATTAGCAGCAGGCAAACCCCTTCCTGGGATCAGCTCTTTTTTTGCAATTATTTTCCCCGCAGGACCAGGCTGGATAGCAGCCGCTTGGATTTTAGCGTCCATAGGTACTTGCGCATCTGTCGCGTTTTATTGGGACAACATCACTAAGTGTTTTAAAAAAGCAGCAGAGGCTCTTTTAAAAACACCACGCATTGAATTTATTCAACGCCAATTTGTCTCTATGCATGCCATTTTACCGCCTCCTAAAAAAACGTTTTTACTAACGCTCTTCACTATTTTATTCGGGGCCGGCTATAGCGGCGGTAATGTAGGAATGGTCATGGCGTCGGGATTTTTAGAATCAACGCCTTGGTTAAGATGGATTGTATTAACAGGCGTTTTTATCACCAATTTCTGTGTGGGCACTGAAAAATCGGCCAAATTAACGACGGATTGGGCTGCCGTACTCGAACAGCTGATTGGCACTCGAAATCCAGGAATTGCAACTCAAGATGCTTTATTGACGGCGGGTTTAGCCCAGTTAAGCCGATGTTTAACCGCTTATAGCGAAGCACAAGTCCAACAAGAAAAATTAAAACTCCCGGGGCATACCGGGGCATTAACGCCCGAAACTTATCAAAATATTGAAGTCGAAACTTATAAATTAATTCGAGTGCTTCAAGCGATGGGCATTAGAAACAAAAACTATTCACTACAGGAATTGCTATCTCATATTTATTTAGCCATTCGATCTGCAGAAGACGCCATTACTCGTATCAAAATTGCTCTGATTGCCCCCGCACTTGCAGCTACGAGAACTACGGAAACTACGGGAGCGACACCTCCAAATTTTGAAGTGACTCCGCCTCACCAGATCTCTGCTCCAGATGTAGAACAGGGCTCTCTCAGAACCCCGGCTCGCACTCCAGCTGAGACTTTAACACCCTCCCCACCCAGCATTACAATAAGAACCCCTTTATTAACCCCTTTATTAACCCCTACCCAAACTCCTGCCCCTATTTTTAAAGACGCCCGACACAAAGCATTTTCCTTCTCTGCCATCATGGCTGGTGATAATGGCCCTTATCGACCACTCATGGCTTTCACCGCCAAATTAAGCTCTATTGCTATTTCAGTCACTGGTGGGTTTTCGAATATCGCGGGGCTCTACCACCTCTTTCAAGATTGGATACCTAGCCCTTTCTGGCGATTAGGGATTTCTATCTTTTGCACTTTATCTATTTTTGGACTCAATAAAGAAAGAACGGATCAAGATGCAGATTGGGTTCTTGCAAAACTAGGACAAGCGTCCCTAGACATAGACTCTCAATTGCCTGGAAAAACACCCGAGTCAAAAAATTTATGCACTCGCGCTTGCAATACTAAATTTTCACTTTTATTGGGGTACTTAATTTCTCTGATTCAAGGGACCGCCGGGATGTACTTTTGCTTACACTCCACCTTGTTTAATTTCCCCGCTCGAGTTTTTTGCGGCATCGTGACGCTTTACACCATGACGGTGACCAAAGGGGAACCCACACAGAAAAAACTTGAATCTTTCTGGAAAAATTGGGTCCAGTATTATTTGACTAAATTTAATTGCCTGCACCCAGAAGCGAGCAAGCCTAAGATTATTGAAACCCACAGTTTCAGCGTTGCTTTTCAAGAAGAGCAAATCAAGATCTTACTTAATTCTTTGGCTCACCTTGTTAATCACTACAACAATCAATTAAACACCACCCAACCTGGCCCAGGAAAATTATGGCTGCTTAATTTTCTCAAAGACCAAATAGGCATTGCGCTTAAAATAGACCCAGCACTAGAAAAAAAACTCGAGCTCAAACCCGTCCCTATTCGCAAAACAGATAAAGAAAGAACTGATCTCTCTTATCTCTCAGAATTTTGGCATCGACTTAAAGAAACTCAGAGAAAAACTGAAGCTTCTGGTAATTATCAAGAAGAAATTCGATCAGAGCTGATTAACTTTCTTTATAGAGAACATGATTATTTCTCTGTACTACTCAGCAGCATGAATGAAAAACCCTCTGTCTTTAATAAGGGCCCCAGACAAGAATGCCCCATCACTTCACAAGGTTTCCCGACCCCCGTCGCTGAGACTCATCCCTCTGCTTCGAGAGACTCCACTGCAAGCGCTCACGCTGGTGCTTTTGGACCTAGACAACGTTTGGGGCACAGGGACAGCGATCAGGTACTAGCGAAGAGGGTTGGCGCTGTTTTTAGCCCCATGCTCGCTTAATTATTTATCTTTTTTTCTAATTTCAGCCTTATGCGCCTGATGCTGTGCTTGTAAATCAAATCGCGTTTGACGACGAAACTTGGCTTCTTCAAATCGATATTCATCAATCTTATGTCTTAAAACCAAAGGCTCAATTTTTTTAGGCTGACCCTTTTCATCCATACTCACCATGGTGAAATAGCAAGTATTGGTATGTCTTAATACACCCGTCAAAATATTCTCAGCTACGACTTTAATACCCACCTCTAAAGATGTCCTTCCGACAAAATTCACACAGGCATAAAAAGTCACTAATTCCCCTAAAAAAATGGGCTGTTTAAATAAGACCTGGTCTACAGACAAAGTCACCGTATAAGACCCCGTGTATCTTGCCGAACAAGAATAAGCCACACGGTCTAATAGCATCATTAAATAGCCACCATGCACATGACCTGAAAAATTCACAGCCTCGGGGGGCATGATTTCCGTCATGATTAATTCTCTTTTGTCTAGCCTGCTCAAAGCTTCTGGCATAATTTTTATATCCCCACACCCAGTGCTTTAAAAATAGCTTGCTTGACCTCACTCACTTCTTTCATGCCATTCACCACGACATATTGATTCAAACCCTCTTCGGCCAAATTTTTATAATAATTAACTAAAGGGTGAGTTAAGTCTTGATAGACTTTTAGGCGATGTCTCACAGTCTCTTCTTTATCATCTTCGCGCTGAATTAACTTCTCTCCTGTCACATCATCTAAGCCTTCAATTTTGGGCGGATGAAAATCATGGTGATACACCCGACCAGACCCTGGATGAACTCTTCGCCCAGATAATCTTTCTACAATTTCTTCATTATTAACTTGGATCTCTATCACCCAATCAATCCCAATATCTTTCGTCAAAGCCTCTGCCTGGGGCAAGGTTCTGGGAAATCCATCTAATAAAAAACCATTTTTACAATCGGGCTTTAATAATCTCTCTTCAACTAAGGCAATCATTAAATCATCGGGCACTAAACCTCCAGACTCCATAATTTTCTTGGCTTTTAAGCCTAATTCAGACCCTTCATTCATGGCTTGTCTGAGCATATCTCCCGTAGAGATCTGGGGAATTTGTAAAGCTTCTTTAATAAATTGCGCTTGCGTGCCTTTTCCAGCACCTGGAGCGCCTAATAAAATAATTTTCATGTTTTTTATCTATTCCTCTCTCTCAATTTAAACAGGCACTGAGTCTAGAAACTCAATCTCTTTATATCTCTCCTGCATCAGACCTAAATTTACTAAACTTGGCGCTAAATAAACCCATCTTCCAAAAGCATCTAACGCCAATTGATCTGCCGCTTTTTTTTCAAATTCTTCCCAAGTTTTTAAATTACTATTTTTACTATCTCTCACTTTCACCCACCGAGCCGTCGATACGGGAATATTGTCGTAAATACAGTGCACGCCATATTCAGACAATAAGCGATGCGCCACGACATCAAATTGCAAAATTCCTACTGCCCCTAAAATCAGATCATTATTTCTCATGGGTTTAAACACTTGGGTTGCCCCTTCTTCAGAGAGCTGGACCAGGCCTTTCTGTAACGCTTTCATTTTTAGCGGATCTTTTAAAACCACTCTTTTAAATAACTCCGGCGCAAAAAACGGAATCCCCGTAAATTTTAATTTCTCACCCTTATCATTTTTATCCGCCTGACTAAAGCTATCGCCAACTTGAATCACACCATGGTTATAAATCCCAATAATATCCCCGGCATAGGCGCAATCCGTATGGGCCCGATCCCCGGCCATAAAAGTCAAAGCATTAGAAATTAATAAAGCTTTATCTGTCCTAGGCTGATAAAACTTCATGCCTTTTTTATACACTCCAGAACAGATTCTTAAAAATGCAATTCGATCCCGATGATTCGGATCCATGTTCGCCTGAATTTTAAAAACAAAGCCAGAAAATTTTTCTTCTTCTGCACTCACTAATCTACTTTCTGCCGGTCTAAAACTAGGCCCTGGGGCTATTTTTATAAATTCGTCTAATAACTCTTTAATCCCGAAATTTCCTAAAGCCGTTCCAAAAAATACGGGGCTTAATTTCCCTGCTAAAAATTCTTCCTGATTAAATTCATGCGCAGCCATTCTCACTAATTCTATTTCAGCTCTCAGACTTTCTATTTCATCAGGGAATTTCGCATCCAAGATTTTATTATTAATCCCCAGCACTTCTTCATAATTAAAAATTTTATCCCCATGGCCTTTTTCAAATAAAATAATTTTATCTAATTTAATTAAATAAATACCTCTAAAGTGCTGCCCAGAGCCCAAGGGCCAGATTAAAGGCGCACATTTTATTTTTAAGATTTTTTCTATTTCGTCTAATAAATCCATGGGATCTCGCGTCTCGCGATCCAATTTATTAATAAAGCTGATAATCGGCGTGTCTCTCATCCGACAGACTTCCATTAATTTTATAGTCCGCTCTTCCACACCCTTAGCGGCATCAATCACCATCAGAGCCGAATCCACAGCAGTCAAAGTTCGATAAGTATCTTCAGAGAAATCTGCATGCCCGGGGGTATCTAATAAATTAACGATACATTCTTGACCTCCAGACTCACCTGGAGACCCATACGGAAACTGCATCACCGACGTAGTGATAGAAATCCCCCGCTGTTTTTCCATCTCCATCCAATCAGACGTCGCGGTTCTTCCCGATTTTTTACCTTTTACTGTCCCAGCAAGCGCTATGGCACCCCCAAACAATAAAAACTTTTCAGTCAAAGTGGTCTTACCCGCATCCGGATGAGAAATAATGGCAAAAGTCCGACGCTTTTTTATTTCTTCTAATTCTAACTTTAATAAATTTTCAGACATCACCAACCCACTTCCATTCTCAAACCAATATCCAAGCCAACACCCAAGGTTATTTAAAAAACCATGGACCCTGGACAAAAGCGGGCGAGTATACAGAAAAGCAAGAGTCCAGGCCAAGGGCATAAAAAAACCCCGCGAGGCGGGGTTAATTTAAAATTTAGAGAATTTTATAATTTATCTTTGAAGCGGAATCGACTTCTCCAGTGCATTACGAAAACCAACAACGGTTTCATTATCTTTTCCTGCTGCCATCGCAACATTAGCAAAGCAATTAATAGCTCTTTCTCGATAATCACGTCGCGTTTTTGATCTAACGCCTGCTCTGGCGACCCTCTCAAAAGCCTTCAAACAAGAAAGACTCTCCGTATCTCTAAAGCAGTTAAATTTGATAGCTCCTGTGAGCCCCTTATCTAAATGAGTACCGAGAATTTTCTTCGCAGTCGCATAATCTTTAGTATCAGTAGATTGCAACCTCCCTTCCGCGATCCGCTGTAAAATTTCAATTTTGACCTCACGAGCACGATCTTCTTTTTTATTATTAAGCACCGTATTAAAAATATATTGCAACTGTCCCATATCAGCAGCAGCAAAAGTCCTAGGGGCTGGATCTGCTTGAGCTGCTTGAGCTGCTTGAGCTACTTGAGCTACTTGAGCTACTTGAGCTACTTGAGCTACTTGAGCTGCTTGAGCTGCTTGAGCTGCTTGAGCTGCTGGAGCTGCTGGAGCTACTTGAGCTACTTGAGCTGCTTGAGCTGCTGAAACTACTGGAGCTACTGGAGCTGCTTGAGCTGCTTGAGCTGCTGGAGCTGCTGGAGCTGCTGGAGCTGCTGGAGCAACCTTGAATAAATCCACCATCACCCAAGCAAGAGAAAAGTCAAACTCCTCAGAAAGCTTTTTCGGAGTATTGTTCAAAATAAAAGAGTCTGTTACTTTTACTTGCTCAAACGCCTTTTTATAAGAACCTAGAGAATTCTCACACTCCTTCATTAGTTCTTCTCTCTCCTTTGGCGAACCGGGAGGCATTTCTTCTAATGCTTGAAACATTTTACGAAGCCTACCTGCGAGAAAAATCAATAATAATTCAGAAGAATGATCGATGGTTGGTTGCAGCCTGTCTGGAATGTCTTTTACAGCACTAATCCTTAAACGCATTTCCAAAGCTTGATTTAATTTTTCTTCATCTGTTTTTAATAGAAGTCTTTCAACTACATCTTTAAAGCTTGAAGTTAATTCAAAAATATCAGTACTAGACCCACTGGCAGCACGAGCTGAAACACCTGCACCAGAAGATTTATTCTTATCAATAAGCTCAGCAGAATTAACGAGCATTTTGTGAAGATCAGGAATAAGCGCTGATAGGTGATCTATCTGCTCTTTGTTCATCGATTTCAGATGTTTTATCAAGTTCTTTCTAGCTTCTTTTAAATCTTGTAAATCTTGAGAAGTCACAGGAGATTCTTCATCAGAACCATCAACAATAAAAATTTCCGTTTGCAAATCAGTCACTAGATCTTGAACACTTTGAATTTCACTACCAGAAAAATAAGCACCAGGAATTTCAGCTTCAACAAAGGCAGGTGAAGAACCCACAACAAAAGAAGTAGGTGAACCATCTGGGCTGACGGTTTCAGAGCTTAGATCCGTAGAAACAGAATCCGTGATTTTTTTTTCTTCTAAATTTAAACCTGACATCTTCATCCCCTTTTCTTAGTTTTTTATCTCGCTCAATGGCGATGTTTTTATATTTATAAATATGACCGGGCTTGAAATTACTTAAAGATGTTTAAATAAAGATTAATTAGAGCTAATAAACACATTATATTTATAATAAGCTAATAGATTTTCTTGATTAATGATTTAAAAACTAAGAAAAAACTTAAATAAAAACTAGGTTAATTTTAAAAGCCATCTCCAGCTAAATTCTTAAATTCAGCCATAAAAAAACCCCGCGAGGCGGGGTTAAGAAATCTATGAGTAATAATTACACTAGATGCCTAGAGGACTTTGGCTAGCTACCGTTGCTGAGCTGCGCTTCAGTGCCGCTTTGAAAGCACAACTGAATCTGACTGCTTCAGTAGAAACTGCATCTGTTTTTGTATCTTCATCACGAATATCCAAAGTTCTACCGTACACTTTTTCAAACAGTTTAACGGCTTTTTTGACATGCGCGTCGCACTTAGATTTATTAGCTGAGTCTTGTGCTGCCTGTTCAAATAATTTCCAAATTTTTGAGCTATCCGTATGCCCACAGAACAATCTGCCATTCCCTAATTCTCTCGCTAGCTTGTCTTTCATGCCCTTTTCATCTTCTGCTAGCAAGCCTGTGTTATGGGCATTTAAAAGACTGTATAGGTCTCGAATTTTTCCAATACGCAGTTGTGTTTCCGCATCTGTTTTTCTTGCTGGAGCTGCTGGAGCACCTGCACCTTGTAAGCCTTCACCAACGGGAGCGGGCACACCCACGGTAGACCCACTGGATTTTTGACTGAATTTATCACGTTTTTCTTTATCTAAGTTTTTGATCAAAGTCTGGAATGGGTTTGCACGAGGTTTGTCAGAAAAAGACCCTTTAATTTTATTAAATCTATTCATAGCACCGAGCAAATTACGTCTGTGCTCTTCACCATTTGATTTCAATGCTTTTTCAAAAGCCTTCAAACAAGAAAGACTCTCCGTATCTCTAAAGCAGTTGAATTTGATAGCTCCTGTGAGCCCCTTATCTAAATGAGTGCCGAGAATTTCCTTAGCTACATGCAAATTATTATTAGCCTCAAAAGTTTCACCTCCAATACTAAAAGTTCCGTCCGCAATGGCACTTAACAAATCCAATTTCACTCGGCGTTTGCCATCTTCATTACGAGCTCGATCAAAAGCTTGCATCCAGGTTAAACGCACTTGAGCTGCTTGATCTTCTTGTGCTGCTTGAGCTTCTCGTGCTGCTTGCCTTTTTTGATCTTCTAGTGCTTTATATCTCGAAGCAAGGAGCTCATGAGCAATCGTAAAAAATTTATGATTTGGATTTCCTCCTGCATTTGTGAATTCATCCAACGCCCTAGCCAGATTCTGAGTTTTGGCTTGTTCCTCACTCGGGTTTTTGGCTTGTTCCTCACTCGGGTTTACGAAGCTGCGATCTACAACAGCAGCCACACACGCTTGTCTCAATTTAGACCCAGGCGTATCCAAGAGTTGCTCAGCAGTAGATCCATTGGCAGCACCCACACCCTGGAACTCTTCAACGACGGGAGCTTGAGCTGCTTGAGCTGCTTGAGCTGCTGGAGCTGCTTGAGCTGCTGGAGCTGCTTGAGCTGCTTGAGCTGCTTGAGCTTCTTCAGCTACTGGAACTACTGGAGCTTCAGACATCAAATCAAGTGAAGCAGGTTCAGAGATTCCAACTGAAACAAGCACAGAGGTAGGAGCAACAAAAGGACTGCCTCTACCTAATTTTTCAGCCTCAACCAATTGATAGAACTCACTAAGAAAATTCTCATCTAAAAATCCAGCTAAATCTGCACTTTCAGTATTCATAAGTTGACTATCTATGCTGTTTACATATTCAGATGTAGCGCTGGAAAAAAACTCATCCGCCCTTGCAATAAGATTTCTTTTATCGCCTTCATTAAGATCACGTACTGAATTAATTTTTGCTTTCAATGCCACTAAAAATGCTTGTCGTATTTCGTATTTTGTTTTTCTTTGTACTGAACCTGACATCTTCATCCCCTTTTCTTAGCTTTTTATCTCGCCCAATGGCGATGTTTTTATATTTATATATGTGACCGGGCTTGAAATTACTCAAAGATGTTTAAATAAAGATTAATTAAACCTAATAAACACATTATATTTATAATAATCTAACAAGTTTTCTTAGTTAATTATTTAATAATTAAGAAAAAACTTAAAGTAATAAATAGATAATATTTAAAACTTATACCCCATGTATTTAGAGTTTTTCTTCAGTACAATGCCGCGGTTTTTGGTTTTATTTTCCAGTAAAGAATTAGGTAAAAATGTCATCTTACACCCACTACAACCACCCTGCCCAAGCACCATCCACCCCCATTTTTTTTATCACCTGCGCTAAAAATCTCGAAGGTTTATTACGCGAAGAATTAATAACCCTAGGGGCATCTCCAGTCGATCTGAAAGAAACCGTCGCGGGCGTTTATGTCCGAGGTGAGTTAGCGCTGGGCTATAAAATTTGCTTATGGTCCCGCTTAGCTAATCAGGTTTTACTCAGACTGGCGGAGTTTGAAGCGCGTGATACGCAGGGTTTATATCGGGAAGTTCAAAAAATTGATTGGTCCTGGCACCTGGAGTTAGACCGGACCTTGGCCGTGGATATTACGGGGGAGCATAATTTTATCACCCATAGCTTATATGCCGCGCAAAGAGTGAAAGACGCCATTGTTGATCAGTTTAGAAAGCACACGGGAGATCGACCTTCTGTAGAAACGATAAGACCTGATGTCTTATTAAATTTACATATGGATGGCGAGTTCTGTACCTTAAGTTTAAGTCTTTCTGGAGAGAGCCTTCACCGGCGTGGTTATAGACTCGAGGGCGGAAAAGCCCCTCTGAAAGAAACTTTAGCGGCAGCGATTTTAATTCGCGCCGGCTGGCCGAAATATTTGCAAGAAAATAATCCGGTTTTACTAGACCCCATGTGCGGGACGGGGACTTTATTAATCGAAGCGGCTTTCATGGCTTTTGATATCGCGCCTGGACTAGATCGAACTTATTTTGGATTTTCAGGCTGGAAACAGCATGATTTAACTATCTGGCGCAAATTATTAAAAGAAGCCGAAGATCGCCAAGCCAAGGGTTTAACCAGAAAAGATGTAAAAATTTTAGGCTCGGATATTCATCCGGAGGCGATTGCTAAGAGCCAAGAAAATATTTCAAAAGCGGGCCTGGCGAGTTTTATCTCTGTCGAATTAAAAGACTGCGCGGATATTTTACCCCCTGAAGGGCGAATACAAGATTCGCCCCTACACCCTCAAGATCAAGATAATCAATTAATCATCTGCAATCCGCCTTATGGCGAGCGCATGAATCCAGGTGATTTTGAAGCCCTGGATCTTTTATTTAATAACTTTGGCCAGGCCCTCAGAAAAAACTTTAAAAATTGGCACTTGGCTCTGTTCTCAGGCGCGCCGAAAGAATGCAGCCAAAAGATTAGATTGAGATCTCACAAGTCTTATCCCTTATTTAATGGGACCTTGCCTTGTCGGGTGTATTTATTTGATATTAAAGAAAGTCAGTTTTTTAGAGAAGATTTATAAAATAAAAAATATTTAAATATTAATAGCTTATTTTTATATATAGGAATGCATTCCTATATTTTTATACAAAACAGTGGAATGCATTCCATGATTACTGCTAAAATTCATGGAATGCATTCCAGTATAAAAAACTTTAAAAAGGATTTTTCCGATGCAAGACCCCGCGGATAAAATCATACTCATTCAAGATTTATTTCGATTAAGCCAGCAATTTTTAATTGCAAAAAATCAAATTTATCGCCGTTATTTTATTAAAACGACGGACTTATCTCATCGCATGAATATCATTGTCGGCGCTCGTGGCATTGGTAAAACAACCACTTTAGTTCAAGCCCTGTTAGACCATCTTTTGGACCCTGCTGAAAATAAAAAAACCACACTGGAATCTAGCAACAGCAACCGGATTCTTTATCTTCAAGCCGATCATTTTTTAATGAAAAATCTGAGTCTGTACGAGATCGCGGAATATTTTGTTCAGCATGGCGGTGAGTTTTTAGCGATTGATGAAATCCATAAATACCCCACCTGGTCCATGGAATTAAAAAGCATTTTTGATACGTTTGAGCACTTAAAAATTTTAGTTTCAGGCAGTTCAGCTTTAGAAATTTCTAAAGGCAGTCATGATTTAAGTCGACGCGGCTTAGTCTTTCGCATGGCAGGACTCTCCTTCAGAGAGTTCCTAGAAGTGGAATTAGGAATTAGTTTAGAACCCGCAAGTTTAAATAAAATACTCTCAGATCATGTCCCACTTGCCCAAAATATCATTAGCCAATTAACTCAGCCCACTCAGCCCACCACCATCCTCTCTGCATTTAAAAAATACCTCGAAGAGGGTTACTACCCTTATCGTCAGAGCTTGAGCTCTAAAGTTCATTATCAAATGGCATTGGAACAAAATATTCATGTCACGCTGGAGTCTGATCTCGTGGCTATTTATCCAGAGCTGACGGGCCGGAGCATTAGTCGGATTAAAAAATTACTGTCACTGATTGCCAATCAAGTTCCGTTTGTTCCGAACTGGAACAAAATGGTTTCTATCTTAGAGCTAGGCGACACCCGAACGCTGAAACAGTATTTTCAATATTTAGAATCTGCAGAACTAGTTTTGAGCTTGAGTTCTCATTCTAAAAAATTAAAAGGCTTAGAAAATCCAGAAAAGATTTTCTTAAATAACCCTAATTTGCTTTACACCCTCGCTTCTCAAAATCCAGAAATCGGGACTCTTCGAGAAACGTTCTTCGCCAATATGCTCATGTTTCAACATGACTTAACCTTACCCTCCAGTGGCGACTTCCAGGTCGATGAGGAATTTTTCTTCGAAGTAGGCGGCGCTAAAAAAAGCTTTGAACAATTAGAAAATACTGGAAATAGCGCAAATCATACCCAGAAAAAATTCGTGGTCTCAGACAATATAGAAATCGGCTTTGGACAAAGAATCCCGCTCTGGCTTTTTGGGTTTATGTATTAAAAAATAAGCGGTATAAAACATTAAAACCAGCTGGAGAAGACCATGAAATCAAACCCACCAAACACAGGAGAAAACGATCAAGATCAATGGGAAAAAGACTTTTCAGAACTTGCCAATGAATTTGATCAAGAAGAATGGACCTGGGAATTCAGCTCCCCACCTGAACAATTGATCCAAGATCGCAAACGGGCGAATACAAGATTCACCCCTACCCCTGCTTCTCAAAAAACATAATAAATAAAAATCAAACCAAAAGGCCCCGCTCTCATGGATCTCTCAGAAATTAATCACTTAGCAAAACTAGCGCGCTTAAAACTCAGCCCAGAAGAGGCTGAAAATTATGCGCAAAAACTCACCGCGATTTTTCAATACACCCAAAAAATTAATCAAATTAATACTGAAAATATTAGCCCCATGAGCCATGCAATTCCCCTGGAGTTAAATCAAGAAACACTGAGACCTGATTTAAACCATTTAAATAATTTAAGTAAGTTAGATAAAAATATTTATTTAAATTTATCTCAAGATTCCGAACAGGGATTTTTTACCACCCCGCCATCCATTGAATAATGAATAATAAAAAATAAATTTGAGAGCCTCATGACTGACCAAAATTTTACTCTGAAAGAATGCGCGCAATTATTATTAACTAAAAAAATCTCCAGCCACGAATTGGTTCAATTATTTCTAGATAAGATAAAAATCTTAGAGCCAAAATTAAATAGCTTTATCAGCTTAATTAATCCTGCTGATTTACTAGAGCAGGCCAGACTTTCAGACCAAAGACGGGCTCAAAATAATTTAAATAATTTAAATAAAAATCTTGTATTAGATGGCATTCCGATGGCTCAAAAAGATTTGTTTTGCACCCAGGGGATTAAAACATCTTGTGGCTCGAAGATGCTCGATAATTTTATAGCGCCTTACGACGCCGAGATTGTCAGTCGTTGTAAACAAGCTGGTTTAATTACACTGGGCAAAACCAACATGGACGAATTCGCCATGGGTTCCTGTGGTGAAAATAGTTTTTACGGCCCCAGCAAAAATCCCTGGAATTTAGACTACACCCCAGGAGGCTCTTCTTCTGGCTCAGCTGCCGCTGTCGCAGCTGGCTTAGTCCCAGTTGCAACAGGCAGTGATACGGGCGGGTCGATTAGACAACCCGCTAGTTTTTCTGGCATCACTGGACTCAAACCCACTTATGGCCGAGTGAGTCGCTACGGCATGGTGGCGTTTGCATCAAGCCTGGACCAAGCCGGCCCCATGGCCAGAACTGCTGAAGACTGTGCGTTGTTATTAAATATCTTAGCCGGCCATGATCCCAAAGATTCGACGTCTAGCACCCAAAATACAGAAGACTATACGGCAGCTTTAAATCACAGCTTAAAAAATAAGAAAATCGGCCTGCCTAAGCAATTTTTTGGCCCTGGAATTAATCCCGAAGTGTCTCAAAAAATAGCGGACAGCTTAAAAATTTTTGAAAAACTTGGCTGTGAAATCATAGATATTGACTTGCCCCATAATGACCTGGCTATCTCGGCTTATTATTTAATCGCCCCCGCTGAAGCGTCTTCGAATTTATCTCGTTTTGATGGCGTAAGATTCGGCTATCGCTGTGAGAACCCTAAAGATTTAAAAGATTTATACGAACGATCCCGCGCTGAAGGCTTTGGCGAAGAAGTTAAAAGAAGAATCTTAATTGGGACTTATGTTTTATCTCAGGGTTATTTCGAGGCTTATTATTTAAAAGCCCAAAAAATTAGAAGATTAATCTATGAAGATTTTTCAAAAGTATTCTCTCAAGTGGATTTAATTATGGGTCCGACCTGCCCTTCTCCAGCGTTTAAAATTTTTGAAAAATCTCATGATCCTCTAGCGCTCTATCAATCAGACGCCAATACCGTCGCGGTTAATTTGGCAGGCCTTCCAGGGATTTCTATTCCAGTGGGGTTTTCTCAAGATTTAAAATTACCCATTGGCTTGCAGATTATTGGGCCCCATTTTTCTGAAAGTTTATTATTAAACGCCGCTCACCAGTTTCAATTAGAAACTGATTTTCATTTAGCCACGCCTGTTTTTTTAAAATAAATAAAAAATAAATAAAAAATAAATAAGACTGTAAAAATCATGAATATAAAAAACACTTCTCCCTGGGAAATTATTATCGGCATCGAAGTCCATGTTCAGCTGAATACCCAATCTAAAATATTTTCAAATAGCCCGACTTTGTTTGGCGCTGAACCCAATACGCAAATCAGCCCGGTTGATTTAGGCCTTCCAGGGGCCCTCCCCAGTTTAAATATCGAAGCAGTAAAAAAAGCGATTTTATTTGGCTTAAGTATTAACGCTGAGATTAACCCTATTTCTGTTTTCGAACGTAAAAATTATTTTTATCCAGATTTACCTAAGGGCTATCAAATTAGCCAATTTAAAACCCCTATTGTTGGCGCTGGAAAACTAGAAATTAATTTATTAAATAATCCAAACAACCCAAATAATTTAAGCAAAATAATTAATATCACCCGAGCGCATCTAGAAGAAGACGCGGGGAAATCTATTCATGATTTAATTCCCTATAAAACTGCCATCGATCTAAACCGCGCTGGAATGCCGCTTTTAGAAATCGTTTCAGAACCCGATTTAAGATCTGCAGAAGAGGCAGTGACTTATTTAAAAACCCTTCACGAATTAGTCACAGCGATTGGCATTACAGACGGTAATCTTCAAGAAGGTTCTTTTAGAGCAGATTTAAATATTTCTTTAAGACCCTTAGGAATTAAAACTTTAGGAACCCGTACGGAAATTAAAAATATTAATTCTTTTAAATTCGCTGAGCAGGCTATTAATTACGAAGTCGCGCGCCAAATTGATTTATTAGAATCAGGTCAGAAAATTACTCAAGAGACTCGTTTATTCGACGCTGATAAGATCGAAACGCGTCCCATGAGAAGCAAAGAAGACGCGCAAGATTATCGATATTTTCCAGACCCTGATTTACCGCCTTTAGTATTAAATAATTCTTGGATCCAAGAATTAAAACAATCTTTACCAGAATTACCCAGCCAAAAAAGAGAAAGATTTAAAACTAGTTATTTATTAAATCCGGAAGAAATTACTCAGCTCACAAAATCTCAGAATATTTCTACTTATTTTGAAAACTTAATTCATAAAAATCATGAACCCAAATTAATTTCTAATTGGCTCAACGGCGAATTTTCAGCTTTGTTATATAAAAATAATTTAGATTTTTCTGAGCACTCAGAACCGCTAGACATTAATTTGTTTTCAGAGTTTTTAAATAAAATTAAAAATAAAATTATTTCTAACACTGCTGGAAAGCAGCTATTAGCTAAATTATTTGAAGAGCAAGGGGAGAGACAAATAAATCCAGAGAATTATATTAATCAATTAATTCAAGACCTGGGCCTAGCTCAAAATTCAGACCCTGAATTTCTTGAAAAAATTATTGTTAAAATTATTCAAGAGAATCCCAACCAAATTTCAGAGCTCAAAGCAGGTAAAGAAAAAATATTGGGCTACCTCCTAGGCCAAGCCATGAAACTCTCTCAAGGCAGAGCCAATCCTGAGGAATTAAAAGCGCTTTTATTACGAAAAATTCAGTAAAATCTCTCTTTAAAATCTCTTTACTTCCAGCACATGCTCGCTAAAGTACGCAGCCAAAATTTCTCCCTCAAACACGCTTAAAATAAAATAAAAACACTGGAAGTTATCACCATGGGCTCAGGTTATCTTCATATCTTTTTTTTCACATTTGCATCGCTATTTTCGATTACTAATCCGATTGGCATGTCGGCTGTTTTCTTAGCCATGACTCAGCACGAGAGTTTACCCAAGCAGCAAAAAATCGCTAAGCGCGTGGGTATTTACAGCTTATCTCTGCTGGTCGCGACTTTTTTCGCAGGGCCCTATGTTTTAAATTTCTTTGGAATCTCACTCTCCAGCGTTCAAGTTGCTGGAGGCATGCTGGTGTTTTATACCGCCTGGGGCATGTTAGATACCAAGCCCAAAATTACTTCCGAAGAAACCAAAGAAGCTTTAGATAAAGATGAAGACGGGGCTTTTTTCCCCTTAACCATGCCCCTTACAGCAGGTGCTGGCGCGATGGCAGTCACCATTTCTTTAGCCTCTCAACTTAAAAACGATGGCCAATTTAATTTTTTAGGCGTCTTCGCTTTTTTATTAGCCACCTGGTTGGTTTGCGTCATGATTTGGTTTGCGTATCGTTATGCTCGCAATATTTTTAATTTTTTGGGTTATACCGGCGCCAATGTCGTCACCCGACTCACTGCGTTTATTTTATTAGCGATCGGCGTCACCATGATTTTTGATGGCCTGACTGGTTTAATTCAACCGCTATTAAAACTCGCGCATTAAATCATATTTAATAATCCTCATGCGCTTTTAACTCTTCAGGCGTCGCTCTAATAATTTTTAAACTAAGCCCTGAAGATCTCTCAATTGGCTTAAAATCTGGAAACTGGACAGACGCTTCGTGACGAGCCGCCAGGCCTGTATTTCCTGATTTTTGCTGCTCTTCGGCTGATAACTTTAAATTAGTCTGCCCACCGGTCATGCTTAAATAAACTTGCGCTAAGAGCTCCGCATCTTTTAAAGCACCATGAAATTCCCGATGGGTATTTTTTACCCCATAGCGCTTACATAAAGCATCTAAAGAATTCCGCTGACCGGGATGCATTTTTCTCGCTAATTTCAAGCTGTCTAAGATCTTCGCCTGAGATTCTATATTAGATTTATCTAATAAACCCAACTCATAATTTAAAAATCCCACATCAAAGCTGGCATTGTGAATAACTAATTCAGCATTTTTAATAAAATTTAAAATTAATTCCGCCTTTTCAAAAAAACGTGGCTTGTCTTTTAAAAAATCATTGGTAATCCCATGAACTTCAATAGCCCCCTGATCCATCGGACGGTCTGGATTAAAATAAAAATGTAAAAAATTCCCGGTCAGCTTTCTATTTAATAACTCCAGACAGCCAATTTCTATAATTCGATGGCCTTCTTTAGGATCTAAACCAGTTGTCTCTGTATCTAAAATAATTTGTCGCATTTTTTAAATTCTCTTTTTATTTTTAATATTTCTTAAAATTTATTTTTTTCTAAAAATTCATCAATCGCTAAATTAGCCAACATGTCCGCTCTTTCATTCTCAGCATGACCGCTATGCCCTTTGACCCATAACCATTCAACCTGATGCTGCTGAGAAAGCTGGTCTAATACGACCCAAAGATCCGCATTTTTGACAGGCTCTTTTTTAGCAGTTTTCCAGTGATTTTTTCGCCAGTTATGCACCCATAAAGTAATGCCTTGGCGAACATACTGGGAATCCGTCGTTAACTTTACTTGGGAAGATTTTTTCAGAGCCTTTAAGCCCTCTATAGCAGCGGTTAATTCCATTCGATTATTAGTAGTAAGCAACTCGGCCCCTCTTAACTCTTTCAGATGCTCTCCGGATCTTAAAATCACCCCCCAGCCACCCATGCCAGGATTACCTCGACAGGCCCCATCGGTATAAATCTCAATGATTTTTGACACTTTAATTTTAAATTCCCTCTCGCTCTGAAATTAATAAAGGCTCTCTAATTTTGATAGCCAATTGATCCATGGCTTTTAAAGACAAGGGGGTGAGCCCCATGGTTTTTTTCTTGGCTAAAAGCACATAGCCCCCAGATATTATTTTTAATTCAAGACAGTCAAATCCAGCTTGGTCTAAATATTTTTTAATCACCCAGACTGGGTAAAATTTATATTTAATTTTATTTTTATAAAAAAACTTGCGCGCTGAAAAATTAAAAAAATTAAATTCAGAAATAATTAAAATCCCATCATGTCTTAAAGTCTTATAGCTTTCTTTTAATACTTCTAGGATTTCTAGATTTTTTAATTTTCCAAGCGCATGGGCTAAAACAATCACATCCATACTCTCTGGAAAAAAAGGCAAGGCTGAATAGTCCGCCACTAATTCTATTTTTTTTAAGACACTTCTTTGATCAAAATCTTGTGGCAAGCTCACTGGAATTTGAATTAACACTGGGCTGTTACTCACTAGAGACAAATCGGTTTGGCCTAAAAGCAATAAATAATAACCAAAATGCTGCCTGAGATATTTTGAAACAATGTCTTTTTCTTGTTTTAAATAATGGGAAAAATAAGCATTAAATCCTAAAAAATTATTAGGGAAATTATTAGGAGCATTACTGGGGAAATTGGCTTGTAACATCGAGTTCTGATGACTACTATGGGCGGTTTCCGGAGGATAGCATGGCCCTACACCGCCGACCAGAGCCGCTTTTTTTTAAAAAATTTTGTTTAATTTTTTCTGCTTTTTTTGTTTTTTTTAGCGCTCATTCTTTTGCTTTAGATTTACCTAAAGATTTACCTAAAAATTCCCAAAAAATCTCTCCTCAAAAACTCTCTCCTATTGTTTATGAAAATAACTCTCCTGAATTCTCTAATTTTAAATCTAATAAAAATTCTATTTGGCCTGAAATTACTCAGGGCTTTGCTTTAAATCATGAGTTAAATAACCCTAGAGTTCAGTATTTTATTCATTATGACCAGGCCCATTTGGCCTTAATTCAAGATATTTTAAATAATGCTCAAGAAGTTTTATATCCTATTGTCCAGGCTATCAAAATCAGACACCTCCCCATGGAATTAGCGCTACTACCTGCCGTCGAAAGCGGTTATCGTTTGAATATAGAATCCAGCTCTGGCGCTGTAGGGCTCTGGCAATTGCTACCCCAAACTGCTCAAGACTATGGGGTCTTAGTCGATTCTTACTGGTACGACGGACGAGAAGATTTCTTAGTGTCAACAATCGCTGCATTGAATTTTCTTTCTGATTTAAATCATCAATTTAATAATGACTGGTTTCTAAGCATTGCTGCTTATAACTCCGGGGAAACCACGGTTAAAAATTCAATTAATCAAAATACACTCCAGCACTCACCAACAGGATTTTTTAATTTAACTTTACCTAATCAAACACAAGACTATGTTCCTAAATTACTAGCGCTGGCTGAATTAGTTCAACATCCTCAAAAATATGGTTTGGTTTTACCTAGTATTCCCAACAACCCAGAGATCACTCAAATTTATTTAACACGCCAAATTGACTTAGCTACCGCAGCCGCTTTCAGTCACGTGTCTTTAAATATCATTAATAAACTCAATAGTGATCTAACCCATGGGATTTTACCCAATCAAGGCCCCAGCTATTTATACTTACCCGCTGAAAACACTCAGCGCTTTGAATATGAAGCTGCGCATCATAGCTATGAGCAATATTGGGATCTTTACGAAGTCGAGCCTGGTGAATTTTTAAGTACCATTGCTAAAAATCATCAAATTAGTGTGAGTGAACTCGAAAAAATCAATGACCTAGATTCTAGTGATTTACAACCCCATGAGACTTTAATTACCCCTATTTATCCCTCTGCTTCTTTTCAGTCTCGCCAAACAGATCTTTTAAAACCTCATCAGACCCTCGCTGATTTCGCTAAAAGCCATCACATGGATCTTAAAGACCTGCTCTTAATCAATGGCCTAGATTTAAATAATCCCCCTAATGCTGGAAGCCGCCTTTTGATTAATTAATTTTTTTAAAATTTTTAAATATTGTGTCTTGGCGTGCTCTTTGCAAAAATCAGGTAAAAATTATTAATTACCCAGGAATATCCATGCCTACTTTCTCTTCTAAATCTCGCGTTCTTGTAGGTTTATCAGGCGGCGTTGACTCTTCTGTCAGCGCTTTATTACTCAAAAATCAAGGCTACGAAGTCACCGCTTGTTTTATGAAAAACTGGGAAGAAGATGATACAGACACCTATTGCTCTGCGGCTGAAGATCTAAAAGACGCCCAAGCGGTTGCTGATAAATTAGACATTGAGTTATTAACTATTAATTTTGCCAGTGAATATTGGGATCATGTATTTGAATATTTTTTATCAGAATATAAAGCTTATAGAACGCCCAATCCTGATATCTTGTGTAATAAAGAAATTAAATTTAAATATTTTTTAAATTTTGCGAAGCAATTAAATTTTGATCTGATAGCCACAGGTCACTATGCCCGGAATCTTCATCATCCAGAAAATTATCCAGAAAAAAAATATACAGAATTACTTAAAGGCTTGGACCCCAATAAAGATCAGTCTTACTTTCTCCATGCCATTTCCCAAGATTCTTTAAGTCAGACTTTATTTCCCATTGGCCATCTGGAAAAACCTATGGTGAGAAAATTAGCGGAACAGGCAGGGTTAATTAATTTTAATAAAAAAGATTCGACAGGCATTTGTTTTATTGGCGAAAAAAGATTCAAAGAATTTTTGACTCAATATATTCCTCATCAACCTGGCGAGATTATTTCAGAAGCTGGAAAAATATTAGGCCAGCATGATGGCTTAATGTACTACACCCTAGGCCAACGGTCTGGTTTATCTATTGGCGGGGTGAAAAATTCTAAAGAAGCCCCCTGGTATGTGGCTCAAAAAAATATCGAAAAAAACCAATTAATTTGCGTTCAGGAAAAAGAGCACCCCCTATTACTTTCAAAAAATCTTACTGCTTCCCAAGTCTCCTGGATCGCTGGAAAAGCCCCTCAGAATAAAAATTTTAAAGCCCAAGCAAAGACCAGATATCGTCAAGCAGACCAGGCATGCGAAGTAGAAATACAAGAAAATGGCGATATTAAAATTATATTTGAACAAGCCCAGTGGGCCGTTACTCCCGGCCAATCGGCTGTGTTATACGTGGGGGAATCCTGCCTTGGCGGCGGTGTGATTTCTTAAAATTCAAAACTAAAACTAATGGATAACTTCCTGCTTTAATTTAAGTAAAACATCAGGGGAAAGATGGGTTATTTTCTGAATCAAAAAATCAGAAAGCCCCTCTAAAAACATCTCTTTCGCTACCTGAAACAATCCTAACTCAAGGCCCTGCCCAATCCCTTTTTCAATCCCTTTTTCAATCCCTTTGCGCAAACCCTCTTGTTGCCCCTCTTGCCTTAGTCTTTCTGCCAAAGTCATCACTTCTTCTTTAGCTTCTTGCCGACCTTCTTGTCTTAATCTTTGAGCCAAAGTCATCACTTCTTCTTTAGCTTCTTGCCGACCTTCTTGTCTTAATCTTTGAGCCAATGTCATCACTTCTTCTTTAGCTTCTTGTCGACCTTCTTGTCTTAATCTTTGAGCCAATGTCATCACTTCTTCTTTAGCTTCTTGCCGACCTTCTTGTCTTAATCTTTGGGCCAATGTCATAGAAAGCTCCTTATCATGAGGTAAATTATTTTCGATGATTTGAATAAATTCATCGTAGGGGAAATCAATCACAGAGATCACATATTTTAATAAAATTTTTTTCAAATTGTCATTGATGTGTTTAAGCCCAGCCATTAAATTTTTTATTCTTTTTTTTATATCTTTTTTGCGAATATATTTTAACAAAAGCTCAATAGGGCCAATATAGACATGCTCTAAAATCACTTCATCTGACATGGAAAAAAGATCAATCAAACAAGGCTTTCCGAAATACTGTCTCAAAAAATTGTCCTTTGAAAAAAACGCCTGAGAATAATCCATTAAGTCAGAACCAAGCGGCCAGGGCTTTAACCCTTGATAATAAATAAAGCTAATAATTCCCGGCTCTGGTTTTTTAGGGTTCTGCTTTACATAAGAAGAAAGCTCAGCGGATTGATAATTCACCACTCGCAAAGCCATATTTTTATCCACTGTACTCTGATGCTCTATATGTAAATAAAAAGAGTGGGATATTTTATTCTCTGACTGAATCAGGGGCGCAAGATAGACAACATCTGATTCAAATAATTGGTTCGTTTTTTCTTCTAGATAACATCCAGAAAATATTTTTATTTTATTTAAATCTAAAATATCTATTAATTCTTTGGGCAAATAAGCGCTAAAAAAATAACTGGGGAAATCCAGATCAGCCATTAACTGCTTAAAAGTAAGGTCATGAATATTACGTGCCATGAATAAAAAATATCGCTCATAAATTACTAATCAACATGAGAATATTTTTTAAATTTTATTTCAACTAAAACACATGATTTATAAAAATAAATTTTTTATTTTTTCAAATAACTTTCTTTAATTAATAAAGCCGCGCCTAAAGCCAAAACAAACGCAATGGGTAAAATTTCTATCGCTGACTGATAGCCCTGAATCACAGACTCTGTTTTAGAAAAATAAGTTAAAATATAACCAAATAAAGGCTCTGAAATAGCGCCACCTAACAACATCTGCATTGAAATAATCGCCGTTGCGGTTGAAATAATGGGCTTGGGATTACTCTCAGCAACGATGGGATAAGCCAAAACTTGAGAACTCGCCGTGAGCCCCAGCAAGAAAAATAACGCACACCAAAGTATCAAATTATTCAAATAAATATGCACACAGAGTTCTATTAAAACAATGGAACAGATAATCCCCAAAATCATGGGTAATTTTCGCCTCTGCAACTTATCTGAAATCATGCCAATTAAGGGTGAGCCAATCATGGTTCCAAAATATAACATACCGCTGACCAGCCCAGCTTCTGCTTCTGTAAAGCCATGAACATGGGTTAAATATGGCACACCCCAGAGGGCTCCTAATAAAAAAATCGGTAAATTATTTAAGCTGCCTGCTAGACCAGAAAACCAATTTTGGGAATTACTCAGCGCTAGTTTTAAATTAGAAAATAAAGACTCCAGTGATCTAACGGGCACCGAGCCTTTTATTTTTATATTTTTTTCTAAATTATTAATATAAATTTTTGGCTGATCGCTCACCCCTAATAAAATTAAAATAAAAATAATAAAACCAATAGCCGCCGCTATTAATAAAGCATGCCGCCAGCCGAAATTATTAATCAAAATAATAAAAGGCGATTGGACCATAAAGCCACCCAACATACCCATTGTCACTATAAATCCAGCCGCTCTGGCCATGGAACTTAAGGGAAACCAGTTGACTGCAATGCGCATACAGCCGACAAAAACGCAGCCTCCCGCCATGCCCATTAATAATCTAGACAAGACTAAAATCCATAATTGACTGGAAAGTGCAATAGAAATAACGGTGAATATAGAAATTAATAAAGCCCATAAAATAATTCTTTTCGGTGAAGTTCGATCACATAAAATCCCCATAGGAATTAAAGATAAAACATTGGCCCAAAAATACATCGACGACACCCACCCCAGCCCTGTAGGGCTTAGGTGATAAGTTAAAGACAAATCTCCACCGAGGGCATTGAACATATTGTTCAAACCAAAGCCATAGAAAAAAAACAAACTGGTAAAAAATAAAACACTTATTTTTGACATTTTTAACTACCGTTTTAACCCATAAAAATTATAAAATCGCGGGCCTTAAATAACTAATAAAAAGACCCGACATTAGATCATGAAAGATTTACAAAAACCAAGATTATTAATTTTAATTACTTTATATCTCGCCGTATTTTTAAATTCTTTTGGGTATTTTATTACCATTCCTGTCTTAGTTAATTTAATTGCAGACCCTCATGCTGGGATTTTACCCCTGGGTTTAAGAAGCTCTTTGGGAGATTATATTTTTTCCATTGTTTTAGGCGCTGGCTCTTTGTCTCATATTATTTGCGCGCCTTTATTCGGCCGCTGGTCAGATTTAATTGGCCGAAAAAAAGCACTAATTATTTGTACAGTTTTTATGCTCGCCGGATTTTTACTCCCAGCGATTTCTTTAATATTTAGCTCTCTAACTTTGTTTTTACTGGGGAATATTTTAAACGGCATCGCGTCGATTAATCAGCCTTTAGCTCAGGCGGCTATTACTGACATCAGCCCCAATAGAAAAAACAAAGCCCTGAGATTCAGCGTAGATACCGTAGTCATTTGCTTTGCCATGGTGACAGGACCTGTGATTGGGGATGTCTTGTCTAATAAAAATTTAGTCTCTTGGTTCTCTAATACCACGCCATTTTTCGCTGCGGCTATTTTGGCTTGCTTGGCTTTAATTTTAATTATTAAAGTCTTGCCAGAAACTAATTTAAATATTTCAAATAAACCGAGTTTTTTATCTCAAAATTTCTTATCTAGCTTTAAAGATATTTTTAAACTTTCGCCTTCTTTATCTCGCTGCCTTCTAGTCTTTTTTCTTGCTCAAACTTCTTGGGCCGAGTTTTATCAGTATTTTTATATTTATTTAAAAAATAATTTTAATTTTTCTCAAAATAATTTAGCCATTTATAACGCCCTACTGGGTGCGTATTTAATTTTTGGCTTATTAATTATTTATCCCATTTTAATTCGCTTAGTCAGCTTTAGACGCTCTGTAACACTGAGCTTATTTTTAGCTTTAATAGGCGCTGTATTTATTGGCTGGGTCCACACCCCTTTAAGCTTATGGCTCGGCGCGATCCCCTTATCTTTGGGAATAGGCTTGTATTTCCCTTCTCTACTCACTTTATTTTCAGACCAATCGAGCCACTCAAATCAAGGCTGGATCATGTCTGTCAGCATGGCTCTTTTAGGCATCGCCTGGTTAATAACAGGCTTTACGGCCATTTTGTTTTCCCACTTTAATCCACACCTACCCATGCAAGTGATGGGGATTTTATTATTACTAGCCATGGCAGTCATGATTTTTGAAAATTATAAAAATCAATAAAAATAAAAATTATTTTTCTTATTTAAACCAACTTAAACCAACAAATCATCAAACTTGCTAAGAGCATAAAAATCGCACTGATAATAAAGGGCCCATGCCAACCATGAGACAAAGAAGGCCCTGTTAACATACCACTCAAAAACCAAGAGACTGAAAACAAAGACCCCACGCCGCCTAAAACAGCCCCCTGCTCAGTGTCTTTCACTGCATTAGAGAAAATCGCAATGCTGCCCGTATAAGCCAATATTTCTATGACTGACGCAAAAAAAGCAATCAACCACTGAGCTAATTCACTGGAGCTGACGGCTGAAATTAATAATAAAAATCCCGTGATTAACATAGAAAAAAATACGACCCACTTTAAAGATAAAAATCTTAAAGCCAGGGGCTGTAAAAACACCGTTCCAAAGCCAAAACCGACTCCCAGCAAAGCAAACAATAAGCCCAGAGTCATACTGCTATAGCCAAACTTTAAGCTCATGACGGCAGTGAGGGGCCCAAAGTACATTCCCCAAGAAAACTGCAACAGTAAAAAAACGAGCCCTAAATATCTCACTCGCTTATCTGAAAAAATAAATCCAATGGATCTAAAACACGCCATCCAGTCAATTTTAAATTCACCGACATGCTTATAGCTTTCTTCTAATAAACAAAAAATCGACAGCATATTTAAAAAAGCCAAGATCATGGCCAACCAAAAAGGCGTTGCTAAATCAAACCAAGAGACCCACGTATGAACCGTCGTCACGCTGCTAATTAGGGGCCCAATGATAAAACCCAAGGACGCTGACAAAGTAATCCAACCCATGTTTCTCGCTTTTTTCTCTGGAGGTGAAATATCAGCAATCACCGCCTGAGCAATTTCGAAACTTCCCGCGAAAAACCCAGAAATCAATCTTCCAATAATAAACAGCCACAAAGAGCCCATTTCTATAGCCAGGCCGCATATACAATAAGTCACCGCGGTCATTAATAAACAGGCCAATATGACTTTGCGACGACCAATCATGTCTGACAAATGGCCCACAGCAGGGGCACCAAAAAATAAGCCCAGAGGCCAGACCGCCATGGCTAATCCGTAATAAAACTCTTGCCAATAGGTCGAGCTTATCCGCGAAGTTAAAACACTATGGGACCCTAAAAACAAATCAGGAAGCGTCGGAAAAATTAAGCCAATCCCCATGATGTCAATAATAATGGTCAACATCAGGGTTAAAACTAATAAAATCTGCGGCGTGTGCTTCTTACTCAATTAGATATTCTCCAAAAATTTGCTGGGATCTTTCGCTTTCATCAAAGCCGTTCCAATTAAAACGCCGTCAAACTTAGCTTGAGATTTTAAATTAAATAGTGTTTCAGAATCTTTAACACCAGATAAAAATATAACAGGGATATCAGGCTTGTTCAGCTCCAGCTCCATATAATTTTTTAAGCGCTCTGAACGATCCAAATCTAATTCCAAGGTACTTAAATCCCTATTATTAATACCTATTAACTTAGCGCCAGCATCAATAGCCCGCTCACATTCTTGCTCTGTAAACACTTCAACTAAGGCCGTCATATTTAATTCTTCACAGAGCTTGATTAACTCTTGTAATTTTTCTTGATTTAAAATTCTGACAATTAATAAAACAGCATCGGCTCCAAAATATTTGGCTTTATAAATTTGTTTTGCATCCAAAATAAATTCTTTGCATAAAACAGGCACGGCAACACTGTCAGACACTTGTTTTAAAATTTCATAAGACCCATTAAAAAAAAATTTATCTACTAAAACAGAAATCGCGCCCACTCCAGCTTGCTGATAAGCCAGAGAAATTTTTACAGGATCAAAGTCATCTTCAGGACAAATAAAACCTTCAGAGGGCGATTTAGATTTAATCTCTCCAATCACCGTAAAGTTACTATTTAAAAAAATATCTAAAAAATTTTTATTATTTTTTTTCAATTTTAAATCTAAAACTTTTCGATCACTCAGCCATAACTCTTTTTGATCCAGCTCTCTTTTTTTATTTTCAATAATTTTTTCCAGCCACATATTTTTCTTTCTCTTATTTTTTATTCACTCATTCATTAAATTTTTGCGTCTGGGCTTTCCATCGCCAAACCAAAATAGACACACTAATTAACATGCCTAAAGTCGACCCGAGGGCAATCCCCACTAAACCAAATTTTAAAATAAACCCAAAAATATAAGACAAAGGCATACCGACTAGCCAAATTAAAATCAAACTTAAAAACATGGGAAACCGAGTATCTAATAAGCCTCTTAGCGCCCCTGTGATCACATTTCTAAAACCATCAAAAAATTGATTCAAAGCCGTAATAGCAAATAAATAAATCGCTAATTTCAAAGTCTCTGTATAACTAGGGCTCTGGGGATCTAAATATAAATCAGCAAGATTCTTAGGCAGCACAATAAAAATCAAAGCAATGACTAAAACAAAAACCAAAGTCACCATAAATCCAGTTTGTCCTAATTTTTTAATCTCTAAAAAATCATTCGCCCCCCGAGCCTGGCCGATTAAAATCCCCATGCTGTGAGATAAACCAAAAATGACAATCACTAATAAAAACCAGCACTGGATCACTATTTGATAAGCCGCTAGTTGATTCACGCCCAACCACCCCACCATGACGGCTCCTGCTGAAAAAGCCAAAAGCTCTCCAGACATCTGAACAAAAATAGGCCAACCCGTATGGAGCATTTGCCTTAAAATCAGCCAGTTTTTGTAAAATCTCCAGCGAAAAACCCCAAATTTTTGAAAGCTTTTTTTAAATTTAAAGCAGCTTAATAACATTAATAAAACAATCACATATTGAAACAAGACAGCTATTGCCAAACCTTGAACCCCATAAGCTCTAAAGCCAAAATCTCCATGAATTAAAATAAAAGAAAGAATTAATAAAAATACGGAACCAAAAAATCCAGACATCAAAACCCATTTAGCCTGCCCTGTCCCATAAAAAACCTGGGCTGAAGACATGGATAACAGCATTAAAAAAATAGAAAACCGGTAAATATTAAAAAAACTGGCGACAATTTTGACTAAATCTGGCGATTCTTTCAGGGCTAATAAAATTGGCCCCATCAAGCTGGAAATAACAAATAAAATCAGGCCCATTCCCAGGGCAATTAACCAGGCATGCTGAATATAAATTCCAATTTTTTCATAGTCTTTGGCCCCATTGGCGTGCCCGACTAAATAACCCAAAGCCATCAATAAAGACGTCCCAGTGACAATCAAAGTGGTTTGAATAGAAAAAATCAGTGCACTCGCTGCCAAAACCTCATGACTGACATGGGCGAGCATTAACATGCATAGGAAATTAGAAAAAACGCTTAAACCCTGAACCAGAACCATGGGCAAGGCCAAACCAATAACTTTCCCCAACGCCGACTGGCCCATTTTTAAACAATCCCAAAATTAAAATAAACGCGCGACGATACCTAAGCGGCTATTAAAATTAAAGTCAATTTTAAAATTAACCCATAAAACCAATAATTAAATATCACTAAAATTTGTATGTTTTGAAAAACCTTACTACAGTCCCCCCCTCTTTAAATTTGAAAATAAAAATAAAAAACAAAGCAGTTAGGAGGAACCTGATGCACACCCATCAAAGCCATGACTGGATTAAAGATTTTATCAATCAAACTCAATATACCCCGCTCAAACAGGCCCATACACAAATTAAAACCTTGCAGAAATACCACAAAATTATCGCTCATTTATCTTCACATATTTCCCAACCGTCCTCCGAGCAGTTTCATACAACAGGCACCCCCAGGTTAATTGCTGGAAAAGTGAAGAGAGTTAAAAAGTAAAATTTGAGCTTAATAATTAATCACTAGTTAAATTAAGTAATTAAATAAAATTAAATAAATTTGAATAAAAGTTGAATAAAAAAGGAGCGTTTAAAAATGAATAAGTTATTAAAAAAATTGGTGATCAGCATGGGAGTTGCGGGCTTGGGCGTCCCTGGGGTGATGTTTGGGGATGTTGAGTGTCCGCCTGGTACTTATCTGGATGGCCATGGATATTTACGCCCAAACGTCTCAACACTAAAACTTTATAACGATGGCTCCAGTGATACTATTCAAAACGCTACAGTGACACTCTCTCAACTTTATCCAAGAATTACGGCTGACGCCAATGACGATGGTAGATATACATGCACACTACCTAACCCAGGCGAGAGTTATCCAAGCGTTGTTTCAAACTATAAAAGCTCTACAACTATCTACACTGCCCTGTCTGGTTTCATCATTACAGTCACCCCTGAAAATGGAACCGCAGTCTCAGGATCAATCGGCATTAACTATAACTTTCAACATCCTGGAGACCCTTATGGAATCTTGATCTATCCTGCATCAGTCTGCAGTAATTACCCTGCATCAGTTCTAAGCAACTTTACTAATCCTCCAGACCTCAAAGGCTATGGGTTCATTCCTGACAAAGACTTTCAATACTGCATTGTCTTAACAGACGACAAACAGTGAAAATAATTAATATTATATTTTTATAAATTTAGCCCTCCCCAAAGAGGGCTTTTTTATACATAAAATTTTTTAATCTTCCCAATCATTTCAATAGCGGAATTAAAAAAACAAAATAAGCTAGACCCCGCTCTAAATAACCACCTTTAAATTACTGGGAATGTATAACTATGCGCCTATCTTCAAAATTGATTTTAGCTTTTGCTCTTAGCTCTACACTTATTTCTACACAAGCTATGAACATCTCTGACATTCTGACTCCTGCCCCACACCAACTAGGCTCCGGTTCAGGTTCTTTAATTCATGGTGATACGAATGGTACCGTCGTTAACTATGTACTTCTCAACTTTTATGACAACACAGGAGGAACATCTGACGGAAATGGCTGCGCAGCGGGTGATATTCCGTTAGGAGTCATGGCAGGAGCAATCACCACAGGCTCTATTGCTTTCACCAATACCACCAGCATTAGTCTTAACGCTACTTCTGCTTATTCATTAGCCACCAACGCTGGCGTTACAGCGACAGGTGTCAAATGTATCGAACTGACCCTTGCAGATACCAACGCAACTAAAACTTATAAGACAAACTCCGGCGCCTTCCCTGCTTTTAATGTTGACTGCACCAATGGCTCTTCATGTGTAAACGTAAACCCACCATCAAGCATCACCGTCCTTGGTGTTTAAACTTAAAACCTCTTTTTTACTGGATAAATAGTCATGCAAAAAAAATCGCTACTCTCATGGTCCACCCCAAAACTTCAACAACTCAAAAGTAAACTCACCTTAGGTGGCATTGCTGAAATTGCAGAAACCAACGGGGCTTTCAACTCCGGCGGCTAAACCACCCACTTTAAATTTTTCAAATCAGGAACCCTCAGGTTCCTTTTTTTTGACCTTCCTTTTTTTATATTTTCATATCCCCCGCTTGCATCTTAAAATTCTTAAAGATAACTTGGCCGGCCTTAATTTCACCCTAGAAACCCCTTAGAAAAACCATGGAAAAAAGTTTCAAAAAAATCTTAAACGGCTACGAGCTCTTCAGAAATAAATACGCCTCTGGAGATGCGTCGATCTTGAGATATTTATCTTATTTTGGCCAAGAACCTGAAGTGATGGTCGTTGCTTGCTGCGACTCCAGAGTGGACCCTGCTTTAATTTTACAATGCGAGCCGGGTGATTTATTTGTGGTTCGCAACGTCGCCAATATTATTCCGCCCTATGAAAAAGATTCTGGACACCATGGGACGAGCGCGGCTTTAGAATTCGGAATTAATTTTCTTAAAGTAAAACATTTGATTTTATTTGGTCATAGCCAATGCGGCGGGATTCAGGCTTTATTAACCAATAAAAATAATTTAAATAGCGAAGAGTCTGAGCCTCAGAATGATTTTATAGATAACTGGGTTTCTATTATTAAAAAATACCCCAGATCTAAGCCCACTGACCCAGATCAAATTAATCAAAAACCCAGTCCTAAAGAAATCGATGACTGCGCCAAATTGGCCCTAAACGAGTCCTATCAAAATTGTTTGGAATTCCCCTGGATTAAAGAAAAAATTAAAAAGGGAAAATTAATTATTCATCGCTGGTTTTTTGAGATAGAGACCGGGCAAATATTTACTTATTCTGATTCTCAAAAATCTTATGAAGTTTTAAGTTAAAAACTAAATATTAATTTAAGCCTCACGGGTGATGCACCCCACGCAAAAACAAGCGTTAAAAATTCCTTCGCATCGCTCACTCAAACCCCTATAATGCCCCCCTTTTTTTGATCTTTTTAAAATTTTTTAAAAATAGGGATGGGTTTTTCATGAGCGAGCAACGTAGTTTTACTTTTGACGATATTTTATTAATTCCCAGTTACAACCACTATGAATCTCGCCGTATGGTTGATATTTCGTCTACAGATCGAACTGGAAAATTAACCCTAGATTTACCAGTTTTGACCGCCAATATGGATACGATTACAGAAAGCCCCATGGCTAATTTTATTGGCGAAAAAGGCGGCATGGGTGTTTTGCATCGATTTATGTCGATTGATCAAAACGTGGCTGAATTTAAAGCTTGTAAACATAAAGTATTTGTCTCTATTGGCTGCTCAGAGGCTGATATAGAACGCGCTGAAGCTTTGAAAAACGCTGGAGCTGCGTATTTCTGTATCGATGTCGCTCACGCTCATGCCAAATATATTGGCAAGACTTTAAAAGATTTAAGAAAATTATTAGGCGATTCGTCCTGTATTTTGGCTGGAAACGTTGCGACCTATGCAGGTGCTGATTATTTAGCCTCTTGTGGCGCCGATATTATTAAAGTCGGGATTGGTGGCGGATCTGTTTGCAGCACGAGAATTAAAACTGGCTTTGGTGTCCCAACACTGACCTCTATTGAACAATGTTCGAAAGTCGATCGTTCTATTGTTGCTGATGGGGGGATTCGAACCCCTGGAGATATCGTTAAGGCTCTAGCCTTTGGCGCTGATTTTGTCATGTTAGGCGGCATGTTAGCTGGGACCGCAGTGACTCCAGGTAAAGTATTAACCCTGCCCAATGGCCAAAAAGTGAAAGAGTACAGAGGCATGGCGTCCAGAGAAGCGCAGGAAAGTTTTATGGGCGGCATGCCCGACTGGAAAACAGCGGAAGGCGTCGCGACTCAAGTTAAATATCGTGAAGATCAAGATGCCATTATTGCCGATATTATTGGCGGCTTAAGATCGGGTTTAACCTATGCCGGCTCAGCCACTTTAAGAGAGCTACAAAGAAAATGTAATTACAGCTTAATTACCCCTGCTGCTCGGATTGAAAGCCTTCCCCATAAAACCCTGGAATAAATTGGAATAAATAAAACACCATGCCTTCTCGTCTTCTTAAATACAGTCTTTTAATTTTTATTGCCCTTATTTGGGGCTCTCAGTTTATGGTCAATAAATTAATCTTATTAGACTTTAACCCAGAAGGCTTGGCTTTTTTTCGAGCTTTAATTGGTTGCGTAACTTTATGTTTTTTTATTCCGTTTTCTTCTGAAAAAAACAAGCCTTTAAGACTTACTTTTTTTGAAATTTTTATTTTATTTATTATTGGCTTTTTCGAAGCAACCCTGCCCTTTTATTTAATTGCCTACGGTGAGCTTTACGTCTCCAGCGCCATTACTTCTATTTTGATGGCGAGCATTGCTTTGTTTACTTTATGTTTTGTTATTTTATTTATAAAACATGAAAAAATTTCAGAACTAAAAATCGCTGGAGTGATCCTAGGCTTTCTGGGTGTGTTTATTCTTCTATTTCCCAGCATTCATGTTCATCAAAACTTATTAAAATTCTGGGGGGAACTCGCCATTTTGGGCGGCGCTTTTTGCTTTGCCTCCAGCTTAATTTTAATTAAAAAATTCTGTGAAAAATTACCCCCTATTAGAACTGCCCGATTTATTTTATTTTCAGCTTTTTTACAGCTCAGCCTGGTCTCTCTTTTTCACGCCCATGCGTCTCATTCTTTTTGGCATCGAACACCTAGCTTAATTTCTATTGTTTATTTATTAATTCTGGGCATCTTCGCTGCTGGAATTGTCTACGTGCTTTATATAATTCTGATCCGAAAAGCCGGCGCTGTTTTCACGGGTTTAACTAATTATTTAGTGCCTTTGGTGGGTGTCTTAATGGGCACTTTAATTCTTGGGGAATCTTTAAGGCTTTCCAGCTTTATAGCCATGGGTATTATTTTACTTGCCATGGTTTTTTGTGAGTTTTAATAAAAAAAATTAGGATCTTAAAAAAATGTCTTCCAAAAAGATTAAAAATTCAAAACACACCCTCAGCGTCTTTGGTTTAATCATGACCAATGTGATTGCCATTGATTCTTTAAGATCCTTGCCCCTCAGTGCGGTCTATGGGACGTCTTTGATTTTTTATTATCTAGTTGCTGCTGTGGCGTTTTTCTTACCCTCGGCTTTCGTTGCTGCAGAATTAGCAACAGGCTGGCCTGAAACAGGGGGAATTTATATCTGGACTCGCGAAGCTTTTGGAAAAAAAATTGGCTTCATGACTATTTTTCTCCAGTGGTTTTACAATCTTTGCTGGTACCCCACCATTATGGCCCTCGTCGCTGCGACGATTGCGTACTTAATCAATCCAGAATTAGTCAATAATAAAATCTATATGTTTTTAATTATTTTATTTTTATTCTGGACCGCCACTTTTTTAAATTGCTTTGGCATGCGAACGTCTAATTTTATGTCGACGTTTGGCGCCATTATTGGGACTCTCGCGCCCATTGGTTTTATTATTATTTTGTCTTTTATTTGGATTTTTAAAAAACACCCCGCCGCTATTAATTTTAATCTCCATGATTTTTTACCTAATTTATCCAGCTTTCAAAACTTAACTTTACTCACAGCCATGCTGTACGGCCTAGTTGGCATGGAAATGTCTGCAGCGCATGCCAGAGAAGTTAAAAATCCCCAGAGAGACTACCCACGCGCCATGATCTGGTCGACGGTGATTATTTTGTTTTCCATGATCTTTGGGTCTTTAGCTGTGGCCATTGTCGTTCCACCAGCAAAATTAAATATTGTGTCGGGCTTACTAGAAGCTTTCAGATTATTTTTTATTGAATTTAATTTACAGGGCTTAATGCCCTTAATAGCCTGTTTAATTATCATTGGCGCACTAGCGGGCGTTGCTGCCTGGATCTTAAGCCCAAGCAAGGGCCTATTAGTCGCATCAGAAGATGGATCGCTACCAAAGGCTTTATCTAAGACTGGAAAATATGGCGCACCGACAAGAATTTTACTAATCCAGGGAATTTTATTTACCGGCTTATCTTCTTTGTTTATTTTCATGCCCAGTGTTTCCAGTACTTTCTGGGTCTTAACAGACATCACGGCGATCTTATCTTTATTAGTCTATGTCCTGATGTTCACCGCAGCCTTAGTTTTAAGATATAAATTTCCAAATATTCCAAGAAGCTTCAAAGTACCAGGAGGTCTATTGGGCCTCTGGTTTTTTTGCTTATTAGGCTTAACGTCTTGTGTCTTTACTTTAATAGTGGGCTTCTTACCACCCTCCCAAATAGCGGTCGGGAATATCTGGATCTATGAAATTATTTTAATCTCTGGGGTTTTATTAGGCTGCCTGATTCCCTGGATTTTGAGCGGGTTAAATAAAAATAAAAAATAAAAAATCTTAAAAAAAACGCCTGGAGTTTTTATGGTTGTAACGCGATGTTCGACTTTTCCGATGACTCAACCCGCTGGAAATTAGCTGCTTGATATCGTCTCTCCCCAGCAAGGGCTTCCAATTAGCCTTAAGTTTTGCTTGAAAAATTTTGAATTGTACGGTCTCAGGGTAGGGGCGAATCTTGTATT
>CAMCUU010000014.1 GCA_945879065.1 Francisella tularensis subsp. holarctica
ATACGACTTTGCGTATTAAAGAAGTTTTGCCATAGCGTCTTGGCGCTATTAAAACCGTGTGGTGACCGACGTCTATTGCTTGTTTTAGCTGCCCTCTCTCCATATCTCTGTCATAAAAAGCATCTCCATAAGCAATCCCACGAGGAAATAAATCTGGCATTACCAACCCCAAATTAAAAAATTAAACACCGCCAAACAATAACATCCACATTTCGGATGTCAACCTTTGGATGTCAGAAACTGGATGTTAAAAAACTTAAATAAAATCAATAAGATAAACCCATATCTCCAGCTATTTTATTTCAAAAATTTCTGGGTTATTTATTTCTGGGTTATTTATTTCTAGAGATAGATTTTCTTTGGGAAAAATTTCTTTATAAATTCTGGATTTTAAAATCTGATTTAAATCTTCAGGCAGATAAGACAAATCTATTAATCTCTGATTTCTTAAAAAATACTCGCCAATTTTTCCGCCTAGGGGATGCGCTTGATCAAATAATTTACTGCGCTCTTTTTCACATTCGAAAATTAATTTTAATTTCTTAGTCAAAATTCTCGGATACGCCGAAGGAATATTATCCCCGCGGTCACCTCGAATACATTTTAAAAATAAATCAAATTCTGTATTTAAAGACGGCCGACGATAAGTCTGAGTTTTGGGATCAAAAAGCCAAATTTGATCATTCATGAGCTGTTCGAAATCTTTATCAGAACTAATAATGACTTTATGACCAGGAAGATGCTTAGTCAGGGCATAAATCACATCATCAGCTTCGCAGCCATCCAGCTCTAAGCAGTTTTTCTGATGCTTATTTTTATAATATCTCAGCGCCCTTTTGACTAATTTCTTTAAAGTATTTTCTTCGCGATGGGCTTTGTATTCTGGAAAAATATCCCGACGCCAGTAATGCGCAGAATCACAGGCGAAAACAAAATGATCGGGAGAAAAGGTTCGATACCAAGCCCGCATATACACAGCCGCACGTTCAGCAATTTCTTCAGCGGCATAGTCATTGTCGACTAGAGGATCCTGGCGATAGCCTGAAAGATACATAATGTTAGATAAATCAAAAATTAGGGTTCTCATCGCTTTATTTTCATGCTTTTATTTTTACCAGCCCATCACTTGCTTCACAAAAGGGATGGTCACTTTACGGCGATGTTCTAAAGACGCTTGCTTAATAATCTTAATCACTTGCCCTAAAGACGCCATATCTTGCCGTGAGCGTTGTAATAAATAACTACTGACTTCCGAAGGCAGCGCCATTCCTACTTCATTGGCTTGATTTTTTAAGACTTTTAAAGCCTCTTGGCCCATCAATGGCTCGACTTTAAGACTTAAGCCCCAGGCCAATCTTGAAGTTAAATCACTTAAGTTAAAACCCAAGTGAACAGGTAGTTTTTGCCCGGCCATTAATAATCTAGTTCCCCGTAGAAAACTGGCGTTATACAAATGAAACAAAGCCTCTTCCCATTTTAAATCTCCAGCGATTAGATCTAAATCATCGATACAAATTAAAGATAAGCTCTCTAAGTTATGGAGCATTTCTTCATGATAATTTAAGTGATTTTTCAGGCTGACATAGATCGCCGACTCATGCTGCTCCATGATTTTCACACAGGCGCCTTGTAATAAATGGGATTTCCCAGAACCTTCTGGGCCATAGAGATATAAAAACTTTTCACCCTGATTATTTAAAAGCTGATCTAATTGGCTCAGCACTTTTTGATTACCCTTGCCATTAAAATTCCCCAGACTCACCGATGGCTCCAGCTCCAGCCCCAAAGACAGCTGCATGGAAATATCGGAAGGCTTTAGAGAATGTGATTGAGATTGAGACTGAGATTCAGACTGAGCAAGGGAATTGTTCACGGTGATTAATCATTACCGGGTTAGGCAAAAATGGGGGCCGATGATAACATGATTCGCTCTTTTTTCACCCCGAGCGCCCATCTTGAAAGGCTCCCCAAAACACCCTCAAAAATCTTCTTTTTTCTCTAATTTTTCTAGTTTTTCTAGACCACGGTATTTAATTATCGCTGGGCTTTTATTATTAATAATTTTACTCATGCTCGCCCGATTGTTTTTTCTCTGCGTGACTAATCAAAATTTTTTAATTAACCATGCTATTTCCCAGTCGATTCATAAGCATATTATTCCAGGTAATCGGGGCGTGATTTATGACAGAAATCAGGTGGCTCTCGCTGTTAGCACGCCCGTAGATAATATTGTTTTAGACCCGAAAGTTTTTATTAAAAATTTAAATAATTTAAATAATAAAAACCTCAGCCCTGCTGATTTATTAATTCAAGTGCCCTGCTTAAATTTAAGTCAAAATAATTTAAATAATATTTTAAAAAATAATTCTAGCTCTGTTTTTTATTACATTGCTAAACAAGTCCCACCTAGCTGTGCTGACCAAATAACAGATTTAAGATTAGACGGGGTCTATGCCGAAATTCAGCAAAAAAGTTATTACCCTTTAGGCCCAGCCTTGGCCCAATTAGTCGGCTTTACGAATGATGCTAATCAAGGCGCATCGGGACTAGAGCTGTCTCTTAATCCTATTTTAAATGGCCAGAGTGGCTTAGCCTGGGTTGAGAAAGATGGCTTGGGAAATATTTTAAAAACCAAGCAAATTATTACCCCGCCGATTCAAGGCCAGGATGTGACTTTAAGTATTGATAGTCGATTACAGACCATTGCCTATGAAGCTTTAAAATCCAAAGTCCAAGAAGCTCAGGCAGATTCAGGCTCTGTGGTTGTCTTAGATGTCAAAACAGGGGAAGTTTTAACAGCCGTGAGCTACCCCAGCTTTAATCCGAATGATATTAATAACCGAACGGGCGAAGCCGTGAAAGACCAGGCCATCACAGACGCTTTTGAGCCTGGGTCCACCATGAAAGTTTTAACTATTACAGCAGGCATAGAAAGCGGGAAGTTCACCCCAGATACGCCCATTAATACTTCTCCAGGTCGGATTATGGTCGGCGGGCATCAGATCCATGATGACAGCGACAATGGCATGCTCACCGTCACGTCCGTACTAACCAAATCTTCGAATATTGGCGCTTCGAAAATAGCTTTAGCAATTCCGCATCAGCTCTTATTTGATCAAGTCTTAAAAGCCGGTTTTGGCATCGCACCGACTACCCAATTTCCAGGAGCCACGGCAGGAATTCTGCATGATGTCACTCATATGGGCGATTTCGAGTACGCCACCATGAGCTTTGGTTATGCTATTTCTGCATCTTTATTACAAATGGCCAAAGTCTACGCAGCTATTGGAAATAACGGGATCATGCACCCCATTAGTTTTTTAAAATTAAATCAAGCACCCCCTAGCACCCAACTCATGTCTAAAGAAATATCTCAGCAATTAATGGTCATGCTATCTACGGTTGTCGGCCCCGAAGGGACTGGGTTATTAGCCAATATTCCAGGCTATCAAGTCGTCGGAAAAACAGGGACGGCTCATCGCGTAGGCCCTGATGGCTTGTACAGCAAGAATCACTATAACGCCGTGTTTATTGGCCTCGCGCCCTATCCTAATCCTCGTGTTGTTATTGCGGTCATTGTGAATAATCCCGTGGGGCATTTTAATTCTTTCGGCGGTGTTTCCAGCGCGCCTATTTTTGCCAAAGTGGCTTCAGCCGCCATGGCTTTTTTAAATATTCCGCCCACCGAAACAACCGTCGATGTGAACTTCTTCAAAAACCAAAATCAATTTTTACAGAGAATCGTCAATGCTTAATTTAAAAACCAGTATAAAAAAAAGACTAAAAACAGGCCTATTTTTTGCTTCTATTATTCTTATAAGCTTTATCCTTGCCACCATTATTTTCACTCTTTCTAGCTTTTTCCCCAGAGGGCCCTACGCCCATTCTTTTTTAAGTTGTTTTTTAGGTTCCGCCGGTTTTACAGGGATTATTTCAGGCCCTGTTTTCTTAATTACTTTCTTTCTGGGATTTATTTTTTCCCCTCAATTATTTAAAAAACTTCAATCCAATAAAAAATTAATAATTATTTATTTTGGAATATACGGCGCTTTTTACACTTTAATTATTTTGGATTTTTTTATAATTTTCACTTTGGCTGCCTTAAATTTTCATGACAAATATCAGCAAACCCACTCTCTTTTTCTTGCGATTGAAAACTTCTTCACGGGTCCCGTGTTCTTATTTCCAGTCCTCTATGTCTCTTTCATCACTGGTGGCGTGATTGGAACACCTCTAGCCATTTTGGCGGTCTATCTTTTTAAAAAACTAGTTGTTAAAAAAAACAGCCATCGATAACCTAAGCGCCCTTATTTTTTCGAGATTATGGAGATTGATCATGACTTTTACTTTGCCTAATTTACCTTATGAAAAAACCGCCCTGGAGCCGCTGATCAGCGCTGAAACGCTGGAGTATCACTATGGAAAACATCACCAGGCTTATTTAAATAATTTAAATAATTTAATTCCCGGCACCCCTTTTGAAAAACTGGATCTAGAGCAAATTATTTTAAAATCTTCCGGGGCTATTTTTAATAACAGCGCCCAAGTCTGGAACCATAGTTTTTACTGGAACAGCTTAAGCCCAGCGCATAAAAACAATCCTGAAAAAAACATCCCTACTGGACAATTGGCTGATTTAATTAATCAAACCTTTGGTTCTTTTGACAAGTTTAAAGAGCTCTTTACTCAAAAAGCCGTGAGTAACTTTGGCTCAGGCTGGACTTGGTTAGTTAAAAACAAATCAGGTGAATTAGAAATTATTAATACTTCTAACGCTGCATGCCCTATCACCGATGGCCACAAGCCATTAATCACCTGCGATGTCTGGGAGCATGCTTATTATATTGACTATAGAAATGCGCGACCTAAATATCTCGACGCTTTCTTTGCTTTAGCAAATTGGGAATTTGCTGGGAAAAATTTATAGCAATTTACTCATTAAAAAACTTCTAAAAATACCGCGACTAACTCGCGGTATTTTTTTAAGCATCAAGCAAACGGATTCGTAATTTTAAGACCTCTAATTTTTTGTCCATCTTGCATATCTTCACTGTATAAAATATCAACCTCAGCGTGAACGGCTGCTGAAATAATCAGGCTGTCATAAAAACTATATTGATATTTTTGGCTGATTTTAATGGCCTCTTGAATCATTTCAGAAGAAATAGGAAGGATGTGCGTCTGATGACTCAAAAGCCCAACCCATTGACTCACTAAATCATGCTCAAGTTTTAGTTTTCTTAGAGAGACCTGGCTCACTTCTGTTAATACTTGCGTCGATAAAACTGGTTTTTGGGATAATAAATCTTGAGCAATAGATTTTTTTTTCAGATCATCGCCTAAGGCATAAATCACGATATTTGAATCTAAAAAAAACTTATCTGGCATTTGCATCATCTCGATTGAATTTATACTTACCCAATTTGGCATTCACGCCATTAGAAAAGTCCTTTAAAGATTGTGTCGAAGCCACTCCAAGCACCTTCTGATGAAAAGTCTCTATGTCAATCAATACCGCAACAGGCTCACTCGATCGACAAATGATCAAAGCCTCATGATTAATACTCACCAAATTCAGCATCCCACCTAAGTTTTGACGAAAATCCATTGCGCTAATTTCACGAATCATCTCACACTCCAAAAACTATATTAATTAGTATGACCAGTATGACTGATATTGTTATAATGGCAATATTTGTATTGCACCCAAGCGCCCCCTCGCCTAGTCTCGGCCCTTCTTTTTATTTTTATAATTTTTATTATTTTTACTAAAAATCAGGGGCACTCTATGAGCAATTTTATGCGCAATTCTCCATTTAATTTCCAGCTTTTTTTATTACTATTTGCTTTAAATACACCCTTATTAACTCAAGCGCTGACCAGTCAGCAGCAGGTGTATATGAACTCACAGATGGGCCAAGATAATCCCTTAACTCAATCCAGTAATAGCCAAGCCACCAGCAATCCAAATACCCCTCAATTTCAATGCACCGCCATTGGCAGCGCCGGCGTCCCGGTGACGATTACAGGCTCGATTTCTGGAAAAGCTTCTCGCTTAGCCTTAAGCCAATGCCAAGCTAATCCCGCGAATAACAGCAGCTGCACAGCGACTTGCACCCCTGCTAATTCAAATATTACGGGCTATCAAGCCCCGACCTATCAAAACCCCAGCTATCAAAATCAAGCTTACCAAGCGCAGACTTATCAAGCCCCGAACTACCAATCTTCTCAGACTTATAACCCCAATAACTCTAATAGCCCTAATAGCCCTAATAGCCCTAATAGCCCTAATAGCTTTAATAACTCTAATAATTTTAATAACAGCGCTAATCAAAATTCCAAGCAAAATAAACCCGCCCCTACGCCGATTTATTACACGGCTCCAGCGCCTGCTATTCAAGCTATTCAGGCCGCTCAATCCGCTCAGACTCCAGCGCCCAGTGATAATTCAAATAACTCTAATAATTCTAATAATCCTTATACCCAGCAGATGGGGAATTAAATTAGCTAGGATCCGCAAATCAGCAATTACAGATTGACGGATCCGAAAGCACCTGTTAATTTAGATCCGCAAATCAGCAATTACAGATTGACGGATCCAAAATAAAAAATAAAAACAGGCAGAAAAACCTATGAGTGCGTTTATTGGCAGGGCCTTAGAGCTAGAAAAATTAAAGAACCTAAGCCAAAAAAAAACCGCTTCTTTTGTTTTGCTTCGCGGGAGAAGACGCATTGGAAAAAGTCGCCTCGCTGAAGAATTTTCTAAAAATTTCGATTACTTCTATCGCTTTGAAGGCCTAGCCCCTGAAGAGGGAATCACTACTCAAGATCAATTAAATATTTTCTCCAAACAACTTTCTACTCAACTTAAAGCACCTAAGGCCCTCTATTCTGACTGGACTGATGCGTTACAAGCTTTAGGTGAGCGGGTCTCCAAAGGAAAAACACTTGTTCTCTTTGATGAAATTTCATGGATGAGCATGAATGACCCCACTTTTCTGCCCAAAATTAAAATTTTCTGGGATCAGCAATTAAAACAAAATCCTCAACTTTTTTTTATTATCTGCGGTTCAGCCTCGGCCTGGATTGATAAAAATATTTTAAGTAATAGCGGCTTTGTTGGCCGTATCTCTTACACACTCACGCTAGAAGAGTTACCCCTAGCTGATTGCGCACAATTTTGGCCACGAAAAATCTCTGCTTATGAAAAATTAAAAGTGCTGGCTGTAACAGGAGGCATTCCTAAATATCTCGAAGAAATTAACTCAAAGCTTTCAGCTGAAGAAAATATAAAACAGCTTTGCTTTACCAAGGGTGCTTTTTTAGTCGAAGAATTTAATCAAATTTTTTCAGACCTTTTTTTACGTGACTCTGTGCTATATCAAAAAATTGTTGAAACTTTAAGTGACGGACCTAAAGACAGAAAGTCCATTGGAGAACTCTTGGGTATTCAAACAGGTGGGCGCCTCACTGAGTATCTTTGGGAGCTTGAGCTCTCTGGATTTATTACAAAAGATTTATCCTGGAGCCTTAATACTGGCGAAGACTCTAAGCTTGCTCAATACCGGCTTTCTGACAACTATTTAAGATTTTATTTAAAATATATTTATAAAAATATTAGCAAAATTAATCGTCATAGTTTTAATTTTAAATCACTGGCGCTGCTCCCCGAATGGAAAAGTTTAATGGGACTGCAAATTGAAAATTTGGTTATTAATAATAAAACCCTGATTCATGAAGCGCTTAAAATCCACCCCAATGAAATCATCAACGAAAATCCCTATTACCAAAGAAAAACCAGTCGCTATGAAGGCTGCCAGATTGATTATTTAATCCAAACTTCTTACGGCACTTTGTATTTATGCGAAATCAAATTTTCTCAAAATCCTATTGGCATGGAAGTCATTCAAGAGATCGAAAAAAAAATAAAAGCCCTTCACTGCCCGAGAAATTATTCCTATCGCCCCGTTCTTATTCATATTAATGGCGTGACAGAAGATTTGATCGCTGAAAATTACTTCGTGGAAATTATTGATCTTTCAAAATTTTTCTAAGCCACTCACCCCACTTCCGGCCGCTCTCCCACCCCAAAATACTGCGCTTCTGGATGGGCAAAATACAAACCAGAAACAGACGACCCTGGAATCATGCAGAGACTTTCAGATAAATAAATTTGAGCATGCTTACTGGCATCTAATAAATTAAATAGGGTTATTTTTTCAGAATGATTCGGACAAGCGGGATACCCATGGGCTGGCCTAATTCCCTGATATTTTGATTTTATTAATTCTTGATTAGACAAATTTTCTTCAGGCGCATAGCCCCAAAATTCTTTGCGAACACGCTCATGCAATCTTTCTGCAAAAGCCTCAGCCAGCCTGTCTGCCAAAGTTTTTAATAATAAAGCCGAATAGTCGTCTAAATTATTTTCTAATTCTTGAACTTTCTTATCTAAATTAATCCCAGTCGTCACAGCGAAAGCACCCAGATAATCGGGGATATTTAAATTTTTATCTGGATTTTTAGGCGCAATAAAGTCAGACAAGCACCAATATTTTTGCCCCTCTGGCTTTTTTACTCTCTGTCTTAAATTTTTAAATACAGCCAAGACTTTCTCTCGAGACTCATCTTCATACACTTCAATATCATTATCCAAAATACTATGAGCTGGAAATAGACCCACGACCCCTTTAGCCACTAGCCATTTTTCAGCAATAATTTTCTCTAACATACTTTCAGCATCTGCAAATAAACTTCTGGCCTGCTCACCCAAAACTTCATCTTGTAAAATTTTTGGATAAGACCCTCGCAATTCCCAGCTATGAAAAAACGGCGTCCAGTCGATATATTTTATTAAATCTCTTAAGTCATAATCTTGAAAAATAGTTAAGCCTAATTTTTTAGGTTTAAGTGGCTTAAAGTTTTTAAAATCGGCCAGATATTTATTTTCTCTCGCAAAATTCTCACTCACAAAGACTAAATTTTTATTCAAAAATCTATTTTTTAAATTTTCATATTCTTTATTTAATTCACTTAAAAAATACTCACGACTTTCACCTGGAATATTAGATTTTGACAAAAGCTGAGAAACCACACCCACCGCCCTGGACGCATCTAAAACATAAACCACAGGGCCTTTAGAATATTCTGGCGCTATTTTAACCGCCGTATGCATCTTCGAAGTCGTCGCCCCGCCAATTAATAAGGGCATGGAAAAATCTAATCTTTCCATCTCTTGGGCTAGAAAAACCATTTCATCTAAAGAGGGCGTAATTAATCCAGATAACCCAATAAGATCTACTTCTAATTCTTTGGCTTTTTCTAAAATTTTTTGCGCTGGGACCATGACCCCCAAATCTATTACTTCATAGTTATTACATTGTAAAACTACACCGACAATATTTTTGCCAATATCATGAACATCGCCTTTCACAGTCGCCATGAGAATCCGGCCCTTGCGAGTGGGTTTATGATTTAAATTATTCAGACTATTTAAATCTTGGGCTTGCTTAATTTTTTCTAAAAAGGGTAATAAATAAGCCACTGATTTTTTCATGACTCTCGCGCTTTTAACCACTTGGGGCAGAAACATCTTCCCAGCGCCAAATAAATCTCCGACCGTATTCATACCAGCCATCAGGGGGCCTTCGATAACTTTTATAGGCTCACCTAATAAATCTAAAGCCTCTTGCGTGTCTTCATCTATAAAATCAGTCACCCCATGAACTAAAGCATGTTTCAAACGGTCTTCTACCGACCCCAATCTCCAGCTAAGTTTTAAATTTGAATTTGAATTTTTATTTAAATTTAAATTTAAATTTTGATTTTTATAAAAATTCGCAAGATTTAATAAGTTATCCGTTGGGCTCTCTACTTTTTCTATTTTATTAAATAAAACATCTTCGATGGCATTTTTTAAATCCGGCTCAATAGCATCATAAATCACCAAAGCGCCCGCATTCACAATTCCCATATCCATGCCGGCTAATCTGGCGTGATATAAAAAAACACTGTGCATGGCTTCTCGTATTTTTTCATTGCCCCTAAAAGAAAAAGAAAAATTACTGACACCTCCAGAGATTAAAACGCCCGGGCAGTTTTTTTTAATTATTTTTATAGCCTCTAAAAAATCCAAGCCGTAATTATTATGCTCTGGAAGCCCCGTCGCGACTGCGAAAATATTGGGGTCAAAAATAATATCTTCAGGCGGCATACCCACTGTATTAGTTAATATTTCATAAGCCCTGGAACAAATTTCTATTTTTCTTTGAGCTGTATCTGCCTGACCCTGTTCATCAAAAGCCATGACCACCACAGCCGCCCCGTACTTTAAAATCTGGCGGGCTTGTTTAATAAAATTCTCTTCGCCTTCTTTAAGACTTATAGAGTTCACAATGCCCTTGCCCTGAATATTTTTTAATCCCGCCTCTAAGACTTCCCACTTAGACGAATCGATCATTAAGGGGACTCTGGATATATCAGGCTCGGAGCTGATTAAACTTAAAAAATTAATCATCTCTTTTTGAGAATCTAATAAGCCCTCGTCCATATTAATATCTAAGATTTGCGCGCCATTTTCTATTTGCTCTTTCGCAATACTTAAAGCCTGCTCATAGTCCTGCTCTTTAATTAATCTTAAAAATTTTTTAGACCCGGTCACATTGGTTCGCTCACCAATATTAATAAAATTAGATTCGGGTCGAATAACTAAACCCTCTAGGCCTGATAGCTGGCAATAGGCCTGAATATTTTTATTTTTAAAAATCTCTCGGGGTTTAATATTTTTTACAGCCTCTGAAATGGCTTTAATATGCGCTGGTGTTGTTCCACAACAACCGCCTAATAAATTCACAAAACCAGAGCTTGCAAACTCACCCACTATCTTTGCCATCTCTTCAGGCGTTTGGTCATATAAACCAAACGCATTGGGTAACCCCGCATTGGGATAAGCGCCTGTGTAAGTCTCAGGCGCTAGGCTAGATAGCTCTTGAACATAGGGTCTTAATTCTTTGGCTCCTAGAGCACAATTTAAGCCGATACATAAGGGCTTAATATGTTTCACAGCGTACCAGAAAGCTTCGAGCGTCTGGCCGGATAAGGTTCTGCCAGAAGCGTCTGTAATGGTCCCAGAAATTAAAACAGGGACTTTTATTTTTCTAGATTCGAAAATATTGGCGATAGAAAAAAAAGCCGCTTTGGCATTCAAAGTGTCAAAAATAGTTTCGACTAGTAAAGCATCAACACCGCCGTCTAACAGCCCATTAATAGCCAGCTCATAAGCCTGGGCCAGCTCATCAAAACTAATATTTCTAAAACCCGGCTTATTAACATCTGGAGATAAAGACGCTGTTCTATTCGTCGGCCCAATGGCGCCTAAGACATATCTGGGCTGGTTTTTATTTAAATTTGAAAATTTATCAGCAGCTTTTTTAGCTAATTGGGCGGCTGTGAAATTTAATTCATAGGCTAAATCAACCATTTGATAATCTAATAAAGAAATATTATTAGAATTAAACGTATTGGTTTCTATTAAATCAGCTCCAGCGGCTAAATAATCTTCATGAATTTGAGTAATAATTTGGGGCTGGGTTAACACTAATAAATCATTGTGGCCTTTTAGATCACAGGGGTGAGATTTAAATCTTTCACCCCGAAAATCTTTTTCACCTAACTTATACGACTGGATCATGGTTCCCATGCCGCCGTCTAAGATTAAAATTTTATGTTTAAAATTATCTTCTAAGTTTTTTAAATTTTCTAAATTACTCATCTTTTCCAATGGCTCGGCGGACAAAAGGCGCAATTAGCCATGAGATCGCGGCAAGAATCAAGGTAGTAATCGTAATCATCATGAAAGCATGAAAATAAATATGACTGCTTTGGGTATAACTAGCCCCTTCTGGAACAGAGCCCATGTCTGCCAAATAATCTGCCACTGCAGCGGATAGGCCTACAAAAGTTTGCCAGACACCCATTAATAATCCCTCGTGACCATGGGGGACTAATTTACCAACCATGGACTGCCCAATCGGGCCAATTAATAACTCTCCCGTGGTTAAAAATAAATAACCCAAGACCACCCACCAGAGTGAGACTTTGAGATCAAACCCAGTAATAAAAATACAAAAAGCAAAGATGCCAATACCAATGACCATAGAAGACAAAGACAGGGCAAATTTAGAAGGCAAAGAAGGGTTAATTTTTTTGCGTTCTAGAAAAACCCAGAGGATGCTTAATAAGCTGCCTAATAAAATAATAAAAAATGGATTTAAGCCGTAGAAAACAGAAGGCGGAATATCCAGCCCAAATAAATTTCTATTCACATTGCTTTGAATAAACATGGTGAGCAAAGACGGCTCAAGAATATACAAAGACCAAAAACCCATGGAAGTAATAGAAAGAATTAAAAAGGCAAATAATTTAAATTTATCTCTGGGATTTTTTTGTCTCAAAGCCAAAATTAAGACCCCTAAGACTTCTAAAATTACGACGCCTAATAAGATTTCATTGGATAACTTGGCGTGGATTAATAAAAAATAACAAATGGGAATCGTAATTAGCGCTATTAAAACCATGAAAAATACTTTCATGCCTTCAGATAATTTTGACTGCGCTGGAATTTCTAATCCATCGACACATTTAATTTTTTTTAACATCCAGGGAAAGCTTAAAAAAGCCAGGGCCATGCATAAACCCCCTGTAATAAACGCCGCTCCAAAGCCAAAATATCGTTGAATATACCCGCCCATAAACGCAGAAATTAAAAAGCCCATATTAGAAATAACATAAACAACGGTGTAACCACCTTCCCAGCGGTGGTCATTTTTTTGATAAATCTTACCCACTAAAACTAGATAAGTAGGCACATACATCCCCACACCTGTCGCAAATAAAGACAAGCCCAAATGTAAAAATAATTCTTGAGGCACGCATAAAACTAGGGCGCCTAGAACACAGAGCAGAGTGGAAAAAACGAGCGCTTTTTTATAGCCAAATTTCCCTGCAGTAAATCCGCCTATCAGGGGCAAAGCAAATAACATGGCGTTATAAGCTGAAAAAGTCGCATATTGCTCATGCTGATTTAAATGCATCACATGCTGTAAATACAAAACCAAAAGAGAATTAATCACCCCAAACGGAATACACATGAGGGCTGATAAAAGGGCGATATACCAGAGCATATTGGGATGTTTATTTGAACTTATATTTAAACTCATATTTGAACTCATATTTGAACTCATGGAGGGCTCTCTTTATTAAAAAACAGGCGATCATACGGGCTCTAGGAACTGAAGTCACTCGCCTGATTTAAATAATAAAAACTAAGAAAAATGCTCCAGAAGCCTCGGAATTTGCTCAATTAAATAAAAAGGAATGGAGAGCAATTGATAGGCCACCTCCTGTCCTGTCGTTGTCCGAACCTTAACGGGGCTGATCAATAAAGGACCTGCGTAGATTCTGAGCGCAAACGTCCCTTTTTTTTCTGCCATAAACTGGTGCAGAGACCGCATTTTTCCTTCTGTCCCCGACTTTACCTCAATAGGAATTAATTGATCATGGTGCTGGATTAAATAATCAATCTCTGCACTGGAGCCCGGGGTAGATCGAGTCCAATAATACAAATGGGGGCTCATATAAAAAGGAAAATTAAGCCGCAAAAGTTGTCCAACAACTTGCTCCGCTAAAGCCCCCTGATTGACCCACACCGTGTCTGAAAAATCTGTCGAAGAAAAAAACTTTAAACTCAAGCCCAAACTTGCTGTGGCTAAGCCCGCATCAATCAAGATCAATTTAAAATTTTTATCATCTTTCTCAGCTTCCAAGGGAATTCCATTGGCATGAACCGCTTGGACAAGATGGCATAGGCGGGCTTGAGTCAAAAGTTCCACGGCTTGCTTAATGCTCCCATGTCGGGCTTCAGGATTCACCCGACTGTAAATAAATTTCTGAGACAAAAATCGAGGAACCGCAGAAAGAACATCATTGAGATACTTTGGTGTTAAACGCCCCGCATATTTTGAAAAGTCATCTCGATAAGTGCTGATCAAGTTTTGATGCACCTCTGAAATGGCTTCCAGCTGCCCCGTTTTAACCCAAGTAACTACGGCTTCAGGCATCCCCCCAGTCCATAAATATTCTTTAAAAAGCAGATTAGTTTTTTGATGCAAAGCTTCATTCCAAAACTGAGATTCGGGTCCGTTATCTAATTTTTGCAAAGCCTGGACTAATAATTCTTCGCCCTTAGCTAAAAGAAACTCTTCAAAACCTAAAGGCTCCAGAAAGAAATAACTCACACGCCCAACCGGCATACTGAAAGAATGTTCAGCCAGCGTGAACTCTAATAAAGAACCAGCCGCAATAACGGCCAATACAGGCAGCATTTCATAAAACCAACGCAACTTGGCTAACAGTTCAGGAGCTGCCTGGATTTCGTCTAGAAATAATAAAGTTTTCTCTGGATCTAGGGCGGCTTTCAAACCCAAGTCCAAGGCCAAACTTTTCAAAATTTCAGTGGGTTCATTAGAGGAAAAATGCAGGGCTAATTCTGGCCTTTTTTCAAAATTAATTTCACAGAGCTTTTTGCCAGATTTTTCTGCTAAAGATCGCACTAACCACGTTTTGCCGACCTGCCGTGCGCCTCGTAAAATCAAAGGCTTACGTTGATCAGAGATAAGCCAATTTTCCAAGTGATCCAACGCATAACGATTCATCTTTATCTCGCCTTACCAGACACAAATGTTAAAATATAGGCTTATATTTTAACAGCAGCTGTAAAAATATAAAGGCATATTTTTACAATAATCAGTAAAAACAGCGAGAGAAATCAAGAAATCATGATTTTTAATTTCCCGAGCTGAACACCACCGCATTAATATACCCAGACCAGGCTGAATTCTCTGAAGGGGTTAAGGCACAAGATTCAAAACTTCCATCACTATTTAAACCACACTGGGTCACACCCGCTTGTCCTGCGACGTAGGCATACGGCGTATTATTGGTCGTATTAAAAGATAATTGATAAGCCGTCGGGCCTGTGACAGCACAAGTATTAAAACTCCCATTAGAATTTAAACTGCATTGAAAGACGCCCTGAGATTGATCCGCGACATAGGCGTACTGGGTATTATTTACAGTTCCAAACGTTACTGAGCGCGGAAACTGTATACTGGAATCTGAAATCACAGAGCAGCTACTGCCGATCAGATCACCCGTTTGATTATTCACGCCACAACGAAAAACTTTGACATTAAAAATTCCAATCGCAGCCACAACATATGCATAAGGATTATTATTCACCGTTGCAAAAGCGACTGACATCACTGAGATCCAAGAAGGCGAGTCAAAAGACGGCGTGGTTTCACAAGCGGTAAAAAGCCCTTCAGAATTTAAACCGCATTGGGCAATATTTTCACCATTGGCAATATAGGCATATTGCGCCCCTGAGAAGCTCGCAAAAGTAATCGCACCACCTGGAGTCTCTATCCCAGTCATCAAAGTACAAGCACTCAAAGCACCATCAGAATTAACCAAGCATTGGTAAGTTGCTACGTTATTTGAATCTGACACATAGGCATATTTGACAGAATTCACTGTCGCAAAGCTGATAGACGATGGCTGCCAATTGGGGGCATTCGCACTGGGCGTTGCCGCACAAGCTCCAAAACTACCGTCTGTATTTAAATCACACTGGAATACACCAGCGGCATAAGGGGGATTGCCACCAATATCATACGCATCAGCGACATAGGCATAAGAAATTGGCGTGCTGGCTTGATCAATACTTAAAGGCACAGAGGCACTCGTGCAATTACTTCCATGACATAAGGCAAAATTAGACTGTGTAGGTCCTGTAATATTTAATTTTAAAATACAGCTGGCACTAGGACTTAAAGAAATAGACTGGGGGCAATCACTTTCACCCGCTGTATTTTGTGTGACCGTGCTGGGCAAGCCTTGTATTTGATAGCCAGAGCGCGTGCTACTGGTCTGATTAGTAACTTGATAATACGCATGAACCATCTGACCTGGATAAACACTCGTGGGCCAAGGGTAATTAGTATCTGGCGCAATATTAAAACTCGCCCCTGCAAAAGCAGTGCTGATTAATACGCTGGTTAATAAACTCAAACTTAAAAAATATTTTATACGCATCTGTCATCAGCCCATTAAAATAAAAATTAAAATAAAAATTAAAATAAATAAGAAACTTGAGCCTTGAGCTCATTCGCATAAGTCTTAGGCCCTGCCAAATTAAAATTCGTAGGCGTACTGTAATTATTCATAGTGACTTCGCCCTGGCCTAAAGCGCTCTTTCCAAAATCAATAAATTCATAACCCAAGCCTGCTCTGAGATTGTCAGAAAGATTGGTCTCCAGCCCTAAACCTAAGCGGTAACTAAAATTAATATCCGTATGGGAATCAAAGCCTGGCGTGAGATTCACGCTGCCTGATTCTTGTGTCGAGCTAGAAAAATCATGGCTGGTATTAAACGCCGCCCCCAGGCCCAGAGAGACATAGGGATAGAGTTCATGGGGCGTCTGTAAAAAATTAATTTGGGTAAATAACTTCGCAACGGCTAAAAGCTGCTGTGTCTGGAATTTATACTGATAGCTGTAGGCCGTAGCGCTTTCAGGATCACTTTCAGGATCATTGCCAGTGGTATTAGACCCCGTGATATTCATAGAGCTCAGATAGTTATATTCCAAACCAGTTTCTATAAAAAACTGGGAAGATAAATCATGCTGAGCGCCTATAAAAACACCCCCAAGTCCGACCGTCTTATTTTCACTAGGGCTGTTATAAATAAACAGCTCATTATCATCGCCCGTACTTGTCTGGGATTGGCTACCGGCATGAATATTTCCAGCACCTGCGAAGAGTGAAATAACGGGTGTCCAGCCTGAGCCTGACCCCGCCAAGCCGTTGGCAAAGACAAACACTGGACTGAACAAAATAAGACTGAAAAATTTTAAATACATCATGGCCCCTATAGAAAATTACGGGGCTGAACATGTCTTAGAACGCTTAAAAAATCTAGGTCGAATACCAGTGTTTAATCACCCCCGTTTATCTGCATGCAAGCTCAAAAAAACGCTCTCTAAGAGCCTCGGAATTTGCTCAATTAAATAAAAGGCTTACGTTGATCAGATGTAAGCCAATTTTCCAAGTGATTTAAAGCATAGCGATTCATCTTTATGACCTAAAAGTTAAAATATGAACCCATTTTTACTTTACTACAAATCAAGAAATAATGATTTGCAGTAAAGTAAAAATCGCTTTATGATTTACTGAAAATCACAAGAACTGGATTTACAGTAAAATGACTAAAATCACACAACCAATAAATTTTAAATTTTATGGCCGAGAAGCTGAGTTAAAATTACTGGAAAGCTACTACTCCCAACAAGAATCCAGATTAATAACGATTTATGGCAGACGTCGGATTGGAAAAAGTGCGTTAATTGAAGAATTTTCTAAAAATAAAGTTCTGTATAAATTTATGGGCCTACCCCCTGATAAAAATATAAGCGCTACTGATCAAAGAGCTTCTTTTGCGAAGACACTCAGCAGTTATGGCTTACCTGAAATCAAGACTGAAGACTGGTCTGATTTATTTAAACTTTTAGCTTTAAAAATCGAAGGTAAACAAGCGGTTATTGTCTTTGATGAAATTTCTTGGATGGCGCTTGAGGACCCTACTTTTTTGCCTAAGTTAAAAAGCGATTGGGATGAGTGTTTTAAAAATAAATCGCAGGTCTTACTGATTCTCTGCGGGTCGGTTTCCAGCTGGATTCAAAAAAATATTTTATCCAGTACGGGGTTTGTAGGTCGCATCGATCATGTCATTGAATTAAAGCCATTAGGTTTAAAAGACTGCAATGCCTTCTGGAAAGATCGTGAAATCACCCCCTATGAAAAACTTAAAGTGCTCTGCGTCACTGGCGGCGTTCCTTTATATATCAACGCGTTTGACCTCTCGCAGCCCTTTGAGAAAAACATAGAACGCCTGTGTTTAACCCCTGGGGGTTTATTACTGAGAGAGTTTGATGTGATCTTCAATGACTTATTTGATAAACGCGCTGGGCTTTATAAAAAAATTGTCGAATCTTTAATTTCAGGACCCAAAGACACTCGTCAAATTGCCGAAAGTATCCAATGGGAACCTTCTGGTGTTTTGACCGATTATTTAAATGACTTAGTCACTGCAGGATTTATTAGCCGAGATTTTCTCTGGGATTTCCAGTCAGGAGAATTAGGCAAATTAAGTCGGTATCGACTCAGTGATAATTATTTAAGGTTTTATTTGCGATGCCTCCAGCCCCATAAAGAAAAAATTGAACAAAGAGGTTTAAACACACCTTTCCTTTCTTTATTAGATCTTCCCAGCTGGCCGAGCATTTTAGGCTTGCAATTAGAAAATCTAGTTTTACAAAACAGAGAATTGATCTGGGAATCTCTAGGCTATTCGGCGCGAGACATTGTTTCTGACAATCCTTTTTTTCAAAAGAAAAATACCCAACAAGCAGGCTGCCAAATTGACTATTTAATTCAAACAAGACACCACAATTTGATTATTTGTGAAATTAAATTTTCTAAAAATTTAATCAGCTCAGAGATTATTCAAGAAGTAAAAAATAAAATTAAAAATCTTAAACACCCTAAATCTTTTTCTTGTTTCCCCGTATTAATCCACGCCAACGAAGTCCAAGAATCTGTCAGAGACTCTCAAATCTTTATGAAAATTATTAATCTGGGCGATTTTTTAAATTAAAAAGTTTTAATCTGCTGGATAAAACACCACTGAATTAATAGCCCCCGGCTGAATTCGCCGAAGGGGTTTAGAAGGGCCTTAAGAAGGCTCAACAGTGCTTCCCAAACCAAACACGCCCCGTGTTTTTTCATCACACAAGCCATAAACATCTTTATTTGAATTCAAATAATTTTTTAGGGACGAAATTAATGTTTTTCTACTTTGATGCGGCCCAGAAATATCTAATCCATTAATCGCTTTAGCAATGTCCACTGGAACTCTTATATCGCTATCAAGCGCTGAAATTAAAGCACCCACAGGCGCTGCCAAACCAAAAAAGACACGGGCACCGGAGACGGATTCTGTATAAGCCCTACAAGCGTCAATCACAGCCTTTGTGATGCTGTCTTTATCACTTGCAGCTCCAACTCCACCTCCAGCCACAGGACCTCTAGCTCCAGCTCCACCGGCTCCAGCTCCAGCTCCAGCTCCACCAGCTTCCCATGTTGGGTCTATAACAAATCGTATAAAGAAACGTGAGGCGCAAGTAGTCAGGCAGCTTGTTGCTGTATCAGGTTTTCCAAGAGAAATACCTTGTTTTAACACATGCCCTGTCGCTAAGGCGGCACCGTTCCCCTTCACAGTACTACGTGGCGCTGCCCCACCAACAAATGGATCATCTGCCTCTGAATCTGAATAATCTGAATCTGAATCTTCTTTCTGAGCCGTAAAAGACACACTGCTATCTTTAACAGGAAAAAAAGTCAGTGCGAATCTATGAGTTGGCAGGACTGTTTGGCTTTTTTCTTCTGTTAATTCTTTAGCATCTTGAGAATCCATCGCTTCAGAAGAATCTTCAGGAACCACTCGAAACTGTTTAACAATACTCCGGTCTTCACTTGGGATTCCGTCCAGAAATCTTTGATAATGAATATTTCCTATCGCTAAAAAGTTCTGAGAAACTTCAGGCCCTGAATATCCGGGCAATGCTTCATTTGCGTTGCCCTCACGCACTTCACCGGTAAGAATGTTTTTGTACATAGTTGGGGATTCTGATGTACTGAATCGATATTCTGCCTCAACAATTCCCACAAATGAGACTGGCTTACTGAATGAAGACATTGCTGAATAAGAGGACTCCAAGCGCTTAATTTTTTTAAACGGAACAGTCCCACTATTGAATGCAAACACCGGCGATCTCCCCACAGGAACATACACCAAATAAGTATTACTGGTTTCGTCATAATTCATTCGGCATCGATTTCCATCAGAAGGCACTTCAGTAGCAGCAACAGTTTCACTCGTCTTTACATGATAAAAACTTAAATAAGCTCGGACTCCAACATCTGAGGCTCCAACATTTACCGCATTACAAAAAATGGCTTGTTCATAAATACAGTTCATTTCTAAATAATCATGCGCAGAGCTCATCCAAAATTCATTACCATGAACATCTACAGAATGAGAAGAAGCCCTCTCGAATTCATATGTTGCATATCTTGCTTTTCTGAAATCTACAACTTCCCCTGACATTTTCCCTGACATACTTATCCCTTAATTTTTATTAAAAATTTCTTGGCAAAGATATAATTAATCAATGCTAAAAAAAATAACTTTTCATAATTTTTTATTGGAAATCCAATAAATAAATTTCACAAATAAACCCCATTGAGCTCAGCACCCCCTTTCTGTAAAATCCCGCGACTTCAATCCCGAGCAAATTCACAGTGCCAATTCAAAAAAATAAGACCCAGAGCCACTTTCACGGCGAATCTAAACCCCAGAACTTAACAAAAGCCTGGATTATTGTTTTAACCGCCGCTCTATTTTTTCTCTATGAATTTATCCAGATGAATATGTTTAATTCTCTGGCCTTAAGTTTTGAATCCACTTTTTCACTGTCTGCTTTCCAGGTCGCCCTAGTTTCAGCGTTTTATTTTCTTTCAGATTCTTTATTGCTCTACCCCGCCGGCGTCATGCTGGACAGATATTCTTCTAAGAAATTAATTTTACTGGGCATGGTCCTGTGTATTTTGGGGACGGGCCTAATTGCCGGGTCCAGCAATGCCTGGTTCTTAGTGATTTCTAGATTTTTATCAGGTACTGCCAGCGCTTTTTGCTTATTAAGTATTTTAAGACTCGCAGCAAGCTGGTTCCCGCCTAGAAAAATGGGTCAAGTGACAGGCATAGTCGTCACTTTGGGTATGCTCGGCGGGGCTCTTTCTCAAACGCCCCTGACTTTATTAATAGATCAAACAAGCTGGAGAGAGGCTTTATTAATCACGGCGCTCTTGGGTTTATTTATTTTAATTTTGATGATTTTCTTAATTAAAGACGCCCCTGAAGATCATTCTCACGCTGCTTTACAAAGCTCGCCCTTAAAATGGTTCGATGGCTTTTACGCGATGCTGATTAATAAATATAACTGGCTCGCGGGGCTTTATATCTGCACCATGAATTTACCCATTATGTTATTAGCCGGATTATTCGGAACCCAATGGATGATGCAGGTCCATGGTTTTACAGATATTCAGGGTTCTAATATCAGCATGATGATTTTCATTGGGACTATTCTGGGTTCGACTGTTTTTGGCGTCTGGTCTGATGTTTTAAGATCGAGAAAAAAGCCGATGTTAATCACAGCACTTATTTCTTTGATTAATTTTTTAATTATTTTATATCTCCCTGCGTCCGTCTTAGATAATGCTCAAAATTATTATTTATATTTAATTTTATTTTTATCTTTGGGCTTTTTTACAGGCTCGCAAATTATTGGTTACCCCGTGATTCGAGAGACTAATCAGGCTCAGAATATTGGAACAGCGCTGGGCTTTGCATCTGTGATTATTATGGGCACGCCGGCTTTGTTACAGCCTTTAGTGGGCTTGCTGATGAACTGGCATTCCCAGGGTTTAATGATTCAAGGCGCTCGCATTTATTCTCGAGGGGATTACCAAGTGGGCTTAAGTATTTTAACGATTGGATTTTTAATTAGCCTTTATTGCGCCTGGAAGCTCCCAGAGACTTACGGAAATAATTTAAATAATTTAAATAATTTAAAAAATAAAAAAAATGGAGAAGCTCACTCATGACTGATTTAAATAAACTCTCTTCACTTGCCATTCAAGCCAAAAATCGGGCCTATGCGCCTTACTCTAATTTTAGAGTCGGTGTGTGCTTAGAAAACAGCCATGGAGAATTATTTTCCGGCTGTAATGTCGAAAACGTCGCCTATCCCGTCTGCCAATGCGCAGAAGCGACGGCGATTGGTAAATTAATTTCTGAAGGCTCTTCGCAAGAAATTAAAACGATTTATCTCAGCTCAGATACTGAAATTCCTATTTGGCCCTGTGGTGGCTGCCGTCAGCAATTGGCAGAATTTGCTACTGAAAGCACTTTGATTTATTCAGAAAATAAAAATGGCGAAACAGAAGTCTGTGAATTTAATTTGTTATTACCTAAATTATTTTCTAAATCTATTTTGAAAAAATAAACATCCTAAGATTAAGATTTATATAGAAAAATAGCGGCCACTTATAATACTCTATAAGTGGCCGCTATTTTTTTATATTTTTAATGGAGTTTTGATTCATGGAAATCATTGGCAGAAAAAAAGAAATTCACCAGCTTCATAAAGCCATGAACAGCCAAGAAGCTGAATTTATTGTGACTTACGGTCGTCGTCGAATCGGGAAGACTTATCTCATACGAGAATTTTTCAGTCAGAAGCCCTGCGTATTTATCCATGCAACAGGCCAACAGAAGGGCTCCCTTCAAACCCAATTAAAAAATTTCACAGAATCTTTATCCCAATGTTTTACTTCTGGGATTAGCTTAGAAACTCCCGCCTCCTGGGAAAGTGCTTTTAAATTATTAGATCAGCTGATTCAAAATGACCCAAGACCTAAAGATCAAAAAATAGTTTTATTTTTAGATGAATTACCCTGGATGCATACACGAAAATCTAAACTCTTAGAAACTCTGGACTACAGCTGGAACCATCGATGGTCGACCAATCCACGAATGATTTTGATTGCCTGTGGTTCGAGCGCATCCTGGATTATTAAAAATATTATTTATAACAAAGGTGGCCTTCATAATCGCTGTACTTGTGAGATGCGTCTTGCGCCCTTCTCACTTTCTGAGACTGCTTTATTTTTAAAATATAGAAATATCACTCTTAACAAAAATCATATTTTAGAAACTTACCTAGCTCTAGGCGGTGTGCCTTATTATTTAAAATATCTCGAGCCTGGTCTCACGGCTTCTGAGAATATTCAGAAAATTTTATTTGACACCCAGGCGCCGCTTAAAGATGAATTTAATAAACTTTTTACTTCTTTATTTACAGACGCCGAGCACTATATTTCCCTCATTAAAATGATTGCTGAAAGTGGCCAAGGGCTGACTCGCAACGAAATCACAGCACTGACTCCTAAAGCATCGATTGGTGGGCGACTCACAGAGCGTTTAGATAATTTAACTCAAGCCAGATTCATAGAGCCCCATACTTCTTTTGGGAAAAAACGAGATGTTTATTTCAAATTAATCGATGAATTTTGCCTGTTTTATTTGTCTTGGGTTGAGCCTTTTCAGCAATTTAAAAAAATGCCAGATCACTGGCTTAAGCAACAAAGCAAACCGAGCTACCATGCTTGGTCTGGTTACGCATTCGAAGCTGTCTGTGAAAAACATATTGAAGCCATTGTCAAAGCTTTGGATATTAAAACCGCTGAGTTTATTTCTTCCTGGCAATGTAAAAGCGATCAAAAAATCAAAGACAGCAGAGGCGCTCAAATTGACTTATTAATTGACCGTAACGATGACGCCATCACACTCTGTGAAATCAAATATACAGAACAGCCCTTTAGTATTGATAAGAGCTACGCCGAAAATCTTAAAAACAAAATCAAAATGTTTACTGAAAAAACTAAAACTCAAAAGCAGATTTTTTTAAGTTTTATTTCGGCTAATGGTCTTGTGAGCAACAGCTATTCAAAAGAACTGGTCTCTGGAAAAGTGGTGAAACTAGAAGATTTATTTGATTAAAAAAAACTAAAAACACGCCGCCATAATTTGCGCCGTCGGGGCATAGTGATTCATGGTGTAAATATGCAAACCAGGCGCGCCGTTTTTTAATAAGTTTTCACAGAGCTTAATTAAAATTTCTAAACCAAACTTTTTTAAATCTTCGAGATTTTCTGGATCTTTTTCAGCCAGTTTTTCTAAATTTTTTCGAATCCATTTGGGAATTTCAGCCCCGCAAGATTCTGAAAATCGAGCAATTTGGGTAAAGTTAATAATCGGCATAATACCTGGAACAATAGGTATATTTATTTGATTTTTATGACATTTTTCTAAAAAATAAAAATAAGCATCGGGGTTATAAAAATACTGGGTATAAGCTAAATCCGCCCCCTGCTCGACTTTGAATTTAAAGTTTAAAAAATCCTGATCTGGAGAGCTAGATTGCGGGTGATATTCAGGATAAGCGGCGACGGCGATATTAAAATAAGCCCCAAAATTTTCCCGAATAAATCTGATTAAATCACTGGCATGTTTAAATTCGCCAATGTCTTGAGAAGACCCCATACCCGAAGGAATATCGCCTCTTAAACAAACCAGATGATTGATTCCATTATTTTGATAATCCCGACAGATTTTTAAAATATTGTCTTGAGTCGAATCAATACAAGATAAATGGGCGGCCGTAGGTTTGTGAGTTAAATTTTGAATAGTTTTCACGGTCTCAAATGTTTTTTCTCGCGTTGACCCACCTGCGCCAAAAGTGACGGTGAAACAATCTGGATTAAATTGTAATAATTCTTGAGATAAATTTTTTAATTTCTCAAAACCTTCAGGGGTTCTAGTAGGAAAAAACTCAAAACTTAAATGCGGTTTATTCAAAAATGTCGCCCTCTGTAGATCAGCACCTGCCATCTAAAGCAAGGGCGGACACATAGGTCCGCCCCTATAAGAAAAATCAGATCTTAGAAAAATCTAATACCGGTAATTCTCTGGTTTATAGGGCCCATGGATATCCACGCTAATATAATCCGCCTGTTTTTTGCTTAATTGGGTTAATTGGACCCCAATTTTTTCCAGATGTAATCTCGCGACTTTTTCATCTAATTTTTTGGGTAAAACATACACTTGTTTTTGATATTGCTCGCTTTTAGTCCAGAGCTCTATTTGGGCCAAGACCTGATTCGTAAAAGAAGTCGACATGACAAAACTCGGATGACCGCTCGCACAGCCCAAATTAGCCAAACGTCCTTCGGCTAATAAAATAATTCTTTTGCCATTGGGGAAAATAATATGGTCGACCTGGGGCTTAATATTTTCCCAGGAATATTGCTTTAAAGACGCGACGTCAATTTCATTATCAAAATGCCCAACGTTACAAACAATGGCCTGGTCTTTCATTGCTAATAAATGCTCATGGGTAATCACCCCGGTATTTCCAGTGGTTGTGACAAAAATATCCCCATAGGCACAAGCATCGTCCATCAAAACAACTCTATAACCTTCCATGGCGGCCTGAAGCGCACAAATAGGGTCTATCTCTGTAATAAAAACACAGGCACCCATCGCTCTTAAAGCTTGAGCTGCTCCTTTGCCCACATCGCCAAACCCTAGAACCACGCAGACTTTTCCAGCAACCATGACATCGGTTGCGCGCTTTAACCCATCTAACATGGACTCACGAATGCCATATAAATTATCAAATTTAGATTTAGTGACAGAGTCATTGACGTTAATAGCCGGGCACAATAATTTTCCAGCTTTATGCATTTCATACAGTCTATGAACCCCAGTAGTGGTCTCTTCAGTCACGCCTTTGATATTTTTTAATAGCTCTGGATATTTCTCATGAATATGAATGGTCAAGTCCCCACCATCATCCAAGATCATATTGGGCACCCAGTTATTTAATCCAAAAATCGTTTTTTCAATACACCACATGTACTCTTCTTCCGTCTCCCCTTTCCAGGCAAAAACAGGAATTCCAGCGGCTGCAATCGCAGACGCAGCGTGATCTTGGGTTGAAAAAATATTACAAGACGACCAGCGAACTTCAGCCCCTAGCGCTATTAAAGTTTCTATTAAAACCGCTGTCTGAATCGTCATATGCAAACAGCCTGCTATACGCGCGCCTTTTAATGGCTGAGAGACTCCAAACTCTTTTCTTAAAGCCATGAGACCGGGCATTTCAGTCTCAGCAATATTCATTTCTTTGCGGCCAAAACTGGCCAAGCTGATATCAGCGACTTTGTAATCAGTGAAGTTATTCAAATTGTTCACGGTGTTTTTCCCTGTTTATTTTTTAAAATTTTTTATTATTTCTTAAACTTCGCAGACGCTCTTAAAGCTTCGGCTTTATCTATTTTTTCCCAGGTAAACTCAGGCTCTTCACGACCAAAATGGCCGTAAGATGCTGTCTTTTGATAAATAGGTCTGAGTAAATCTAATTGCTTAATAATCATTCCAGGACGCAAATCAAAATGCTCACGCACTAACATCTCTATTTCATGATGATTAATTTTATTAGTCCCAAAAGTTTCCAGATGAATAGAAGTTGGCTCAGCGACTCCAATCGCATAAGAAATTTGAATCTCGCATTTATCCGCTAATCCAGCCGCGACAATATTTTTTGCAACATATCTGCCCATATAAGCCGCAGATCTGTCCACCTTTGAAGGATCTTTTCCAGAGAAAGCCCCACCGCCATGACGAGACATGCCACCATAAGTATCCACAATAATTTTACGCCCCGTTAAACCACAGTCGCCTTGGGGTCCGCCAATCACAAATTTCCCCGTTGGATTAATAAAATATTTAGTCGTTCCAGAGAGCCACTCTGTAGGAATTACAGGTTTAATAATTTCTTCAATCACGGCTTCTTTAAGATCTGCATAGCTAATATCTGGCGCATGCTGCGTTGAAATAACAATGGTATCGACTTCCACAGGTTTGCCATGCTCATATCTCATCGTCACTTGGCTTTTCGCATCAGGACGTAACCAGGCTAATTTCTTGCTTTTTCTAATTATCGCCTGCTGTTGCATTAAACGATGCGCATAAGTAATGGGCGCGGGCATTAATACTTCTGTTTCATTGGTCGCGAACCCAAACATTAATCCCTGATCTCCAGCACCTTGATCTTTAGCACTCTGATCACCCTCTGATCTATCTACGCCCATCGCAATGTCTGGCGACTGCTTGCCAATGGCGTTTAATACCGCACAAGACTGCCCATCGAAACCCATGCTGGGGTCAGAATAACCAATACCCAAAATTACTTTTCGAACCAGCTCTTCAATATCCACCCAAGCACTTGTTGTAACCTCTCCAGCCACTAGTGCCATGCCAGTTTTCACCAAAGTCTCACAAGCCACACGAGCTTTAGGATCTTGTTTCAAAATGGCATCTAAAACAGCATCTGAAATTTGATCAGCAACTTTATCAGGATGTCCCTCTGATACAGACTCAGACGTAAATAAATAAGAATCAGTATGTAAACTCATGCGCGCTCCTTAAAAAAAAGCTTATTTCGACTTAATAAAAAAGCGGCGATTGTACCCTGAAGAAACTTCAAATTACCAAGGGATTATTGAGAAAATTATTGAGAAATCATTGATACTTGATGCTTAAGCCACTCGCCAAAATTTTCATCTTCCAGGGCATAAATACCGCGACTGGATTGCCAAATAAAGCCATTATCCCGGAGAGACTGTATTGCCGTTTGAACGGCCGAAACGGTTAATAGGTCTTGATTTAAGTCTTGGCAATATTGACTAATAGATTCCTCAGAAAACAAAGACATAGAGCGATCTTTTAAGACTAAATTTTTTAAAATAATTTTTTGCAAAGCGCTCAGATTATTAAAATCAGTTTCGAACTCTTCCCACACTTGTCCATGCCACAAATAAGCATCTTGTTTTAATAAATCAGAAAAAGACTGAGCCTCATGATTCATGGCCACTCGACCAACTAATTGCCTCAAAATCTCTGGGCGATGACCCGTTAATCTAAAAGCGTCCCAAACGCTGTCTTCACTAAATTGATTGGTCACCGCTAACGCTTGATTAATGCTCGCAGTAAAAAAATCCGTGTAATCTCGACCCAGCAAAGGCAAAGCAATAAGTTCTGCGCCAAAAAATGGCTGATCTTTTTTCAAGACTAATTGCGCCAACTTGTCTCTATTAGACCCCGTCAAAGTCAGCATTAAGTCAGGTGATCGGCTAATGCTATTGATTTGATCCCGAGCAGATTTAATCGCAAACATGGCATTAATGCCGCCCTGGCTAGACAGTGCGTGCTGCGCTTCGTCAATCATTAATAAAACAGGCTTAGCAGCCAGCTTAATCAAATAAGCTAAAGCATCGGCCAAAGTAATATTTTCTGGCAGGCCAGGCCCAGAAAAATCAAACTCAAATGTTTTTAATAAATTAATTTTCTGTAATTTAACCTGGTCTACCAGCTTACCCAAGCGCCCTTTCTGATCTGCAATACTGGTTTTAATCGCTTCTGTAATTAACACAGCAGGATCAATTTGCTTATTCGACCAAAGATCCACATAGACCGTCAGCCAACCTCTTGATTCCGCTTCTGGAATTAAATCTTCAATCAAAAAAGTACTTTTCCCAACACGCCTTGGGCCCGTCAAAAATAATCCAGAACGGGCATTGGCAATCCCAGACCCTTCCAAACTGTCGCAATACGCTTGTGCCAAGTGGGTTCGTTTAAAAGCCAAAGTATCCAAGATTTAACCCCTTCAATATTTTAATTATTTTTTATAACTTTATGGGGAATTATTTTAACACTAATAAATTATGTAAATCAAAATAAAACAACATAATTTAATAAAATCAATAAGTTAATAAAATTAAAAAATTAAAAAATTAAAAAATTAAAAACTACTCACTCATGATTTTTATAATTCTGGGATCTAAGCAACTTTTCATAAAATCAATCATGGGCGTTTTATTATTAGACTCATAAAAATCCAGCATCTTCTGATTAAATTCCAGCTGTCGTTTAGCAGGTAGATTAATCACGGGATAGCCCTGAGATAATAAAAAACCATTCATGAGAAATCTGCCCATGCGTTTATTCACATCATAGAAAAATTGCGTCCTGGCCATCTCCAGAAAAATACCAATAGCCTGGTCATAAATATTATTTTTATTTAAATTTTTTAAATCAAAATTTAATTCTAAATTTTTCCATAGATTTTCTAATTTTCCAGCTTCCGGGGGACAATAATCTGTCCCAGCAATCGTGACTAAACCCGATCTAAATCTCCCCCACTCCAGGGCTTCTTGAAAAGCAGCAATCGCATGACAAGCGCAAACAAATTTTTGCGACAAATTAAAAGTTCCAGATTCCACGGATGTAAAAATAAATTTCCAACCCTCTGCTTGATTCAGCGCCACTTGCTGATCGGATAATTTTCGCCCACCCAGGCTCACGCCATCTAATAAAGTCTGAATTTCCGGCAAGGTAAAATTAATATTTTCTAGATTTACCGCATCACAAACCAGCTCAGATAGCTGACGCCGCGCGAGCATCAAAGCTTTGGGGATATTGGGCTTGATTGTTGAAATATTATTAAAATTATTATCCATGACTGTCCATTCCTACCTTTTTACCCTCTCAGCCCCGACCCACGGCGCATTAAAACTAAATTTAAAATTAATAAACCCAGGGTTACTAAAACAATAATTAAAAAAGAAAGTTTTATATTCACGCTCGAAAATCCCAGCATGCTGTATCTAAAAATTTCGACTAAATAATGCAGCGGATTTAATAAAGACACTTTTTGCCAAAACATAGGTAATTGGCTAATTGAATAAAACACCCCTGATAGATAAATCAAAGGGGTCAAAATAAAAGTTGTGACAATAGTCGTATCATCAAAATTCTTGGCAAATAAGGCATTTAAAAAACCACCTAAAGAAAACATCAAGCTGGCAATGGTTAACACTAAGAACATTAAAACAGGGTGAATAATTTGCCCACCCGCAAAAATCATGCCCAAGATTAATCCTAAGAAACCAATGATCATCGCGCGACCAACACCCCCAGAACAATAACCCAAAATAATCACCCAATCGGGCATGGGCGAGACTAAAAGCTCTTCGATAGATCTTGTAAATTTCGCACTAAAAAAAGAGCTCACGACGTTCATATAAGCATTCATAATCACGGGCATCATGATCAAGCCTGGGGTAATAAAAGCCATGTAAGACACGCCATTGATTAAACCCACACGCGCACCAATGACTTTTCCAAAAATTAAAAAATATAAAATTAAAGTAATGGCCGGTGGTAATAAAGTCTGAGGCCAGATACGCAAAAACCGATTGAATTCTTTTCTTAATAAGCCATAAAACCCTCTAGAAATAAGCTGGAAATTACTCATTTTAAATTACTCTCCCGGGTTAAATTCATGAGCAATTGCTCTAGGCGATTTGATTTATTTCTGACTCTATAAATATTGGTATTTATTAATTTTGATTTTATTTCAGCTTTTAATTCAAAAATTAAGTCTTCAAGATTTTGATTTTTTAATAAATCTATTTCTAACAAATTATTTGAAATATAACGGACAGGGAAATTTTTAAGCTGAATAGGCTGAATAGGCTGGATTGATTGAGTCAGAGCCGCCTCTCTGACAACATCAAGGGAATCAGATAATTCTATTAAAACCGTCTCAAACTCCAGCTCTTTTAAAAAATCAGCCATGTAAGTATTTTTAATAATTCGCCCTTGATCTAAGACCGCAATTTTATTGCAAAGATTCTCAGCCTCTTCGAGATAGTGCGTAGTCAAAATAATCGTAATCTGGTCTTCTTGATTAATTTTTTTTAAAAATTTCCACATCGCCTGACGGATTTCAATATCCACTCCAGCGGTTGGCTCATCCAAGATTAAAATTTTAGGCTCATGCATCAGCGCTCTTGCAATCATCATGCGTCGCTTCATACCGCCTGATAATTGCCGGGCTGAATTTTTTCTTTTGGCATACAAATCCATTTCTTTTAATAAAATTTCAGCGCGATCTTTCGCTAATTTTAAATTCATGCCGTAATACAAGGCTTGGTTAATTAAAATATTTTCGACTTTTTCAAAAGGATTAAAATTAAATTCTTGAGGAACTACACCAATATTTTTTTTAGCTTCTATGGGATTTTTTTCCAGATCAAATCCATTGATTTTTATCAGCCCAGAGGTCTTTTTAATTAAACTAGTAATTAAACTAATCGCCGTTGATTTCCCTGCGCCGTTCTTACCCAATAAAGCATAAAAATCCCCCGCTTGGACTTCTAGATCAATCCCCGTGAGAGCCTCTGTTTGTTTTTTACTAGCTGGGTTTGTATAAATTTTCTTAAGATCTTTAATTTCTAAAATTAAATTATTTAAATTATTTTTGGGGGTCATATTTTATTTTTAATTTTGTATTTTTAAGATAAATTATTTTCTCAGATTTTTACCTAAAGACCTAGCAAAACCCCCATGCAAAATACCCCAATCCACACCCCTACTCAGACAGTTCTGACCTATTTACTCATCACTTTTCCTTTAGTTTTAATTGCTACGTTGATTTCTATTTTTTATTTAGACAAACCAACCGCGATTTATTTTAATCATCTGTTTACTATTTTAATCACCCAATACAGCCCCTGGGCAAGCCCTATGGGCGTGCTCTCGGGGCATTTATTTAACTTGCTGACAGAACTGTCTTATTTATTAATTACTTTGTTTTTGCCGATTTATTTTTTTGCCAAACTTTCCCAGGCTTCTCAAAAAAAATCCAAAAAAAAATCCAAATTTTATTATTTTCTAGACAGCCTAGGATTTATGAGTCTGACCATGGCTCTGGCTTTTTTTATTAAATCTTCTTTGCAATTTTTCTTTGGGCGATTTGGGCCCCGATATGCCGATAGTTCCCAGCTTTTATTTCTAAGAAATTCCCATCTTTACGGCTTTGATTGGTTACATCAGGCCGGCAGTTTTCCCTCGGGACATATGTGTGTTTATGGCGCGGGACTGACAGTACTCATGATTTATTATCCCAAATTAAAATATTTATTTTTAATTTTGGGCCTATTACTGGGCCTAGGTTTATTACTTTTAAATTATCATTTTCTAAGCGATGTGATTTTTGGATCTTACCTGGGAATCAGTACGGCATTAGGGATGTTTTATTATTCGAAATTTTTAGGAGCACCGTTATCCTGGGAAATCATGACCTAATTCAGGACCTAGTAATGGCGTACCTAAATCCCCCCCCTTAACACTACTACCCCTGGAGCCACTTGAAGAGCCACGGCTTCTGTGACCAACTAATTCACCAACTGCTGCAGTAAAAGTGGCCCAGGGTGTTGTTGTTCTGGGTGGCGGTGCTGCCCTTCCTCGTTGAAGATTTTCATGACCCACCCTCACTGGCGCGCCAGTAAACATAAGTCGTCCAAAGGGCTCCGGGCCTACGTCTACTCTACCTATAGGTAAAGCAGCTCCCGGCAATTCTAATTCAGGCGGAGTCCCTTCACCCCGACCACTACGAAAACGCTTACGCTCTGGTGTCGATGGCACAGAGCCATCAGACCCAGACGCAGACCCAGCGCCAGATCCAGCGCCAGATCCAGCGCCTGCGTATGAAGGGGAGGCTGGCGAAGCCAGATTTTGAAGAGCCTGAAGAATAATTTCTTGATCCGAAAGGTTACTGGAATCAGTCACTGAGAGCGCCAAAGCATCTGTCACATTCAAAGCAATCAAAATTAATCTTAAACACTCATAAAGATCCCCAACAGATTTGGCGTCTTGGCGTTTTTTGGGGTTCTTCAGAATACTGTTCACTAATTTTTGAAGCAAAGTCACAAAGGTGTCACAACCTCCAAGAATAACCCCTTCAACCTTGAAATCAGCTGGACTAAGGCACAAGGCGCCGAAAGGCGTCAGGGATTTTTTTTTGAGCTCTTTTTTAGTATCTTTTTTCTTCAGGCATTCATCCACCGCTGTAAAATTCAATTCTTTAATGGCCTTAACCAGCGTAAAAAACTCTTGCATAAAATCACCTGACTTATTTTTTATTATCTTTGTTATAGCGCGGGATTTTACTGAGCCTGCTTCGCGTGAATCAAGCGCCCAAAAGAAGTTTTAGGGTCTTATTTTTTGGATGTAAAAAATTATTTTCTTATCAGGCTCTGATATTTTTAATATCTCTAATACTTCATGCCCATGTAGGCGGCACCAGGTTGGAATGTCATGCAAGGTTCCAGGATCCGTGCAGGTGATTTTTATGTTTTGGTTTACGGCCATTTTTTTCATTTGATTTTGTAATTTAATCACCGGCATGGGGCAGAGCATAAAAGATAAATCAAGCTGAAGATCTTCCTGATTTTCCCCAACCCCCTCTCTGTCCCTCGATGTCATCTTCGGGCCTGTCTCTCCCGCCAGGGGAGAGACGATATAAAATGGATTCTCAGACATGCCAAGACTCTAATATTTGATCTGGAGATAAAGGTTTGACGGAAAGAGGATAAGTCAGCCCTAAAGAATCCCTGTAAATTAAATCAACTTTTTCTTGATCTCGCCCTTGGCAATATCTTGCGACTATTTGAGCGGCGAGAACCCTATCTTCTGGTTTAATTTTTCCGTCAACTAGAGCCAAAGGCCCCATGTGAGACATGATTTCGAAATAACCCATGGCTTTTTTATACCCGCTCATGAAATTATTTTCGCCATCTTCGCGTCCAATAATTAATTTAAATTCTGGCTTGGGTCTTAAATGCCGGCCGATTTTTAATAAAACCAAATCATCTAATTCATAATCCCTTTCACCACGAGCGGTCCAGAGATCTATTAATTTGGCTGAGTAATGCTGATTGGTTAAAAAACAGCAGCCTCCAGCAGGCTGGGCGTAATCTATAAAGCCATATTTTTCAGCTAAAGCCATCTGGGGTCTACGATCACGGCCATGAAAATTTAATAATTTTTTTCGATCTAACCAGCCTTCTTTTTCTGGCAAAGTTTCTGGTAAGTGCTGAGCGCACAGAGGTCTGACTAGTCGATCTAAAGCTTCAGATTCGCGAGAGACAATCGGCATAGTTTGCTTGCGTTGGGACATAGGCCGCTGGCCGACGACTTCACCAGTGATAATAAAATCAAAATGGTTTTCTTCCATCCACTGTTTTGCTTTTTTAACCATGAAGACTTTGCAATCTAAACAGGGATTTAAATTCGACCCATAGCCATTCTTGGGATTTAATAACACATCTTTGTATTCTTCTATGACGTCAATAATATGTAATTTAATTCCCAGCTGTTCGGCAACCCATAGGGCATTATTTCTTTTTTGCTTGGCTTCATCTTGTTTGCGAATCGCATGGGTGTGAGCCTCGACGCAAAAGCCCGTATAAAAATTAATCCCTTCGACATGAATGCCCTGATCCAAAATAACTCGAGTCGCTAAGAGAGAATCTAAACCCCCTGAAATTAATGCAACTGCCTTACGCATGATTTTTATCTTGATGGTTAGAGTGCTTATATTTAATTTTAGCCAGCCATAAAATCGGCAGACTCATAAAAACTAGGCCCATCAAGATCATCAGGGCATAGTGAATAACACTACCGGCATGAATATTCGACGGAGGCAAAAAGCCAATCAAAACAGTGACTATTGACCCAATGATCCCCATAACCCCAATAATACCCGTCCCCCAAGAACCCCCTGGAATTTGATAGATATTTTTATTGTGGTGAAATTTAGGATTATTTTTATTGCGAATTTTTAAAATAATTCCAGAGATAAACATTAAAATATACATAAACATATAGAGCTGGGCGGCTAGGACGTTTAAATACCAATAAGACGCGTTAATACTGGGTAATAAAACAAAAGCAATTAAAGTAAAGCTGACTATAAGAGCCTGTATTAATAATAAAATCACTGGAGCGCCGCGCTTATTTTCTTTTAATAACCAAGCTGGAAAGTGCCCCTGACGACCGGCATAGTGAAGGCCTCTGGTTGGCGCAATCAGCCAATTATTTAAACCGCCTAGACCCCCAATAATTAAAGAGCAGGCAATGAAGGGCATCAGCCAAGATAAGTGATACGCACTGAAAAATAATTGAAAGGCCTGCATCAGCCCAGCGATTAAGCTTAATTGATCTTGAGGCATGACAATGGCAATGGATAAAGAGCCCAGTATTAAAGTAATTAAAATAAAAGCAGTTGAAATAATTAAAGCTCTAGGGAAATTTCTCTCAGGATTTTTAGTCTCTCTGACATGAATAGTCGCAATTTCTATGCCGCACATAGAAAGCATCACGCCAGTTAAAGTCATCCACAAATCGGGATGGGAAAAATTAGGAATCAAAGCCGCTGGATGTAAATCAATATGCATGGGTTTTCCAGATAAAACCCAAATAGCGCCTGTTAAAATAATTAAGCCCATGGGTAAAACCAGGCCTAGTAAACTACAAATATTGGCAAAGAAACTAGAGGCCTTCATGCCCCATAAATTTAATAAAGTAATGATCCAGAAAGCCGCCAGAATAAAAATAATTAAAAAAATTCTGGAATCAGCCAGCGCTGGAAATAATAAATAAGCAACCGTCCCTGCAACGAAAGATAATAAAGCCGGGTAGTAAACCACGTTTTCAATCCACTGGTACCAAATAGCGATAAAACCCCAGCGAGGACCTAAAGCTTCGGTGACCCAGCGATAAATTCCCCCTTCACCTTCACGAGATTCAGAGGCTAACTCTGCTGAAATTAAACCCGAAGGAATTAAGAAAAACACCGCACCTAAAATAAAAAAAGCAATAATATTACTGCCAAATAGCGCTGTTGCTGGAAGGTTTCTAATACTATCTACGGATCCTATGGTGATTAAAACCAGGCTTAGAAGACCCAAGGTTCTTAAAGACATTTATTTTTATTCCCGTGTTTTAAATTTAAAAATTTTATTTTTTAATTTTTATTTTTTCTCTATAAAAAAAACCACGCCGAAGC
>CAMCUU010000015.1 GCA_945879065.1 Francisella tularensis subsp. holarctica
AAATAAAAAATAAAAAAATATTAAAAGGGCTGAAAATGTCAGGAGAGCTAGGAACTGAAGCTTTAAATTTAGGTTTTACAAAGTCGCGCAAGCTATCGCTTAAAGATCTTGAAATGCTGGTGGACGCTTGTATACCGAAGACGCCGTATGAAAATGCAGTCTTAGTGATTTGGCCTGCTGGAGATGGCTCATGGTCTGCGGATTTTTCCAATCAAGCTGGCTGGGTTAAGCCTAAAAAAATGGATCTTAATAGTTTTGTTGGGCGCAAGCTTCGTGGTGGCGGTTCTTTTGGGGTGGTCTATGAGTCTAAAAAAAGACCTGGAGCGCTGGTGAGAAAAATACTCAGACCTGAAAGATTTATTTTTGAAAGAGGCCCAGCGGTCTATACACCCTATACACCAGAAGATCGAGCACGCTGTTCTCAAAAAGAGCAGCGAGAATTTTGGAAGGCAGCGGTTAAAGAATTTGTAGATTTTTGTTCGACCTATCCTGATGCCCCCGGGCACCTTTTTCAAAAATTGCGTTTAGAGCAGCGCGCAGACGTGCCCTCAGAGCTTGCAGAATTTAAGTCCCGTTTTTGTGCGGCGCGCATGAGTTTGCAGGATTTGGGTGCGCAGAATTTTCATCAATATGTGCTCAGTCAAGACTCTCTTTATCGATCCCCTAACCGCTTTGCACGGCATGCTTTTATTTTTTCTGTGCTGGCCGATGTCCTACTTCAATTAGCTGCTTTACAAGATCCTTCTATGCCAGACCCTTCAAGGCGACGGGTTCATTTAGATGTGAAAGAGCTTAATATTATTATTAAAACAAATCCTTCCGGCTTACCTTCTGCTTATTTAGTAGATTTTGGGGGTTCTTTGCATCCAGATCTTTGTGCGACAGATACCGTAATTAGATCCACTTATCCTGATATTCGAGCCTTTATTCTTGACCAGCCTCACCACCCATCTGCTGATGTGTGGTCTTTGGGTGTGATGATTTTAAGTTATCTCTCTGATTCTTCTCGGTTTAATTATGAGCGAGATTTTATGGACCCAATGACGGTGGAAAAGCGTGAAAAAGCTGGGAAGCCAGAAGAATTGGAAGCCTTGGTTTTACTTTTAGAAGGGCAATTTTTAAATAAGTGCGCTCAATTGAAGCGCTATTTTTTGACTGGGGATCGCATTTCAGGAGTGCCGCCTTCATTGCGTGAGCATTATAAAAATGCCATTGGCATTATTTTTTGGCTCATCGACACCGACAGAGAGGCGCGAATGAAAGCGAGTGAATTTGCTCAAATCAGCGAATATCTCAAGCTTGTTGGCAGGGCATTGTGGGCCAATAAAGAAGCTTTTGCTCTGGAGGCTGCTGAGTCAGCGTCGGCTGCTGGAGCCGGTGCAGCTGGGCGCTCTGCTCATGTTTTTGCACCAGGAGCGGCTCGAAAACGCGCCAGGACTGAAGATTACGGAAACAGCACCGTCCCAGGGGCTAAAAAATAAAAAATAAAAAATAAAAAATTTGAGAGGTGACGAGGGATGTCTGGAGTAAAGTTTAAAGAAGCTTATTTATTTAATACCTTAGAAGAATTACGAGCAGAATTTTTTAAAAAAATACCGCGCTTACTGAGCGGACAAAATCGGCGTATTCGTATTAAGCGCAGTGAAGACGGGTTCCAGTGGCGCTTGCTTCTAGATTCAAAAATAAAAGAGGCTGATGAGTCACCTTGTCCGCCTCTACCCTGTGGTGCAGGTCGTGCAGGTCATGGTGCTGGAGGCGGTGGGTCTTCTGCGAGCGCGGTCGCGGAAAAACCTGAAGACTCTATAAAAGGCGGTACGTATGGGGACATTATTTTTTCTAAAAAAGAGCCTGAAGAAGCTGAAGAAGGGCTGCGATATCTTAAAAAAATATTGAAACTGGATTCTTATATTCTTTCAGAAAGAGGCACTGTGAGCCCTGAAGAGCTGCTTTTTATATCCAGTCTTTTTTTTAAAGAATTTCATATTTTCACCCTGATGAATCCTCTTTATGTCCATTTTAAATTTTCTCTGGAAATAAAAGGCGGTTCTCTTTTAGCGGCGCGTTTTAGAATGCCTCAATTGGGTACTCAGACGCTGTGGCATTATTTTTTACAATTTGCACCTAGGCCTTGTGAGCCTCTGGATCCTCGAAAAATTTTCCATAAATTTGCAGCAGGCTATTCCATCACGAGTCAACTCTTGAGCCAATTGAAGCGGCTCTCTGAGTTGGGCTCTTCTGTAGGGTCTTGTGCGCATTTAGATCTTAAGTCAGCGAATGTTGTTGTGGCGTCTGATAAAGACGATCAATTACCTAGGGCTTTTTTAATTGACTATGGCGCTGCGCTTGCTGAAACAGAGTTTTCAGATCCTGAATTTATCAGACGAGTCAGAACGACCGTTCGGGATGCAAGAGAACTTTGTTTTCCTGGTAGACATCCTTATGGCTATTTTATGGATGCTTTTTCCTTAGGAATAGTCGGCTTTGCTAGCCTTGGCTTGTATGATTATCACTCGCAATTCTTGTCTATTGTTGAGGGGGGAATGCCTCGAATTAAGAACTGTTTAGACGAGACGCTCAAAGAAGAAATGCGTGAAGATTTAGCGCTTGATATGGAAGAAGAATTAGCCTCAGATTTAAAAGATATGAGAAAAGAAGCAGTTTCTTTTTTAGCGCTGGTAGGTCAGAACCATCCCGTATTTTTAATTCACTGGAAAGCCGCTTTTGAAGTGCTTTTATGGTTGGCAGAAATTAAGCCAGAGAATCGATTAGGCTTGGAAAATTTTTTAGAAATTGCAGAATATTTAAAAAATTTTTCAGAAGATCTTTATGCTTTTTTAAAGACTGATTTGAGTCAAGCGCCTGTTTTTAGGGCCTCTATTCCAGGGATATTGCTTGAAAGACTGAGTGTTAAATACCCCTCAGAAAATTTTAGCGGGCTTCCTGAAACCTTTTCTTCAGGTGTTCTGATGTCAGCGCCAAGGCCGCTAGCGCCACCGCCTGTTGTGACAGCACCTGTAAGGTGTTTAGAGGGTTTAGGTCTTATTTTAGAAGCGGCTCGAAAAGAATTGTGTGAATCAGCAGGGAGTCATCCGTTTGCTGCGGCTTCTTCTTTAAAACATGGGAGATCAGAAGACCCAGAAGAGGGTGGTCGTCCTGCGAAGCGTTAGCTAAATAAAAATGACCTCGTCTCTCCCAGGGGTTTTGGGGGCAGATTTACTTGGGTGACGCAGTGCTGCTTGCACGGCCTAAATTGGTATTAAGGGCATCTTTGAATTTTTGTCGGCTTGCCTCAGGTAAAGCTTCTATCGCTGTAAACAATGGCCCATTCTCCTGATTTTCTGAAAGAGGGCGAAGTGTCTGCAGATCACTATTAAATAACTCAAATCGATTGAGCGAAATTGCTCTTCTTAGTCTGCCCAATATTTCAGGAGTCGCCTTAATTTTGGGAGTTTCCGCTTTAGGTGCCATAACAAAGGCGCCTCCAGCTCCACCGCTTTTTGGTGGTGGAGCGCTTCGAGCAGATCCAGAAGATCCTGCTGCTGAAGCAGGAAGTAAGCCCAGTTCCTGAGGTGCAAAAACAAAAGCCTTAAAAATTAGTGTTGGGTTGGCGTCCAGTGGAAGTTTTTGATGATTTATCAGTATGGCTTTGATTAAGTCGCGAAGCTTGAGCTGTGTTTTTATATCTGTACTTTGTAATTCTGATTCAATATTAAATCGGATGTAACCATCTGGGTTATAGTCAGAAGCCTCATCCTCTATGCGTGCTGTACGTGCTTTGTATGTAGTTTCTGATCCGTCGACTTTTTTATATAAATAATAGGCCACAGTTTTTTGTGATCCTTCACTAAATAAACTGAGTTGATTCTCATTGCTATGACTTAAACGCAGACAAAGTCTATTCGCGGTGGGAGTGCCTAATTCACGAGAAATAACATGAGGATCTTTAGTGTTAAAAACCAAACATGTTCCCGTATGTTTTCTTGTAGCTCCAGCTCCAGCTCCAGCTCCAGCTCCAGCTGCAGCTCCAGCTCCAGCTCCAGCTCCAGCTCCAGCTCCAGCTCCAGCTCCAGCTCCAGCTGCCTCAGCTCTCACTGAAAACGCTGAGTCAATCAGGGGTTTGATGACTGTAAAATCTGGCGCGCCTATTAGATGATAAGCGTGACAGCCCAGAGCTTTGGCAGCGTCAGTGTTAGCTTTAGTATCATCGATTAAAAAAACATTATTAAAATCAGTGATCTTGTAATGGCTTGCTAGTTCTTGAATATGAACGTTTTTATTCGCGGGAACTGAACCATCATGGGTTCTGTATCCCGTTAAATAATGGACCTTGACAAATTTTTTAAATTTTTGTTGAAGCATTCCGTCAATGCACTCGAAATCTTTTTTCATATCTGGGTGCTGAAATATTTTTTGATCCATGAACTTTTTTAAGACGTCTCGATACTCTGAAAAACTTGCGATAGCAACTTTGTATCCTTGATCCAATAAGTCTGAGATAAATCTCGCCCAATCGCCTGAATGTTTTTCTAAAACTTGAATAGATTCAATTGTTTTGTAAGCCTTCTCAGTGTTTTCAGGTGTTCGTTTTTCAGTAGAAGCAGAATCAAACGGATAGTGTGCTGTGGCAAGAGTATGGTGAACGTGTCCGGCGCTTATTGTGTTATCAAAGTCTATCACCACTATTTTTGGTTTAACGCCAGACATCTTCTAACTCCTTCATCAAGTTTTAAAAATTTTATAAAGTTTAAAAAAACAGCGCAAAGTGTAATTTTCTTTTTGCTGTAAAAATTAAAAAAAAATTAAAAACCTAAAAAAAATCTAAAAAATTTAATCCACTAATCCACATCTTCCAGACTTAGAAACCCAGTCTTGGCGTCATAGTTAAAAATTTCCGCGTAACGCGCCCAATCAATCATGGTATTTAAAACCCGCTCGGCTTCAGACTGGGTAAAGTGGCTCTCCAGCTCTCCTAGAAAATAATCATAATGCTCACGCTTATGATGTTCTTGGTTTAAGTGCTCAGAGATATGTTTGGCTAATGGAATATGCTGAATTAATAACTGGGCGAATAAGATTTTCTTGTCCGTAATATCCGAATCAATCCAGCTCTTGCCCATATTGGTCATAGAGATATCGCCTTTAGAAATTTTGGCTAAGCCCAATAAATTTAAAGATTCTAGGACGGGGAATAAATCATCAATGTCTAATCTGACCACATCGGCGAGTTCTGGAAGATCCACCGGGCCTTTTTGCTGGAGTTGATCCAGTTCTTCTAATAAGCCTATTAATTCGGCAATGCCGGTATCAGGAAGCCTGTATTCAATGCCAATAGAAACAGGATGATGGGGGTGGGCTGATTTTTGTGAGGCTTGAGCAGTCGTTGTCATCATCATGTAGACATCGTCGATTAATTTTAATACTTGAGGGTCTTGGCTATTTCTAGGATGTTTTAAGTTAACTTTGAGTTCGCCCCGAATATGACCTGGATTAGCCCCAAAAATTAAAACTCTATCGGCTGTTAATACAGCTTCTTCGATATTATGAGTGACATAAAAAATGCCTTTAATCGGGCTGTCTTTATCTTGCCAAAGTTCTAGTAAATCTGATCTTAAACTTTCTGAAGTTAAGACATCTAACGCTGAAAAAGGCTCGTCCATCAGTAATAAATCGGGCTGTATGACTAGGGCCCTTGCAAAGCCAACGCGCTGTTTCATGCCGCCTGATAATTCTTTGGGATAGGCCGATTCAAAGCCATCCATTCCGATCATATCAATGGCTCTAAGAGCCCGTTCACGGCGAACTTTTGCCGATATTTTTAAAGCTTCTAGGCCCAGCTCAACATTTTCTAAAACAGTCAGCCAAGGCATGAGGGCAAAGTTTTGAAAGACCATGGAGATTCCATGCATTGGTTTTTTAATCGGAATATCTCTATATAAAATTTCGCCTGAAGTCGGGCTAGTTAATCCCCCCATCATTCTTAATAGCGTCGATTTTCCAGAGCCAGAGCGGCCCAATAAAGCAACGATTTCGCCTTCATGCATGGTGAGATCAACATGATTTATGACTAGAAGATCTTTGCCGTCAGGTTTGGGAAAAGATTTAGTCACTTGGTTTATTTTTAATAATATTTTTTTTGAATTAAACATGTTTTTTCTAGCCGTATTTTTAATTTTATTTTTTAATTTTTTATAATAAACAACCATGCAAGTTGTATCTTTGATGGGCATATTGATACAGCTTTCTCCAGAGGGTGATATTAATTAACACTACCCATGTACACATAAAGACTATGCCCAAAGTTAACTCAGCAAATTGCCCGTGCTGTGTGCTTATTGTAATAAAAGACCCCAATCCAGAAGCAATAAATTTGACATGACCCCATTGGATAATCTCAGCGACGATACTGGCATTCCAGCTCCCCCCGGCGGCGGTAATAGCACCCGTAATGTAATAGGGGAAAACAGCGGGGAGTAGAAATCTCCGCCATTTAGTAAAGCCAGATAATTGCATGCTTTGAGACACTAAAATTAATTCTTTAGGGATGGCGCGAGCCCCAGCGACGATATTAAATAAAATATACCACTGGGTTCCTAGGATCATTAAGATGGCTGCTGATATTTCAATATTTAAACCCAAATAAATAATTCCAAAAAAAGCGATGGGGTAAAATAAATTAACTGGAAAAGCCGCGAAGAATTGCGCCAGGGGCATGACCCAACTGGCAACTTTGGGTCTTAGGCCAATCCATATGCCAATAGGTACCCAAATTAAAGAAGCCAGGCCGATCATGATAAAAACTCTCAAGCCTGTATAAAAACCCAAGAGGGCAATATGCAAAGTCTCTGGGAGGGAGACATTGTGATAAATATATTGTGAGAGGGTGGAGACAAAGATAAAAAATAAAATTAATAAAAATCCGTACCAGCAAATATTATTAAATCGAACAGAAGGGCTTTTGAATTTTTTAAAGTTTTTAAAAGGATTTAAATTATTTGAATTATTTAAGTTATTTAAATAATTTAAATTTTGAGTGGGTTTATAAAAATTAAAAATATTAAAAATATTAAAATAAATAAAACCATGGGCGAGGTGTTTAACAAATTCTCCCAGATATTTCACCCAGCGGGTTCTTTGCATGAGATCCAGCATCCAAGAGTAAGAAATCTCACCAAGTGAGTCGTCTAATTTAAATTTCTCAGACCAGGCAATTAAGGGCCTGAAAATCAGCTGGTCATAGATACTGATAATAATAAACATGGCAAAGATGGCGAATAAAATGCCGTGAATATATTTAGTACTAATAGCCAGGGCGATATAAGACCCTATTCCTGGCAGATACATATTTTGATTGGCGACGGAAATAGCCTCAGAGGCCACGATGAAAAACCAGCCGCCGGACATGGAAATCATGGCGTTCCATAATAAACCTGGCATCGCAAAAGGGACTTCGATTCTCCAAAAACGCTGCCAGCTAGTTAAATGATAACAACGCGCGGCTTCTATTAGATCGGGTGGGGTGGTTTTTAAAGACTGGTAAAAACTTAAGGTCATGTTCCAGACCTGGGAAGTAAATACGGCGAAGATGGCCGCGCATTCAGGACCCATCATGGAATTAGGAAATAAAGCAATAAAGCCAACGACGGCGATAGAGAGATAACCCAAAATAGGAACAGATTGTAAGATATCTATTAAGGGAATTAAGACCTGGCCGGCTCGATGGCTCTTAGCCGCGAGCGTCGCAACGATGAAGCTAAATAAAAAGCTAAATAATAAAGCAATGAACATTCTCACAACAGTTTCTAGGCCATAAGGAATCAGCATCCAGGGAGAAAGAGAAATAGCGGTGGGGTGGCCAATATGAAAAGGCTGGATCATATGAGCGAAGACAAAGCCCAGAGATAAAATAATTAAGCTAATAAAAAATAGGGCGAAAAAATCCCAAAAATTAGGAAGTAATGTGGAGCTGGGCTGATTAAAAATCGGGGGATTTAAAGATTTGGACTCTGTCATGATGTCGCCGCCGCCCCCTTTATTTTTTATGCATCTTTTATGCATTTTTTATGCATCTTGAGTGATTTTTAGGGCGCGGATTATAAGCGCAGTAGGCGCTTAAAGGCGAGGCGGATTTTTAATCTGATTTTGAAGTTGGTTTTGAAGCTGATTTTGAAAATTTTGTTTGAAAAAAAGAGCGACAGAGTTATTTAAAAATTACTTCCATCGCTCTTTATTCTGAGGACTTGATATTAAATTCTATCTTTAAATAGGGGTGTGAGGATGAGCGGGCGCTCTTGAAATTTTTATCGTGGTTGTTCCAGGTTCTGGGAGGACACTGAAGTCCGTTATACCTGCTTTTATTAAGATTCTTTTTGTCAAATTAGAGTCATCATTAACAGCCTGGAAAATGTCATAAAAATCTAAATCTTTATTGTCTATCAACGTTTGCATGTTGGTTTGATTTACGAGCCCTAGTTTACTTCTCACTACCTCTCTCCAGCTGTTGTCACGCTCTTTTTTATAAGTGGCTATGAATTCCCCAACGGTATACATAACAAAATCTGATCCACAAGCTGGAGTTTCTATGCTCGTCAGTGCATCAGAAAACACTGTTGCACGACCTGCGCCCCCTGCGCCTCCTCCTGCACCACCAGAAAGAGGTGCTGCACAATCCATGAGACGGCCTAAAGGCGCTGCAGGCAAGGGGCTGTAGCTGTGCCTTAAAGCTGGGTTCAGCTCCTTGATGACGTTTATGCGCCCTAAGAAGTGAGAAATTACTTCTTTTATTTTTGGGTTTCTTTCTGGACCTTTTTGAGGTTGTCTCAAAAACGAATACAACTCGCCAAGATATCCCACATAAGTGCCGTAATGATGCGTAAGCATTTTCAAGTTTAATACATCATTGCCTTTTATAGCCCAAGGCGTTTTTTCCTGTGCGTACATGACAAGATCTTTGTGCTTAAAAGAGTCGATGCTATCTCCAAACCGGCTTCTAAAACGAGCTTTAAAAATTCCAATTTTTTCAATCCATTCTTCTGGAAGCTTTGGGACTACCATTTCAAAGCTCTCATCAAGTGGAAGCTTTGGGACTACCATTTCAAAGCTCTCATCAAGATCGGGGGATCTGGAAGATTCCGGGTGCATTAGCCTTAATGAAGGGCCTCCTGCACCAGCAGAAGTGCGATAAGCTGAAACATCTTGAATTTTGAGGGTGGTGGATGGAGCAACATTATGAAGTAAAAGCATTTTTCCTTCTGCGAGCGCTATAAAATCTCTTAAATAGTCAGAGATATCCAACATGGCTTTTAACTTATCCATTAACTCCCTGAAGTCTTCTCCGCTATATGCTAATAGGGGGGAGATAAAATCTTTGAAAGCCTCAGATTCATAAATCTTTTCTAGATAATTATCACCATGACCATTTTTTAAAAAACGTGAATAAAATCCATGCTCGTCCCCTAAAAGTAAGCATACACGCTCTAAACGTTCAAGACTTTGAACATAGGAGGGGGTCGCTTTTGTAAGCGACGATACAATGATTAGTTTCAATTTTAGCCCTTTGATCAACAACGCAGTAGGAAACAAATCAGGCCGCGAAAATGCAAAGGCTAAATTATGTAGCCTTGCCTCTGTCGTTCGCCAAAATAAATTATGACATTTTTCAGAATGATCTTGACTTATGAACTGTTTATCCGTTCGGGGTCGTGGAAAATCAAGAAACCTGAGAACTTCAGGGAAATCATGGGCTTCTCGTGGCTTTAAGCGCGTCAGTGGTTCTGGCTGGTACTTACTAAGATGGTAGCTAGATAATCCATTATTTAAATCATAAGGAGAGAGGTGGTATTCTTCACGGAGATCCCGCCATATTGTCTGGGCCCTCTCCAAAGCTAGATGCACAAAACTCAAATATTTTTCAAATAATTTTTTTAAGTCTTGATGGGTTAAGACTTCGCGCTTATAAAGTTGACGGGTTGCCTCAGCTGAAAAGAGTCTATGAAAAAAATAAATTTTGCACTCTATGTTCTCTAGAGGGGTTAGAGAGAGAAGATATTCTTTTTCTTGAATGCTACATCCAGAGAAGGGCCGTACTTTAGGCAATTCAGGAGCTTTAACAAAAAAAGGGCGAGTAGTTCCAAATTGAATTCCACAGAAACCCATGATCATTTCATGGCTAGAAATAAGGCCTTCATTACACAAAAATTGAACATCTGGGCGACTAAAATACGTGCGCATTTTTAAAAAAAGAGGCGCTGCTTCAGTCTCACCTGAGAGTGCGCTAAAGAAAAAAATCATTCTGTATTCATTAGGGCCTAATAAATCATCCTCTAAATCGCCTAAAGCTTTTCGGGCAGATTGATACTGTGTATCAACAGATTCATCGGAATAAAAAGCGTCGAGCTCTGCCTGAGATAAATTAACTGTTCGCTTTAAATCCAGATAGTCCTCGCATAATGTATCTTCGGATTCAAGGACGCGTCGGTCGATCAGAGCCTCACGAGCCTCTATTAACATTTTTGCAGAAGCAGTAGCAGTAGACCCGGCAGATAAGGACTTGTCGTATTCAGCTTTGAATTCAAGAGATAGCAGTATTGTCCTTGCCTCGAAGAAAAATGTAAGGAACTCACCCCAATCCTTAAAGTCAGAAGGTAGAACCAAATCAGGATGCTTATGCTTATGATCTGGGTGATATTTCAAAGTCAAATCTCGAAATTTTCTTCTTAACGTTGCATTGTCATCGTTTTGATCCAACCCCAACACAGTGTAATAGTTTAAAAGGGGTACGGGCATTCCTGAATCAAAAGCTGACATATTAACTCCACTATAAATATTTATTTTTAAGGCTGAATTTAACTATAAAAATGTGCTGTAAACAATAAATAAACGCATGCACTGCTTTATTTTATAGTGATAAAAAGCGATAAAAAAACGCTGCTGCGATCACCATTTTCTTGTCTTTAAAGTTTTGGGCTATGTCAGCACGAAGCAAATTTAGATCGAATTCCGAATGATATTTCTTGAGGGGAAAGTGCTGATTAAAGTTTGATTTTTCATAGCCACTACCGTATTTTGCACGATGCAGCGTGTGGGATAAATTAATGAATATTCAAAACAAAATTCAAGCCTTGATTTCTCAAGATCTATCACTGGAAGACCAGATAGAAATTATTAAAAATCTAAACACCCATAAATATGACCCTAAGGTTTTATTTGAATTAGTGTCTGAGTTATTAAAACAGGCGGTTTTAATTAATTTATCTGGAAATATGGGAGATAGTAAAAATATTTTAGATGTCGTGGGGACTGGGGGTGATGGTTTTAATACTTTGAATTTTTCGACTTTGACTAGTTTGGTTTTAGCCTCTGGAAATATTCCCATTGCGAAACATGGTAATAAAAGCAGTACTAGCAAGACTGGAAGTTTTGATTTATTAGAAAAGTTAAAGATTCCAATTCCCAAAGATCCTCAAGAAGCTCAAGTTTTATTTAAAAAATTTGGAATTGTTTTTTTATTTGCGCCTTATTTTCACCCAGTGTTTAAAAAAATTAAGCCTGCTCGAGATTATTTTGCGAATGTACTAGGCGAGAAGACTATTTTTAATCTATTGGGGCCCTTGCTAAATCCAGCGCGGGTTAAAAAAATCTTGCTGGGTGTTTCTGAAGAAAAATTAATCGAGCCCTTCTCAGAAGTATTAGTAAAACTAGGGATAGAGCAGGGCTGTGTGGTTCATGGGTCGGGATTAGATGAGTTTAATATCTATGGGGAATCTAAGTTTGCAGAAATAAAAGCTGGAAAAATTAAATTAAATTATTTTGATTTTAAAAAATATGCTGGTGAAAAATCGTCTGAAGATATTTTAAAAAATATTGAAAATTTAAAGGGCGGCGACCCAGATCAAAATGCCCAAGAAAGTATTGAATTATTAGAAGGAAGATTATTGGGTCCCAAAAGAGACATGGTTATTTTAAACACGGCAGCGGCTTTAAGAGTTTTTTATGAATTTGAAAATAGTCTGCATGGTTATTTTAAATCTTGGCCTTGGGCCTTAGAAAAAGCTGAGAAATTATTAGATCAGAAGAATGCTTTAAGCAGATTCCCCCCCCTCTCTGACCTTTCGGCATAAAGCCTCAGGTCTGTCTCTCCCGCAGGGGGAGAGACGAAAAAAAGAAACAAAATATAAGCGGAGTTAAACAATATGAAATTACCTACTAGATACGGCCGATACGGCGGGGTCTTTGCCCCAGAGCCCCTGATGAAAATATTAGGAGAGGTCGAAGAGGGTTTTATTAAAATTCAAAAAGACCCAGGGTTTTTAAAGCAGCTGGATGATTTATTAAAAAATTATGCAGGACGCGAGACGCCTTTGACGCTGGCTAAAAATTTATCCAGAGAATTTAAAAGAAATTTTTATTTAAAACGCGAGGATTTATTACATGGCGGCGCGCATAAAACTAATAATGTCTTGGGCCAATGTTTATTAGCAAAATATTTAAATAAAAAAAGAATCATTGCAGAAACAGGGGCCGGTCAGCACGGTGTAGCCACGGCGATGGTTTGTGCGATGTTGGGTTTGTCTGCTGAGATTTATATGGGTGAGATAGATATAAAAAGACAGGCGCCCAATGTGGCTCGAATGAAATTATTTGGCGCCAAAGTTCACTCTGTAAAGAGCGGTTCAGCGACTTTGAAAGATGCCATTAATGAAGCAATGAGGGATTGGATCGCTCATGCGGATGATACGTATTATTGTTTTGGGACGGCGGCGGGTCCGCACCCTTTTCCAAGCATGGTTCAGTATTTTCAAAAAATTATTGGGGTAGAGGCCCGTGAACAAATTTTAAAACAAGCTGGGAGACTTCCAGATGTCGTCTACGCCTGTGTGGGTGGTGGCTCTAATGCGATTGGGATTTTTTCAGGATTTTTAGGCGACCCAGAAGTTATGCTAGTCGGCGCTGAAGCGGACGGAGAGGGCATAGAGACTGGGCGTCATGCAGCGACTTTACAGTGTGGGACTCCAGGTGTTTTTCATGGCATGGAATCTTATTTTTTACAAAATTCAGATGGCCAGATTACAGAGCCACACTCTATTTCTGCGGGCTTAGATTACCCAGGAATAGGGCCTATTCATCCTTTTTTACAAGAAACGGGCCGGGCTTTATATCTAGGCGCAACGGATGAAGAGGCTTTAAATGCCTTTGAATTATTAACCCAAAAAGAAGGGATTATTCCAGCCTTTGAATCAGCTCATGCAGTGGCTGTGGCTTTAAGGCATGGCTTAAATCAAAAAGAAGGGTCTGTGTTATTAATTAATATTTCTGGCCGAGGGGATAAAGATTTAGATAATTACATGAGCCTGCGTGGTTTATTTTAAAAATTAATAGGTCAGGGATTGGTATGAAAGAAAATAATAAATTTAAAGTTTTATTTAAAACTAATAAAAATAGCTTTATGCCGTTTTTTACTTTGGGCGATCCTGATTTTGAATCTAGTTTTAATTTAATTAAGTCAGCTATAGACGCCGGGGCAGATTGTTTGGAATTAGGTATTCCCTTTTCAGACCCGATTGCCGATGGTCCGACTAATCAAAGATCCATGGAGCGGGCTTTAAGGGCGGGCATGAATTTTGAGTCTTGCTTAAAATTAATTCGAAAAATTAGAGACTATGCGCCCAGCTTACCTATGGGGCTCTTGCTTTATTACAATATGATTTATCACCGGGGCTTAGAGCAGTCTTTAAAAGACTTAGCAGTAGCTGGAGTAGATGCCATTGTCTGTGGTGATTTGCCTATAGAAGAAGGTGAATTATTTGATCAGCTTTGTGAGAAAAATAAGATCGCGCCGGTTTATATCATTGCGCCCAATACGCCAGATTTAAGAGCTTTAGAAATATTTAAAAAATCTTCAGACGCTTATGCGTATATTCTCAGCGGCTTGGGCGTGACGGGTGTCAAAGACCAGGTGGCGCCTGAGACTATTCTGAGAGTCCAGCATTTAAGAAAACTAGATCCAAGCGCGCGCATGATGGTGGGCTTTGGGATTTCGAAATCAGAGCAGGTGAAAATTATCTGGGAGGCGGGGGCCAATGGTGCCATTGTGGGCAGTTATTTTTCTAATTTGATTGAGAAGAATTTAGGGGATTTAAATAAAGCCCAAAATTTAATTAAAAAATTTATAGAAGAATTATAAATTCAGCCCCCTCTCTGACCTTTCGGCATAAAGCCTCAGGTCTGTCTCTCCCGCGGGTTGAGAGACGAAAGCAGTGAAATATAAAAAATATAAAAAGCAGGATTTAAAAAATTATGTTAATCGTCATGGAAAACAGGGCCACTCCAGCTCAAATTACTGCCGTCTCACAAGCTATTGTGGCTCTGGGTCTAGAAGCTCATGAGATGCCAGGTGCTCAAAGAACAGCAATTTGTGTCACTGGAAATGATGGGTCTGTCTCAGCGCGGCATTTTGCAGATCTATCGGGCATTCGGGAAATTATCTGTGTCTCCAAGCCTTATAAATTAAGCTCAAACGAAGTGAAATCTGAGAAGACCATAATTGCTATTGGGAGTGAATTATTAGGGGGTGCAAAACCTATTTTAATCGCAGGGCCTTTATGTGTTGAGCAAGAAGCGGTGACTTTGAAAATTGCCGAAGGGATAAAACAAGCAGGGATTTCCTGTTTCAGAGCGGCATGCTTTAAAGCCCGCACCAATCCTTATAATTTCCAGGGGATTGGTACGCCAGGTTTGAAAATTTTAGAAAAAATTAAAAATGATTTTAATTTAAATATTATTACTGAAGTCGTTGATCAAGAGTCGTTAGATTATTGTGAAGATTTAGCCGACGGATTAATTATAGAGTCCCACAATATGCAAAACTTTGCTTTATTAAAATCTCTCGGGAAATCCAAAAAACCAGTTATTTTAAAACGCAGTATTTCAGCAAATTTGGACGACTGGCTCATGTCTGCTGAATATATTTTATCGTCTGGGAATGATCAGGTTATTTTATGTGAATCGGGTATTAGAACGTTTGCGAATTACTCAGCACATACTTTGGATCTGACGGTTATTTTGGCTTTAAAAAATCTCACTCACTTGCCCATTATTATTGACCCATCTTTTGCGTCGGGAGATCACCGTTATGTGATTCCCTTGGCTAAAGCAGGCTTAGCGGTGGGCGCGGATGGTGTGATGTTAGAGTGCCATTCAGAGCCCTCGAAAGCTTTAGGCGGTGGGGCTCAGGCAATTAGCTTGGCTGGTTTAGAAAGTTTAAAAAATATTATTTAATTATTTAATTATTTAATTATTTTATTTTTTAATTTGATTTTAAATTGTAAAAACCATTTAAATAACTTGCCCTATAGCTCACTGGAGCCGCGGCTGGAAGCGTGATTGTTTTAGAGCTTTGTCCGTAGATTCTTAGGTCTGGGCAGGTGTTATTGGTTTTAGCTGAGACTGGTGTGCTTGGAGCTTGGGTGCATTGATCTAAAAACGCATTGGTATTGCCTGTATTACTAATAGTTAAAATATTCCCAGCTCTTTTTAAATTTAAATTAACCACTGGATTTTTGGGTAGGATATATACCCCAATGATATAAGCCGAAATAATAGTGACTTGACCGGCGTTATTTAAATTCGCAGCACTGGGCGCGCGCTCAATCGGTGGGGCGACAGGTAAAACACTCAGGCCATAAACTAAGTCTGTTTGATTTTGACCATTGGTTAAATTTAATAAGCGAATTCTTTTGGTTTGACCGGGATCTAAAGCCATTTTGCTCGGCGTTGCGACTAAGCCAAATAATTTAGGATCACCACCTTCGTCTGAAATAATTTTATTCACATCATGAGCGGGATCCGTACGTTTAAATAAAGAAATATTAATGTAAGCAATCTCATCACCCATGTTTTGCACAAAGACGTCTTGGTATCGATTTCCATCGGCTGAAAAGTCCACTCTCAAGGTGCTAACTCTAATAGCGGCTTGGGTTAAAGCGGGTGAGATTAGTAAAAAACTAAACAATAAAAATCCGACAGAAATTAAAAATAATTGAGATATTCTTGATTTTATAGACATAAATATTTTAGGGGGTTTTTGATGAGGCCCGCGATGATAACTTTATTTTTTGATAACACCAGGAGACTCCATGCACGAGAGAAAAACACTGAAGATTTTGACTTATAACATTCAAGTTAGTATTCCGATGGAAGGCGCTCATCATTATTTTTTAAGATCTTGGCGGCACTTTTTACCCCATGAAGGGCGCTTGGTTAATTTAAAAGATATTGCAGATGTTTTAAAAAATTATGATCTAGTGGGTCTACAAGAAGTCGATGCCGGGTCTATGCGATCGAGCTTTATTAATCAGGTGAGTTATTTAGGCAAAGAAGCAGGATTTTTATGCTGGGAAGTTCAGGTCAATAGGGACTTAAAATTTTATGCCCAGCATGCCAATGGGATTTTATCGAGAGTGCCCATGTCGCATTATCAGGATCATAAACTCCCCGCAAAAATTCCTGGAAGAGGCGTGATGACTTGTTTAATAGGCCCTGTAGAAAAACAAATTTTAGTGGCTGTTGCCCATTTGTCTTTGACTGAAAATGCCCAGGAAGAGCAGTTAAATTACATCGCGAATTTAATTAAAGACGCGCCCCATGTGATTGTTATGGGCGATTTAAATATCGAGCCAGATAAATTAAAAAAATTTTTCTTAGATAAAACAGGGCTGATTTTAAATCTTCCAAAATTGCCCACTTATCCCAGTTGGAAGCCAACACGAAAAATAGATTATGTATTAACTAGTCCGTCTTTGAAAATTAAAAAAGCCGAAGTGTTATTACTGCCTTACTCAGACCATTTACCAGTCGCTGTAGAAATCGAGTGGCCAGAATAAAATCACAAACTATATTCCCCCGCTTTTTAATTTTTAATAATTTTTAATAATTTTTTAAACAGAGGGACTGGAAGAAAATAGCTATGAGAAAAATCAAAAATATTATTGTAAAAACATCTTTATTATCTTTGTCTCTATCTTTGTCTTTAAGCTTGCTGGGCGCCGCTTACGCAGATAATCCAGATAGTAATACTGCTGGTAATAATGCTTCTGGATTTGGGATTAGCTTAACTGGACTTTATCTCCAGCCGGGGGCGAGTAATTTAGATTATGCGGTGAATACACATCCTGCACCTCCAGCTTCTGCACCCACTTGGAATCAGGAATGGATAGAACCTAAATACAATGGTGCTTTTGATTTAAATTTAAATTACACGATGCAAGATCAAGTCGATCAAATCAGTTTGGATTGGTTGCATTTGAGTAATAGCGAATCGGCTTCGATTAACACGGATGGCGTGACTGAGTCGGCGGCTCCCCCTTGGGCTTTTGGACCAGGCGCTCAGGTCGGTGGTCAGTATGCGACAGGGACCGCTAAATTTGATGTAGATAATGGCAACTTACTTTTTTCTCATTTGATTAATTTGAGCAACCACTTTCAAATTAAACCTTTTGCAGGCTTGAGCACGGCCCAATTAAAAGAAGATCTAACTTCAACTTATACGGGGATTGCGCCTGATGCAGACGATCATCCTTACACTATTACTTCTTATGAAGACTCTAAGTTTTTAGGCGTGGGTCCCCGTTTAGGCTTGGATGGTACTTATTTGATTAGTCAGAATTTTGGGCTTACTGCTGAAATGGGCGGCTCTTTATTAACAGGTTCTATGAAATCAACGACCAATTTTGATGCCTATGGTTCTGGAAATTTAACAACAGCACATACTGCTTTAGCAGATGACAGTCGTGTTCAAGTAGTTCCTGAAGTAGATAGCAAGTTAGGGCTCTCTTACCAAATGGCTTTCAAATCAGGGGCAGATTTTTCTGTTCAGGCGGGTTACATGATCAGCGCTTATATCGATGGAATTAACCAAGTGGTGCCCTCTCAAATGGTTCCCGATAGTTTTAACCATGGTGTGGTCGCTCTTGCCGCTTCTGATCAAGAAGAAAGTAATCTGGATCTCAACGGGCCTTATTTAACACTGGCTTTAACGTTCTAGAAATAAAAATTTAAAAAATTTAAAAAAGGATTTTTAATATGTCTTTTAATTTACCTAAAAATTTATTCACGCGGGTTTTAGTCAATTCTAGTGTTTTGGTTTTAACACTCTCTTTGTCTTGTATTTCTTTAAATTTAACAGGCTGTGCAGGGTCTTCTTTACCTAATCCCATTGAAAAACCTTCTGGATTCTTGCCTGATTACAGCTTGTTAAAACCTGTCGCGAATCCGCCTGCTGGAACGCAAATTTATACTTATAAAAACCCGGATGTTTCCAGAGGAGACTATCGTTCCGTGATGATTGATCCGGTGATTATTTATCAATCAGCCAATGCAAATAATGCTAGTAATGACAATCAAACCCCTGAGCAAATAAAAGCCCAGGCACAAGAGCAGGCTCAAGAAAAACTACAAGCTCAAATAGCGCAGCCGAGTATTCAATCTGGAATTAAAAGCGTGGTGAGTCAGAAGATGCCGATTACTAATCGAGCCGGTGCTGGAGTTGCGCGTTTAAGCGTTGCTATTACAGGAGCGATGTTAGAAAAAGAAGGCTTGAAGCCCTGGAACTTAATTCCAGTATCAGCAGTGATTACTATGGCTTCCAAAGCCTCTGGTATGGATTCGAAAACACCTGCTTTAATGATCGAATTAAAATTCACAGACAGCTTGACTGGCAAATTATTAAAAGAAACGGTAACCATTATTCATGGGGATTCTTTTAGAGATCAGGCTAATACAGACACAGAGTTCCAAGCTTTAGCTGAGCAGTGGGTGAAAGCTGCCATGGCTTATTCTGCGAAGCAGTCTTAAGTTTTTTTAATTTATTTTAAATTACTAGGGTGCAGGAGAGGTCATTAATTCAGACATCTTCTGCATCAACTCTACTTGTATTAGTGCTGCGGACATTGCTTCAGAGCGTACATAATCTTTAGGTGTTTTATTTTCTTTGTCTTTTAAATTCATGTTGGCGTTTCGTTGTAATAGAAATAACACAAGTTCTAAGTCATTTTTTTCCACAGCAATATGAAGTGCTGTTTTGCCAGATTCTGGACCAGCTGCATTGATATCAACGCCGAAAGATAAGAAAGAAGTGATATCGCTTTTATTTTTTTCGAACGCTGCTCTTCTGAGACCTTTTTCGAGTTCAGCACTTGTGTGCTTAGTAAGTTTGTATTTTATTTTTAATGCTTCTAACGCTTCTTTTTTTAATTGAAGTTCAGGTGATGTCTTGAGGTAGTCTAAAAATAAGGTGACTACTTCAGCAGCTGAATGAGATTCTCTACCGGCACCTCCAGCACTCTTTATGCCTATTTTTTCTTCCATTTCTTCTTTAATTTCTCTGGCGACCCAGAGAGCCTTTTCTTTGATAGGAGCAACCGCGTCTAAAAAACCAGGTGTTGACGCATAAGACCTTATTGCCAAAACATGGGTGATTCGATGTTTGTCACAGTAAGTTGTTAAGGGGCTCAATTCAGTGGGTTCAGAGGCGACTAGCTCTAGTAATGGGTCAGAAAAAATGGCCTGTATTTTTAATTGTGCCGCTATAAAACTATCCAAAGGCATAAAAAATTTTGGATTAGGAATTCTGCCATGATCAGTTTTTCCGGTTTCCAGTGTTTCAGGAATAAACGCGTCACCTAGCAAAACAAAAACATGATTAGCGCCGCTTAAATCTCCTGGCCTTCCTAGAAAGATAAGATGGATTTTCGCTGAGCGAGAGAAAATAGAAAATTCCAGAGCAAATCTTTGCGCAAGTTCTTGGCAGGCAGAAAATCCCAATAAACTAATAGCAGCGGAGGCAATAAGTTGGGGTGGTGAGAGTTTTTTTAATTGAACAAGAGCTGGGACGCTCTTACGTAGTTTATTAAGAGTGAACCATGGAAAAGACTCGGTATTTTCAGGGGTTCTAATTTTTTCTGCTAATAAAGCGCTTAGTACGATTTTTGCTTGAGCTAAAAGTTCTTCACGAGTGCCGCTGATTCCTGACATGATCTGGAGTCCTTCTTTAGGTTTTTATCTTTTAGGTTTTTATTTTGCGGACTGTATTAATTTTTTAGCTAGAACACAAAATCTAAAAAATCTTCGAAAAAACCCCAATTGGCAAGGATCTTGAGCTTCGATATAATCCGGCGCTTTTTTAAAATCTCTTATTTTTAACAGGGAACAAAAACCATGAGCTGGATTGATAAAATATTGCCGCACAAGATCCGAACAGAAGGGCATGTTTCTCAAAAAAGTGATATTCCAGAAGGGGTCTGGAGCCAATGCCCCAGCTGTCAGGCGGCTTTGTATCAGGCTGAATTAGAAAAAAATCTCATGGTCTGTCCTAAATGTGAGCATCATATAAGAGTCCATGCTCGCCTAAGGTTAAAATTATTGTTTGATGCGGATTGTGCCACCCAAGAGATTGGTGCTGATATTAAACCGATTGATGCTTTAAATTTTAAAGACACGAAATCTTACAAAGAGCGCTTAGCCCAGGCTCAGAAAAAAATGGGTGAGCCCGATGCCATGGTTGTTTTAGAGGGTGAAGTTTTAGGTAAGCCTTTAGTGGCATCCGCGTTTGAATTTGGATTTTTAGGTGGATCGATGGGATCTGTCGTTGGTGAGAAATTTGTCCGTGGGGCGAATAGGGCTCTAGAAAAAAAAATCCCCTATATCTGTTTTACTTCTAGTGGCGGGGCGCGGATGCAAGAGTCTTTGTTATCTTTGATGCAAATGGCCAAAGTATCAGCGGTCATTGCCAAGCTAAAACAAGAAGGGATTCCCTATATTGTGGTTCTTACAGATCCAACAACCGGGGGCGTCTCCGCCTCTTTAGCCATGTTGGGCGATTTAAATCTGGCAGAGCCAGAGGCGCTTATTGGTTTTGCAGGACCTAGAGTCATTGAGCAAACGGTGAGAGAAAAATTACCCAAAGGCTTTCAGCGCAGTGAATTTTTAGTGGAAAAAGGCATGGTGGATATGATTATTCATCGTAAAGATTTTCGTGAGACCTTGAGAAGAGTCTTAGATAAATTTGGGTTTTAAATTTGGGTTTTAAAAATTTGATATGTCTGATCTCTCGCCTATTTCTGTTTTAGAACAAGCCGTTTTGGATCTGGCCTCTAAGCCGGGTTCTAATCCTGAGTTTAATCCTGGGTTTAATCTGGTTTTAAATCCGCAGCAAAAATTCGAAAATTTTAAATCTTTTCTCAAAACTTTAAATTTAATCCCTACCCCTTATCCTGTTATTTTAATTGCAGGAACCAATGGAAAAGGCTCTGTAGCCCATGGCTTGTCTCATTTTTTGACCAAGGCGGGGTATAACACAGGTTTATTTACTTCACCGCATTTATTTAATTTTAACGAGCGGATTTGTGTTAATAATCAGCCAGTAGATGATCAAGAGTTATTAAAAATTTTAGAAAAATTAAAAAATAAACTCATGCCCCCTCTCTGCCCCTTGGCTTCGCCTTCAGGTCTGTCTCTCCCTCCAGGGGAGAGACGAGAGCAACCTGGATATTTAAATTACTTCCAGATCTCTTTTCTATTAGCCCTGGAGTATTTTAAAAATTATAAAAAAATAAATAAAAAATTAGATATTGGAATATTTGAAATCGGCATTGGTGGGCGTTTTGACTGTGTGAACACCCTAGATCCTATTTTGAGTCTAATTTGCTCTATCTCGAAAGATCATATGGAAATCTTAGGAGAAGATTTAGCCAGTATTGCGAATCAAAAATTAGGCATTGCTAGGAAAAATACGGCTTTATTTTATGCCGATAAAAATCCTCAAGAAATTATTATTAATAATAAAATAGCCAGCCAGACAGAAGTTTATAATCGGGATTTTTTCTATCCTGAAGAATTTTTAAAGTTAAAAAAAATGCCAAAAATGGCCGAGGAAAATGCAGCTTTAGTATTAAGAGCCTTAGATTATTTAACCCCAAAATTTCCAAAATTATCTAATAAAAACTCTGAAGATATTTTAACTATTTCAGCGCCTGGAAGATTGGTTTTAAAAGATAAAGATAATTTTAAAATTTTAATCGACGTTGCTCATAACGAAGACAGCGTGCGAAGATTAAAAAAAATCATTCAAGAAAATTTTAATTTTCCGCCTTTAAAAATTCAGGCTGTGTTTACAGCCAAGCCCAGTAAAGATATAAAAATGATGCTGGAGATCTTGTCAGATTTGATTCAAACCTGGCATGTGACGGGCCTAGAGACTGAATATGTCAATCAATCTCCAGCGCAATGTCCGCTTGTGTTGGAGCATTTAAATTTGCATCATTACGCGTCTCTAGATCAGGCCTATCAGGGGGCTTTAAAAAGCATGGAACCCCAGGGGCTTTTGGTCTGTTTTGGTTCTTTTTCTGTGGCTAGTTTTGTTTTAAGGGAGCTTGAAAAAACATGAGTTCATCTGCAATGGGTGCTGTGACTATTTATTCTTTGAATGGCGTGGATTATGCCTATTTTGCCTTCATGGCGCTTTCGATGATTTGGGGGGCGGTTAGGGGTCTGACTCGTTCGCTTTTATCCATGATTGTTTGGCTCTTGGCTTTTATTTTGCCAGGTATTTTAGGAGATGTTTTGGCGCCTCATATGGCGTTTATTACAGTGATTCCAAAAGCTCAAATCTGGTTAAGTTTTATCGCGATATTTTTACTGGTTTTAATTTTTGGATTTTTATTATCTTTTATTGTCAAAAAAGGCGTCGATGTTTCGGAGCTGAACGGCTCTGATCGATTTTTAGGTTTGATATTTGGATTTCTAAGATCCATTGCCGTCTTAGCAGTGCTTACTGTTTTAATTAGCTTAACCACTTTATCGGAAGCAGATTCTTGGAGAAATTCAGTCTTGGTTCCTCGGTTTGATATTGCAATTGAAAATATTTTGGGTGTGTTTCCAGGAGATTTAACTCAAAAATTAATCCGGGATATCAGGGATTATCAGGGCTATGCAGAGTAAAAAAATTAAAAATTAAAAATTAAAAAATTATGACTTTCAGCCAATTAACCGATTCTTTCAGCATCTTATTTGACACGGCTGAACGCTATTGGCTTCTCAGTATTGGCATAGCGCTGGGCTTAGTTTTAATTCATATATTTAATTTAATCCTGGGGCGGCGCTTAAATTATTTTGGGATTTTTCCTAGAAATTTTTTTGGTTTGTCTGGAATTATTTTTTCGCCGTTTTTACACCAGGATTTTTCGCATTTATTATTTAATTTGTTTCCCTTATTAATTTTAACCAATTTGATTTTAATCAAAGGCCTGGTGGCCTATTTTTGGATTACTGGTTTATTAATTTTATCTTCTGGATTCTTAACCTGGATTTTAGGTCGGCGGGCGATCCATATTGGTGCGAGTAGTTTAATTATGGGCTACTGGGGCTTTTTATTAATGAGTCTAGGCTCAGGCTTGACCGTGACTAATGTGCTGACTGTTTTTATTTGTCTTTATTATTTTGGCTATTTTATTTTCAGCATTATTCCTCAAAATTCTGGTGATCCAGAGGCGAGGGCTGTCTCCTGGGAAGGACACTTATTTGGTTTAATTTCTGGAATTTTATTAGGCGCTGAATGGTTTTTAGACCATGGAAGATTATTAATTCATTGGGTGAATTTTATTTGGGGGCTTTAGTTTTATGAATTTTTTTAATTTTTTTAAAAAAAATTTTAATAAAGAATATCCCATATGGTTTGCGCTTTTAGCCTTGGGTCTAGCGATTTTATTTTGGGCCTCCGCCTATGTGGTTATTCGAGTAGATATTAAAGAATTTTCCGCTGGAGCTTTGGGTTTATTAAGATATGGAACAGCGGCGATGGTCATGCTGCTGATTTATATTTTTACGCCCCATAAAACAAAATTAAATCTCAAAGATCTTTTTTTAATTTTCATAACAGGCGCTATTGGCCTAGGGCTTTATAATATTTTAGTAAATCAAGGCGAGGTCTCTGTCCCTGCGGGAGCGGCAAGTTTTATTGTGTCGACCATGCCTGTCTTTTCAGTGATTGCTGCTTGTATTTTTTTAAAAGAAAAAATAAATTTTTTTGGAATATTTGGGGTGTTTATTAGTTTTTTTGGGATTGTTTTATTAAGTATTTCCCAGCATGAGCAAGCTGTAAAAAACACAGGAGTTTCTAGTTTCTCAGGGATTATTTGTTTATTACTCGCTGTTTTTTGTGCGGTATTTTATGGCCTGATGCAGAAAAAATTATTAAAAAAGTTCAAAGCGATTGAACTAGTCTGCTTGTCTATTTTTAGTGCTTTTTTTGTACAGATTATTTTTTTGAAAGATTTGATTCATGAGTTAAGTCAAGCCAGTGGAATGGCTGTGGGTTTAGGGATTTATTTAGGGATCTTTCCAGCGGCTTTGGCTTATTTAGGGTACACCATTGCTTTGACTAGGCTTTCTATGATCAAGGCTAATATGTCGATTTTTATTTTGCCTTTTTTAGCTTTACTCATGGGTTGGATTTTCTTGGGCGAGCGGTTTTCTCTATTGGCTTTTTTAGGAGGAGTTTTAGCGCTGATGGGGCCTGTTTTAATTCACTGCATGAGAGCTAGAAAATTAAAATAAAAAACTAATTAAAAACTCATTGCTAAAACAATTTCGACCCGTATAATCGCCCCGTTTTTTGATTGCGCTGACATAGCTCAGTTGGTAGAGCAACTGATTTGTAATCAGTAGGTCGTGAGTTCGAATCCCACTGTCAGCACCATTGAAAATACTTGAAAAACTAGTTGACGCAGCTTAAAAACCATTGTTAAAATGCGCCCGCTTTTGGAGTTCCCCGATAGCTCAGTCGGTAGAGCAAGTGACTGTTAATCACTGGGTCGGCGGTTCGAGTCCGTCTCGGGGAGCCAATTTTTTTAAGCCCGTCAGGGCTTTTTACAAAACTCAAAAGCTCCAAAAAATATCCCTTGTGAGATTGTCGTAACCTGATCTGGTTAGTATTTAGTAGGCAATTGATTTCAGCAAAATAAAAAAATAATGTGCCCGATTTTTTAAGGCTATTTAATAATTCTGTTTAACAAGGGGTTTACTTTATGAAAAACAAATTAATCACAATTTTTTCTCTGGGTCTTATTTCTGTCAGTTTAATTTCTTCTAGTTATGCGGCAGATGCTGCTGCTTACTGTCCTCAGTCTATGACTATTCAGTATGGAGAACCTGTCGATTGGAACTTTGGTTTTTGTGATGCGACTTATGTAGCGGAAGGGGTTCAAACAGAAGGGTTTGTTCCAAACCAAGGTTCAATACGCGTTAGCCATCTGATTACTCCAGAAGGGGGCTGTCCAGCGTCTGGAACCGTGGTGACTCTTCCTTTTAGCTTTGCTAGTGCGGCGCTTATTAACGGTCCTAGGAGTGGCTGTGGTTATAAAAGACCAACGAATCAAGATAGAAGCCAGAGTCAAATTTATGTGTTCCTCTCCCAGCAGAGTGCCTGGACTTTTGATTCTAATAATCCCAATTGGGATAGCGCTAATAATCCTCCATCAGCGTCTTGTGGGATCTCAAAACTGGTGAATTCGCCGATAGATTGTTCTTTTATACCGGTTTCATAAAAAACTCAAAAATCCGGAAGGTAAAACACCAGCTTTCAGTAAGCGATTTTCAATCCCTTGCCACTCTGATTTTTCTGGAGGCAAGTCAATCAAGATAGCTTGATGATTCTCAGATCTGTCTGCTTGGTGTAATAAACCATAAAGTTTTTCAGCATAAGCAGTCGGTGTTTGAGGGGTGATAATCTGAGTGATATTCTCTTGAGATAAAAAATCTTTTTTCTGAAAAGTTAAATAATAAAATTTTTTGTCGGGCCCTATTTTTTTTAAAATTTTCTCTAAAAAATTTAAAAAATCTTTTGGATTATTTTGATAGGCGCTATTAATTAAAAATAAGGGCTTATTAGGTGCGTAGTGAACAAGATAAGCGCCAGGTGTTTTTATAGAAGATTGCTGATGGGCTTGCGTATTTTTAAAGCTTTCATGGCAAGGTAATCCTGTAATTTGACTTAAAGTTTCTGCAGTGATCATGCCGGGTCTTAAAATATCCAGGCGGTCATGATTAAGTACAGAAACAATCGTTGACTCAATGCCAACAGAACAAGGCCCGCCGTCTAATACGGGGATCTTAGAGCCCAAAGCACTTTCGACTTCAGCCGCAGAGGTTGGGCTTAATTTGCAAAATTTATTGGCGGAAGGTGCAACAAGAGCCGCGCCCAATTGATTAATTAATTCCAGCGTCAAAGGGTGTTGAGGCATGCGGATTCCAACAGTATTTTGGCCTGCTGTAATCAAATCATCGATTAGGGGTTTTTTATAAAACACCATGGTCAAGGGCCCAGGCCAAAATTGTTTGATCAACTCAGGGACATAAGCTGGAATGTCGAGCACTAGTTTTTTTAAATCCCCCAGTGGATCAGAATTTCCAATATGAATAATCAAAGGGTTTGATTCAGGTCTTTCTTTGGTTTTAAATATTTTTTGAATGGCTTCTTTTTGATCATAACGGGCGGCTAGGCCGTAGACTGTCTCTGTAGGTATTCCAATAATTTGCTTATTATTTAATAACTCGATGGCTTGATTTAAATTAATTTTCATGATGATTTTTTTATCCTAATTCAGCTTTTTATCTGCAATTATCTTTTGCGCAAACTCATAAAATCTTTGGACCAAAATAGAGCTTTGTTTATGGGCATGTCGGACCATGTACCATTCGTGTTTTAAAGGCAGGCCCTTTATTTTAATCAGCTTGAGTAAATTATTAGAGAGCTCTAAAGAAATACTTTGTTTGGAAATTAAAGAAATGCCCATGTTGGCCATGATCATTTGTTTAATAGATTCGTTGTTTCCAATGTCCATTGAATTTTTTAAATTAATCTTTTTTTTAGCAATCCAAGCAAGCATGACCATTCTGGTTCCAGAGCCTGACTCTCGAAGCAGAAAGTTCTGATCTTCGAGAAAATTAAGATTTTTGACATGGGTAAAATCTTGGTGGCCTAAAGAGTTTTCAGGTGAGCAGGCGAGGACTAGCTCATCTTCGTAAAAATCTTGAATTTCAATGGGGATCTCAGAAGGCGGTTGACTCATGATGACGAAATCATCTTTATTTTCTTTCAGTCGCTCAATGACTTGCTCTCGATTGAGTACTTGCAATTTGACCTTTAATTTTGGATTTTCTTGTTGAAAAGCGCCTAATAATTTAGGAACAAAATATTTGGCAGTAGAGACAATAGATAAGCTTAGAGTGCCGGTCAGTTGGCCTGTTTTATCATTCTGATCATGAATTTCTAGGTCGGCTTGTTCTAATAATTTTTCAATAGAAACGGCTGTTTTATAAACAATTTGACCGCTGGAAGTTAAATAGATTTTCTTACCAATCGTCTCTAAAAGAGACTCCTGATAATAATCTTGGATCTGTTTTAAAATGTTTGATACAGCAGGCTGAGTCATGTGCAATTTCTTTGAAGCCGCTGTGATCCCGCCGAAATCTGCAACGCTTTGAAAGACTTTAAGTTGATGAAGACTGAGTCGCATTATGCATGCCCTTATATTTTTAATTTTTTAATCATTTATTTATTATGATAGATATAAAAATAATCAATTTTTTAAAATGATAACAGTCCTATAAAATCCCTACAAGTTTAATTTATTAATTAATTTTTTAATATTTTTAGGGGTTATAAACAGTGCTGATAGATTTTAATAATTTTACACAGGGCCATTTTTTAGGTCTTTTTTTTAAATTAGATTCTTTAAATATATCCATGCTAATTTTTGTTTTATTGCTGGGTGGCATGATTTTTAATTATGCCCGGCGTTATATGGCGAGTGATCTTTACCAAGAAAAATTTCTTCTGCGATTTTGCTTGTTAATTTTCATGGTCAGTCTTCTAGTACTTTCTAATAATTTATTAACAGCTTTTATCGCCTGGCAAGGGATTGGTTTTTTTATCTACCAATTACTCACCCATTATCAGGACAGACCCTCAGCGATTCAGGCGGCAAAATTAAAATGTTTTATCACCCGAGTCGGGGATATATGTTTCATATCAGCGATTTTTATGGCGTATTTTACCCTTGGAAGTTCTGATTATTCTGCACTTGTAAACTCACCTTACAGTCTTGAAATAGGCTTTTTATTAGCCATTGCCGTCATGACTAAATCGTCTTTATTTCCTTTTCATCAATGGCTTCCAGAGACTTTAGAAACACCAACACCTGTTTCTGCTGTCATGCATGCAGGCGTGATTAATGCGGGTGGTTTTTTATTGCTAAGAAACTGGGGTCTTTTTTCAGCGCATCCTGCGCTTTTAATTTTCCTAGCCTGCATTGGCCTGGTGACTGCTTTAATGGGGCTAATTAATAAAATCAAAGCATCCAGTTTTAAAAAGAAATTAGCTTATTCCACTCAAAGCCAGATGGGCTTTATGACTTTTCAATATGGTATTGGCGCGCCAGCAGCCGCTTTTTTTCATATATTGGCCCATGGCCTATTCAAAGCGACTGCTTTTTTAAATAGTGGTGACTTATTGAGCACTAAAAAAATAGAGCGCTCTCCAGCAAACATAAAAAAAGGAAGTTTTATGTTTGCTGGAGAGCGCTCTATTTTGATGCTTAAAAAACCAATTCTTATTTTAATTTCTATAGCCCTGGCAATGGGTTCTGGATTTTTAATTAATCAATTATTTGGACTTTCTCTTGGGAATCCTATTCTTTTAAGTTTTATAGAAATAACCATGGCGCAATTAATTTATCAAACACTGAGAAGCCAATCTTTATGGTTAATCAAGATTCTCTGTCTTGGCTTTATTTTTATCTTATTTGCTTTTTATAACTTGATTATTTTTTACTGGTCGGATTATTTCAGCCTGATTTTTAATCCAAAAATTATTTTTCCCTTATGGCTATCTCTATTTTTTATAGTAACGCTTTGGAGTATCGAAATTATTTTCTGGTTGTTTTTTGAAGCAGTCGAGTAGGGGTGAGAAATGGGTAAAAATATGAGTAAAAATTTAATGGATATAGAGCTTGCCATTCAGCAATCAGAATCTTGGATTTCTGAGTATTGGCCGCTGGAGACCTCTGTTGCAACGAATCCCTTGTTTGGAAAAGTTGATCAACCTTTTTGTGAAGTATTAAAGCAATTAGAAAAATTGGGTGTTGCAGGAACCATGCCCTTGTCTTTTTACTGGGATAAATATCTATCTTCAGAAATTAAATCTTCAGATATTAAACAGGCGCTAAGAAAAAAAATTTTAAGCACTGAGAGCGACTTGCTTCTTGAACGATCTGCTGAATTTTTAGTCTCTGAAAATCTCAATGTGTATTATTTAAAAAATGATGAAAAGGGCCTAGAGATTAAAGAGTTTAAAAAAAAAGAATTAATAATTGAGAAAGTTACTTGTTATTTAGGGCGTTATTTTACAGAGGGTGTGAATCAAAATAAAAAAATAGATTTATTAGATTTCTGGATTCAAGAGGCCAAACCTAAATTTTTAGATTCAGACAATAAAAATAATAATTCTGATCCTGATCTTGATTATTTTAATCTTGGTTTAATTGAAGCTTATCTAAATCATTTAGATATAAAATTAGTCGACTATCAGGATTATTTTACCCATATTTTGTTTTCACTTCGGGGTTACGCCAGTTTAATTAAATGGCTTAAAACACACCCTGAAAATCCATGGTTAGAAGCTTCTGCAGACATTGAGCATTTAATTCTTATGTGGGCGTATTATCAATTTGAATATGAATTTGAATATGAATTTAAAAAATCTCAAAAAATTAAAGAACATCAGGGCTTGGAACTTTTCAAAACTCAAGATTCTCTTGAGCTTTCTGTCCAAAATATTTGGGAGGCCTGGTTTAAAAATAAATATCCCAATGATGTTTTGCTTAACTCTATTTTTACCTCCTGGTCTGATATTTGTTTACTCTGGCAGACAGCTTTTGAGCTTGGCTATCAAGAAAATTTAATCCAAAAAATACAAGAAAATTTAATTCAAAAAAATTCAGCTCCAGTAACTCCAGTAACTCCAGTAACTCCAGAAATCCAGGCTCAATTTGTTTTCTGTATGGATACGCGCTCAGAAGGTGCTCGTCGTTATCTAGAAGCTAACTCAGGCGGGGCTTATCAGACTTTTTCAAGTGCTGGATTTTTTGGCATTCCTTTTAGCTTAAAAAAGAATCTAGATCAGAGTTTCCAGGATTTTCAGGGGGCTACTTCTTGGCAATCTCCAGGTCTGATTATTCCAAAGATAGAAGTTCAAGAAGTCTCTCTGGGCTCTCATAAAAAAATATTTTTATCCAAGTTAATAACCGCCTGTCGTCAAAACTTTAAATCAGGCGAGCAGGGCTTTATTTCAGCGTTTAGTTTTATTGAATGGGCGTCTTTTTTTTCAGTGATCAAATTATTTTTAAAAGAAATCAGCCCGCGTGGTTTTTTAAAATTAAAAAATATTTTTAAATTAAATAAAAAAATAAATTTAATTTCAGAAGATGATTTCAATAATTTTATTAATAATCTCGCCGTATTTTTGAAAACTTTAGGCTTAACTCAAAAATTTTCCGATCTTGTTTTTATCATGGGCCATGAGGCTTCCGCGGATAACAATCCTTTTTTAAGCAGCCTTCAATGTGGTGCTTGTGGGGGTAATTCTGGGTTTGCTAATGCAAAACTAGTTTGCGAGTTATTAAATAATTTTAAAATCAGAAATAAGTTACTAGAAAAAAATATTGTAATTCCAGAGCAGACTGTTTTTATTCCAGGGTGTCACCAGACAACCATTGATCAGTTTGTTTTGGACTTTAACTTTAATCAAAAAAATCATCAGACCCAGAGCTCTAGAGAGCTGGCTTTAAAAATTAAAAAAATTCAAGAAGATTTAAAACAAGCTGGGAAAGCTTTAACTCAAGAACGATTAAAAGACTGGCCAAATAGCAGCTCTGTTTTGAAAAAACAATCAGACTGGGCGGAGTTAATTCCAGAGCTGGGATTAGCAAATCATACAAGTTTGATCATTGGGCCTAGGTTTCTCACTCAAGGATTAGATCTTTCTCGACGCTGTTTTTTATATTCGTATGATCCAAAAGAAGATGACTCAGAGGGGCGGTTATTAGAAAGTATTCTTATGGGGCCCTTAGTTCTCGCTCATTGGATCAATGCCTATTACTATTTTTCAACCTGCTCGCCTAAATATTTTGGTGGTGGGAATAAAGTCATTCATAACTTGCTGGGAAAAATAGGTGTCTTAGAGGGCAATGGGGGAGATATTAAAATAGGCCTGCCGATACAAAGTATTTATTTTAAAAGTCAGCTCTTGCATGAGCCAAGACGTCTTGGGGTTATTATTTATGGAGATCGAAAAAAAGTAGATCGGATTGTGAGTCAACATCAGGTGTTAAAAAATTTGATTGAAGGCCAGTGGCTGCATCTTTCTGTGTTAGGTCCCCAAGAATTAAATTAAGTGAACCAGCATGAGTGTTTATAAAAATCAAAAAATCTTATTAATTATTGTAAGTTTTATATATTTTTTATATTAAATTTGTAACCCAGGGTGTTGGATAAAAATTCGATATACTTGCGCTCACATCAATTATTAATTAATAAAAAATAAAAAATGTCTGCTCTCACTAATTTTTCTTCTTTTATCCACGGCTGGTATTCCATTTTTAAATCCGCTGAGCTCAGAAAAAATAAAATCTTGGCCATTGAGCGCTTTGGTTTAAAACTAGCCCTCTGGCGAAATGATCAAAACCAGGTGCAAATATTTAAAGACCGCTGTCCGCATCGAGGTGCCCAGCTGAGCCTTGGTTGTATTAAAAATAATCGCATTCAATGTCCTTTTCATGGCTATGAATTTTCTGAAAAGGGTGAGTGCGAGTTTTCGCCTGAATTTAATATTGCTGAGAGTGCTAAAAATTTATTATTAAAAGCAGAGATTTTTAAAAGCCATGAAGCATTCGATATGATCTGGATTTACATCGGCTCTGAGCAAGATTTTCAAGAATTTTATTATCCAGAATTAGCTGAGATTCATAAGAATTTTAGAGCTTACAGCCAAACAGAAAAAATATGGGATTCTCATATGACTTACTGTATTGAGAATCAGCTGGATTACACGCATTTACAATTTGTTCATAAAAACACCATCGGCCGAGGTTATAAAATCCCGGAAGATCCCAAAATTATTAAAGACTCGAGAAGTATCAGTATTTATTTTAATCAAGAGACAAAACCAAGACTGCAATTCTTTTTTCCCAATATTTGGGTTTTAAATATCAGTGAAAAAATAAATCTAGTGCTTTATTTTTCGCCGATTAATTCAAGCCAGACCCATCTGTATTTAAGAACTTATCGAGATTTTTTAATTTATCCTGGGGTTAAAAAATTAGTAGATTTTGTGATGAACTTCATGAATCAAGTTATTTTAAAACAAGACCAAAGAGTCGTTGCCTCGCAAGGTGATAAGCCGTCTTATGAAGCTCAAAAAGATAGTTTAATGCTGCATGATCAAGCGATTAGATCTTTTAGAAATTATTGGCAAAATAATTTGATTAGTAATTAACATCACCCAGCCTGACCTAGCCTGACATCATGCTTCTTGCTAAATTAGCTGGTATGAAATTCAAGTGGTTTTACCCCTCCCACCCCAAAAAAATTAAAAATTATTTTTGTTAAAAATGGATAGTTAATCTCAATGCAAAAATTTAAAAAAAATCTAGCTAGAAATATTCCAAGAGTCTTAGGTCTTGGTTTATTCATGCAGCAGCTGGACTCCATGATTTTAAATACGGCGATTCCCCAAATGGCAGAAGCCCTGCATACGCCGACTTTAAGTTTGAAATTAGCCATTACCAGTTATTTATTAACTCTGGCGATGTTTATTCCCATTAGTGGCTATGTAGCAGATCGATTTGGGACTCAAAAAACCTTTGCTTTGGCGATGTTAGTTTTTTTATTGGGATCCATTATTTCTGGCTGTGCTTTTGATATTAATTTTTTAATTATCGGTCGTTTAATTCAAGGTGCTGGAGCTGCGATGATTACGCCCGTGGGGCGTTTGATTTTATTAAAAGCTTTTTCTCAAAAAGAGTCTCTTATTGCTTATAACGCTTACACCATGATTGGCCAGATGGGCTTGGTGATTGGGCCTACTTTAGGCGGGGTGCTCACGACTTTTATGAACTGGCGCTTTATTTTTTTTGTGAATATTCCCGTTGCCATTATTGCTTTATTTTTAGTTTACGAAGTCATTCCTAATTATAAAGAAGATAAAAAATCAAAATTTGACTGGCTGGGATTTTTCTTATTTGGTGCTGCTGCTGGAAGTATTTCTTTTGGTTTTTCCTGGATGAGTGAAGAAGGTTTTAGTTTCGTATTTCCCTGGCTTTTATTATTAGTGGGTATTTTTCTAGGGCTTATTTATTATTTTCATGCCCAGTATTTAAATTACAAAAATATTCTTCCTGCTTTAGATCTTAAAGTTTTTAAAATTCGAACTTTTAGGCTGACCATGTTAGGTGGATCTTTATTTAGATTAACCGCCAGTGGCGCCACTTTCTTATTGCCTCTTCAGTTTCAAATGGCCATGGGTTATAGCGCTTTTGATTCTGGGTTAATGCTCTTGCCTCAGGCCGCGTCGTTTTTGATTTCTAAGCAGTGTTTTACCTGGGCTTTAAAAAAATTTGGATTTAGAAATATTCTGATCTTTTCACCCTTGCTAGTCTCACTAGCTTTGCTGGGCTTTGCTTTGATCTCTGACTGGTCTGGATTACGAAATTTAAATTTTATTCAGCATTTTATTATCTTTGGTTTAATTATGCTGGTGCTTGGGTTTTTCTCTTCGATTCAATACAGCTCTTTAAATACTTTAATTTTCGCGGATGTTCCGAAAGATAAATCCTCGAGAGCGACGAGTTCCAGCGGCGTTGTCCAGCAATTGGGCTTGAGTTTGGCTGTGTGTTTCTGCGCAGGTTTATTAGTGGGTACCAGCTTCGTGTCTCAAACTCATCTTTTGGGTGAGGCGTCTTTCTATTGGGTTTATTTAATTTTAAGTTTCTTAACTTTTTTAACCCCCTTGGTTTTTTTAAAGTTAAGAAAATCAGACGGGATGCATTTGATTAAATAAGTAATTAAATAAGTAAATGGGTCTCGATATTTTGACGGATGAGTTCTCCAATGTTTTCAATTATTGCTGGATGCCTTGAAAGTTCAGCATAATTTTTGATCTGTGTATCAATGATTTTTAAAATCAGCTCGCTCTGTTTTTGAATAAGTTTTTTGAATGCTGGAAATGAATAATTAATAAGCTCACAAAATTTTTCCCAGTCTTTTAATTCGACTTTATCAGCTTGGTATTCACCGCCAATTTTCATCGCCATTTTTCGGCTTAAGTCAGGAAAAAAGCGCGTACAGACGAGGTCATAAAAAGGGGTAAGGTTAATTTGATTGGATGGGGTGTCGCTGTGTAATAAAGAAAAATTTTTACCATGAGCATCCATATTGCCTATGAGAAAATTAAAAATGATCATATTAATAAGCTGATCCCGCGCCTTGGCAGGAGTGCTAGTCTGATCAATTAAATTAAAACATTGAGTAAATCCTGGGCCACCTTCGTTTTGATATTTTCGTGTAGAAATAATGCTCAGCGCTTGGCAAAAATCTTCTTGATGAATGCGTTGAATAGTTTTATCAGTGATGGCTCGGTCATAGCGCTGAATTAATAAATACGAAATATCTTTGAGGTGTTTAAGACTAATTTCTGGAATCGACAAGCCAACGGCGTTTGCAAGAGAAAGACAGAAAAACTCATTTTCAACGAGACCTTCAAAATGAGGATTGGTTGGTTTCAAAATATGCGTCGTTGGGCAGCCATGGATGGGTAGGGCAATTTGATTGTCTATTAAGCAAACAGCTGCTTTATCTTGAACACCTGCCAGAGATAAGCGCAAATCTTCAAAGCCCGAAAATAAAGGTTGTTTTGGCAGAGTTTTAATCTGAGCATATAAAACATCAGGGCTTATTAATTGCCCTTCTAATGGGCGTGCCTTGTCTTCAATCACGGGGCTATTTATTTCATGGCAAGAAATGGCGCCTGCGCAGTCATAACCAATGGCCTGCAAAAGTGAAAAGCTATTGTTGTGGCTAACCCCGTATTTTTTTCCTAGTGCTTTTTTAGCGGATTCGCTTTCTGGTAAAAGCCCACCAAAAAAAGCTTCGCATTTTAAGTGGTCATAAGGTTCAATGGCACTTACTTAAGGATCAGGTGTAGGGGCGAATCTTGTATTCGTCCCTGCTTAAGCCGCGGCATCTTTTGACATTCTTTTTTCTATCTTTTTTTTCAGCCTGCTTTTTTCATCAGCCCTTGGTCTAGAGAGCCGCGAAT
>CAMCUU010000016.1 GCA_945879065.1 Francisella tularensis subsp. holarctica
TGGAGCTGGAGCTGGAGCTGGAGCTGGAGCTGGAGCTGGAGCTGGAGCTGGAGCTGGAGCTGGAGCTGGAGCTGGAGCTGGAGCTGGAGCTGGAGCTGGAGCTGGAGCTGGTGCTGGAGCTGGTGCTGGTTCTGCTGGCGGCGGAAGCGCCGGCCCCATGGACGAACATGAAGCTACAGTAAGACAAATACTTCAGAGTATTCTCGACAATAAGACAGGGGATAACCGACCATTGCTAGCCCAACTCAGGGATTTAGTTACCGAAGCTCCTGCTGTGTCAGCTCTACAGCGTCTTTTGGATGACACAACAGGTCGACCAGACTCTACAGACAAAGAATTTGCCAGAGCTGCTCTGGCGAGCATGTCTAGTAAGCAATCAGGAGCCACAGCTGTTGCAGCTGCCTCAACCGCCACGCCCCCTACTGCACCTACCTCTGAACCAGCTGGCGCTGGCGCTGGTGCTGCTGCTGGCGTTGTTTCTGCTGGACCAACGCCTGAATCAACATCATCGTCTTTTTTAGTGTTTAATGTTCAAACTCATGAGGCGTTGGTAGCCAACTTTGGGTCAAACAAGCCCTTAATCTCTCTAAGACGGTCTGTTGCTGACAATCAAATAACTTTGACCGCTCATGACATACAAAGCAACGGTGACGCTTTAAAGCAACCCTACTATTTATTCAAAAAAGAAGCATCGGGCCATGCAACCGAATTTTTATGTCAGTTTGATAACAAAGCTGCCCGTGAAGGGTTTGCTCCCTGCTCTTTGCAAGAAGACTTACAAGACCAAGCGGCCCGAGCTGCACTTCTTTCAAGCATCGCTGCAAACTTACTTGCAGTCACAACTGATCAAAAATCCGATTCCTCAAAGGTCGCGGCTAATTTGAAGCGTTATGAAGCCATAGCAGCGCAGCTTTCCCTTCCTTTCCCTGATCTCAAAATCTTAAAAACGAATGGCATGGCGCTTCCAACGATGGCTATGGGCATATGTCCAATGCCTGTAGATCCAGATCTCGAATTCTCGCGCGAAGTCGAAGCAGAATTTGTACGCGGCCCAAGACCCATTGCTTCTAGCGCTGCGGGTGTTTCAGCAGGACCTAGCGTATCGGCAACGCCCCCTACTGCACCTACTTCTGAACCAGCTGGCGCTGGTGCTGGAGCCGCCTCTGGAACAAGCACTGATGAAGAAACTGCAAGAAGAATAAGCGCCACTTACGACCAACTCGCACTACTAGTGGGAAATATCCAAGACAGGCTTGAAAGCTTTGTATCACACCCTGATTCAAATCATGTTTTAGATGCTTCCGATAGCACTGAGCTCAAAGCGTTAGTCATGGAAATGTCCAAAGTAATTGAAGAAGCTCCAGCGATTGTTCAAAGAGAGTTATCAGCCGACTACAAAGCAGCGCCTGATAAATTTCTCAGTGCCCTCAATAATACAGACCTGAGTCCTCTAGCTTTGCGCCAAGCTGCCTGTGACCTTTTATTGGCACTAGACTCTCAAAATCCCGCCGCCATTGCTTTCTTAGAAAGACGTAAGCCCTCGCCTACCTCAAGCACCGTTTTCGCTCCTACTGGAGCTGGAGCTGGAGCTGGAGCTGGAGCTGGAGCTGCTGCAAGTCTTGATCCAATCGCCCAGGCTCGCGCTGATTTGTTAACAGTTTGTAACGCCTATTTGGCCCAGCCATTTGGGTTTTTTGAAAAACGGGATACACGAAAGCTAGCTTTGCAACTACAAACTGTCTTGGCCAACCCAAGCTCATCCCTGGCTCAAATAGCCACCGCAGTCAGGAATTTCAATTTACCAGTGACCGCTCCAACGAGCAGGGACCCTAAAGGTCCCGAGTATTTTAGAGAAGCTATAGCGCTTTATTTAAAAGCTGTGCCGGTTGAATCTACTTACACCCCTAGCGGTCGTTAGTCCAACGAGACGACAAGCATGTCTGCCGGTGCTGGCGCAGGATCAGGATCAAGCGCCTTAATCCCTCTAGAAGATTGCCTTATTCGACACTCTCAACTGACAGTGATCGCTCAAGGCAATCTCCTGCTGGAGCATTATTTTAAAAGCCCGATTCGACTGCCAGGACACGGGATTTGCGGGGTGATTGCTGCGGCTTATCTCGCCGCGCTTTTAGAGCAAGCGGTCGAGTTGAAATTTTTTGCTACTTTGATTAATGCCCTGGGCGATTTGTCTTTTGGCAAGCTCAAAAACCCTGAAGTTTTAACAACATATTTTAAAGAAAAGCTGGGAGAGGACTTAGATTTAAAAACGCCCCATGATTATCTTTTTTCTTTTTTGGCCGCCTTGAATAAAAACACAGGTCAAGATTTTTTTAATTTTTTAAACCCTAAAAATCTTATAGGTGCTGTGACTTTTCCTATTTATTGTGGCGGAACGAGCACTCTAGAAAATCGTTCTCTTTTTTCTCGCGCCTTGAGAAAAATCATTAAAGAACTACCCGTCGAAACTTATGTATTACTGGGCGGTGGCAATCATGGCCAAGCATTGGCTATCCGTATTAACCCAGAGACTGGATTAAAAACTTATGAGGCTTTTAACTCGAATCCACAACGTCTGAGTGAAGAAAACCCTGCATGCGCCAATATCAGCACAGAAGATTTAAACACAATCGCTAATTTTTTAGCGCTTGGGTTTATAAACCCTCTTCTCTGGTCTCTTGGCGCGAAGCCGTATGATTTCAATCAGCCGAGCGGCTACCCACTCAGGTTTGAATTCTGGCGCCGGGCTGATCAGAAAGCTCGAAGTGATTTATTTAAACCTCAGGACTTTTTACAAGAGCGCTTAAAATATTTTTTAAAGCCAAGCCGTAAAGATTTAATTAAATTTTCACCCAGTGTTTACTGGGGTGGCGGCAAATATTTACAAACAAATCCCTTGCTCAATGACATTCTTAAAAAAGCGCTTCAAGAAGAAGACCCCGCTTTTTTATTACTCTTAGAAAATTACTCAAACCCAGAGCGCCTTGAATATTTTGAAAAATTTTGGACTTTTTTAAAATACGAAGATCTGAAAAAATCCTTTATTCAAGCAATCCTTGACGGCATGGTAAAACAAACCCTTGAGACCCATAAGATTGCTTCCTTCGTGTCAACCCTCTGTCAAACAGAGCTGACGCCAGTTTTAAAAACAATTTTTTTGCTCTTTCTAGATATCCCAGAATTTTTCAAGGCGATACAAAAATTCTCACATGATTACCCAGAAAAATTGCCTTTATCTTTCATGAGATCTCTTTATTTTTTAGAGCCCGAGCATGCCGCACTAGATGACCTGGCATTTCAAATTCGCCTATTTTCTCCTGAGTTTTTCAGCCGCTCGAAAACACCATTCAAGGATTTTGCCCTGCATAAGATAAGAACCGATTGGGGGGCGTGGGACCTCACTACACAGAATATATTCATGGCCCTTTTGAAAACTCACCCAGAAGAGGTCCAGTTCGAACTCTTGAAAAGCTTTTGTTTAACTAGCGAACTTTCTTTTTCAGACTCAGAAAAACTAAAATTTCTTTCAAAATTTTTAAAAGACTTACCTAGAGAACCTGCTCAAAGGCTCAGCCAAAGTGCCCTAGTTTTTTGTGATACTTTAGCGCCTGACGTGCCAAAAACATTTTCTATCCAGTGGTTTTTAAAAAAACATGCTGCAACTCCAGTGATTCCCCCCATGATCTCTCCTCCCGCCTCTGACATAATGACCGCCCCTTAAAAACCTCCTTCTTAAAAGTGGCTTTTTATCTATGCATCATGTCCATCGCAGCGCTTTAGTTCCCTATAGTTCAGAACAAATGTTTAACCTGGTGAATCAGATTGAGCACTATTCAGAATTTATTCCGCACTGTTCTAAAACAGAGATTCATGAAAGATCAGAAAAAAAAAATCCGCGCGAGTATTTATTTAAAAAAAGGCCCGTTTTCTCAGTCTTTTACCACGGAAAATATTTTAAATTTCCCGCACACCATCCAATTAAATTTAATCAACGGGCCCTTTTCTAATTTTGAGGGATCTTGGGAATTTGAAAATTTAGGTGATTTAAATAATACAGCCTGCAAAGTGTCTTTAAGATTAAATTTTAAAATTCAAAATTCTTTATTAAATAGATTATTTGCCAGTTTATTTGAACATCTGGCTAATCAAATGCTGGACGCTTTTTGCCAACGGGCGGAGAAAATTTATGGAAAAAATTAATATTGTCTATGCCGCGCCAGATCAAATTATTTCACTGGATTTTCCACACACGCCTGGGCTTACCGCTGAGATGGCTTTAGTTAATTCGGGGATTTTAAAATCTCACCCAGACTTAAATAATATTAATAATTTAAATCTGGGAATCTTTAGCGAAAAAATAGAGTTAAATAAAATACTCGAAGCTGGAGATCGCTTAGAAATCTATAGAGCTTTAATTGCCGATCCTAAAATCAAAAGACAAGAGCGCGTGAAGCCCATGGGTAAGTGGCATCGAGCGCGAACGGGGACGAAAATTAAAAAAGATTAAAATTAGCTATCTGAAAAATCACGCTAACACCCCAGCCCTAATTTCAGTATGATCCGCCAAATTTTTTTTATTTAAGAGCGCTATATAAATGACGATTTTCAAACTCTCTCAAACTGTTTTATTAACTAGTTTATTAACTGGCTTAATTTTATTAGGCACATCTTGCACGCCTTATCATCAGCAGGTCCAACAGGGCAATATTATTACCCAGGCCATGATGAATAAGATCAAACCCGATATGACTAAACAACAAGTCGCCTATGTTTTAGGCACGCCCAATATTAAAAATCCTTTTGATCAAAACCAATGGATTTATTTTTATAGTAATAAAGAAGACGGTAAGTCTCTTGTTCAAAATCATTTAATTTTGGATTTTGTGAATAATCAACTTTCTCATATCAGTGGGACCTATGCCCCACCGTCTCAACTCCAGTACACGACGTATCAGGCAGGGTAAAAGTTTAATTTACACAAGCTCCAGCTCTTTCTGAACCAAAGGGAAAATTAAAAATAATTTAATGGGATATTTATCCTGATCTAAGTTTTTTATTAATTTTTCATAATTTCTAAGCTGGGGCGTATATAACTCCAGCTCTTGTTTTAATTCTTGGTCTGATCTGGGTTCTGAGAATTTATAGTCAATGATAAATCTGGTTTTTTGATGCGTATCTATAAACGTCCTGTCAATGATAAATTCCCGCTCGCGCTCTAAATCCCACAAAGCTAATTCAGAATAAGCGCCTTCATGATCTGGATTTAAAATCCAACGACCTCGTTCTGAGCTTAATAAATAATCACAGGCTTTAATAATTTTTTGGGCCATCACTTCTGGCTCAAGCGCTCCTGAAAATTCACAGTCTTGGACAATGTTTTTTTCTAGAAAATTAATATTTTCTGGTAATGGATTTATTAAACTTAATTTTTCGAGATATCTATGGGCAATGGTGCCGAGTATTTTTGGCTCGAGATTTAATTCGGGGGGTTCTGGATGATTAAATATTACCCCCTCTTTGTCAGGTGTCGCAATTCCATGATTTAAGACCCAGGGGCTTTTAGAATTTTTATTTAATCTTTTAAAGACAAAATTATTTTCTAAAGCATTAAGGCCCCCTCTCTGCCCCTCGGCGTCGCCTTCGGGCCTGTCTCTCCCGCAAGGGGAGAGACGACATCCGGCAGAGTCAATGACAGACGACCCTGACACTGACCCTGGCACTGACCCTGGCACTGAAAAATCTTGATTTAAAACTGGCCAAAACCAAGATAAAGAAGACCCTGATTTTGGTTTTTTAATTTCTCCCTCAGGGCTTAGCTCTATTTCGCCTAACAAAGTCAAATTAAATTTCGCACGCGTCACGGCGACGTACAGCAATCTAATGGCCTCGTGATTTTCTTTTTCTTTTTCTAGCGCATATAAAAATTGATACAGCGGGCTGTCCTGTTTTTCTTGATGAGATCTATGAGGCGCGATTAATAACTCATGGCGCCCCGTATGGGCATCCATGCGATCTTGAAATAAAAATAAAGGCTTATCTAAAGCCCGGGCGGTTTTATTGGGCATGAAGATAAACACATGATCAAACTCCAGGCCCTTAGATTTATGCACAGTCATAATTTCAATCGGATTCACCTGGGTATTTAAAGACTTGGCGAATAGATTTTCTAATAATTTTTCTAAAACTTCTCTTTTAGGTAGCTGGTGTCGGGGCTTAATTTTTTTCAAACAGTCGAAATAGCGCTCTGCGTTTTCTATGTCTTCTAATTGATTTAAATTTTTTAAATAATCTAAAAACCCTAAAGAGACCCAGAGTTTTTTAATTAAACTATTTAAATTCTCTCGATGTTTAGCTATTAAAACTTCTTGAATAATGGGCATTAATAATTTCAAGCGGGCTTGAGCATGGCCTGAAAGTTGTTCTGAGAGATCAGAATAATCTGATTGTAGGGGCGGCACCTGCGATCCCATTAATAACAAATCTTTTAATTCAAACCCAAAGACGGGCGATCTTAATAAAGCCATCCAAGATAAACGGTCTTCCAGGTCAAAAATCGCATAAGTTAAATTCAAGCAATCTAAGATCACCGATCTTGTAGAGAGGCGCTGAATCTCAACACCCTGATAAGCAATATTAAATTTTGCCAGGGCTTGTAAAGCCGAATCTAAGTGATTCCGAGAACGGACTAATAAAGCAATTTTACGAGTGGGATATTTTTCCTGGTAATTTAAAATTTCTTGAGCGAGTTCTAGGCCTAATAAGTCAGAAGAGGTTTTTAAAATGGTTTTGACGCCCGCGCCATTAGGGCGGACACACAGGTCCGCCCCTACAACAGGGGACCACGATTTCGCATAAGTCACGGCTCCAAATAGGCCTTCTTTACTTTTGGGAAATAAAATTTCAAAACTCTGATTAATCCAATCAATAATTTCAGGACTGGATCTGAAGTTCATTTTTAGCTGTATAAAATTTAATTTAACTGGCCCTAAACCCTGATCAATCGTTTTTAAAAATAGGCCGACATCCGCCTGCCTAAATTTATAAATCGACTGCATCGGATCGCCGACTAAGAAAACCGTCCGGCCATCGTCTTTTTGCCAGCCTCTGACCATGGAAGAAAACAATCGGTACTGTAATTGCGAGGTATCTTGATACTCGTCGACTAGAAGATGCGAAATCTGATGATCGAGCCTCAGCATAATATCCGTCGGAGCATCTTCAGCGCCCAAAGCTTCTAGAGCCGTGAGAGATATCTCATCGAAATCGACTGTTTTTTCAGACTGAAAAGTAATTTTTAAATAGGCCACGGCGGCTTTTAAGACTTGAATTAAATCCTGAATTAAGCCCTGGGGAGAAAGACTATTTTCACTGGGCAAGATCCGAATGCGAATCAACTGCTCAATAAAACCAGAATAATTGGGAGAAGACTCCAGTTGTTCTAATAAACTTTCCATCTGCGCTTTTTCGGGTGTTTTGGGTAAGAACCCTTGGCGTTTATCCACTTTTTTTCTTAATTGATTTTTATCAGTGAGCAATAAGTCAGCCAAAGATTTAAAGTCTTTCAAAGAGGCCCCCACCCCTTCCCTATCCGGGCGGACACACAGATCCGCCCCTACAGAAAAATCACACATTGCCCATAAATCATCACCTAAATCTTCAGGCCACTCGCCCTGTAAATTCTCCAGGCTTTCTTGAATAACGCTATTTAAAGACTTTTGTAATAACACTTGCCATTCATGCTCAGAATTCGCCCTGGAAATAATATCCAGCCACATGGATCTTTTAGATAACATTTGGACTAACAAATCTTTAAATTTATCCAATCGATTATCTAAATATAACAAGCAAGATCTCAGGGCCTGATTAAAAAATAAATCTTCTTTTAAGCCCTGCAATAAATTTTCTACCGCTTTTTCATAGAGTAAATACGCCTGTTCGGTGACCTGGAAATTCTCCCCAAAGCGCGCCGTCATAGGCAGCATGGCCGTAAGAGACGCACAAAGAGAATCAATCGTACTGATTCTTAAACGCCCAGGATTTTCTAATAATTTCCAGCCCCGAATTAAATCTTGCTTTAAGACTTTCTGAGCCAAGTCAGAATTAGTTTTTAAAGCCCCCATGACCCTCGCCTGCATCTCAGAGGCTGCCTTACGCGTAAAAGTAATCGCCAAGACTTCTTCAGGTTCTTGCACCTGAGCGAGCACGGTCAAAAACCGCCCGACTAATAATTCTGTCTTTCCAGAACCTGCAGGTGCTTGGACGATCCAAGAGCATCTGGGATCTAGGGCTTTTAGTCTTTCTTCTTGATCAAGCATTATTTTCTAAACCTCATGTCGCCGACATAACCTTAAATAATCACAACGACTACAAGTCAAATCCCCATATTTAGGATTTAAATTCGCCTCGCCGTTTAAATATTCTCGTGCCAATTTTTCAAAAACTTCTAACCAGCTTTTTTTCTGGTCTTCAAAATTTAAATCTTCAAAACTTAAATCTTCAAAACTTTCTAAGCCCATCTCTCTGGGATCAATTTTTGCGTAAGAAATTCCACTCGAATGGTCTAATAAGACACTATAAATAGGCAGCTGGGGGTCATCAGGTCGCTCTCCCAGCCAATTTAAAGCAGACACTCGGCCAGTTTTGTAATCAATAATTAATAATTTATTTTCTAGCTCATCAATCCGATCTATTCGCCCTGAAATATTAATCCCGCCAATACTTCCAAATATTTTGTGCTCCTGGGCTAGCAGTTTAAAATCAGGCCGAGTCTGCTCAAAACTAATCCAGTCCCGCATTAAATTAACCAGTCTTTCAAACTCCAGCTCTCGAAAATAGCCAGGTAAAGCCTCAGGCATTTTCTCTTGTAATCTAGATAAACCAAGAGAGACAGACTCATAAATTAAATCTTTAAAATCTTCTAAATTTTTTAATCTCCAGCGCTCTAATTTAAAAATTTTGGGCATTAAAATTTCTAAGATCTCATGGGTCACAATGCCCCTAGCCATTAAATTCAAAGGCTCGATGGGTGGCTCAATGGGTTTTATATTTAATCTAAATTTTGCAAATGCCTGAAAGCCACAAGCGGCTTGGGATTTAAAAATACTAATCCCAGATCTTAAATTTTTTAATTCTTCTGCAGAAACTTCAGGCGCTTTAAAGTCATCTAGATATTCTATTTCTTCTAAATCTCGTCTCTCCCGTTGCGGGAGAGACAGGCCCGAAGATGAAATCGAGGGACAGAGAGGGGGTAATTCTTGAAAATTAAAATCATCCCACTCTTGAATCAAAGCACTGGGACTTGCTAATAAATCCCCCTCTTGCGCCCTATAGCTCACTATTAATAAATCACTCAAACTTTCCCAATCTTCCAATCTTGCTTTCGCATACGCCAACTCTCTTAAAGCACTGGCATGGGGCAAATCATGGGCTCTTTGAAAACTATAAGGCACAAAAGGATTCGGAGAAGTACTTCCAGGAAAAACGCCTGTATTTATATTGGCTACTAGTAAAACATCATGCTCTAAACCGGCCGACTCTAAAGGCCCATAAATTAAAATTTGCGCTTTTTTATTACTCTCAGGCTGAAAAAATATCTCACCCATAAAATTAATTAATAACTCCAGGGCTGACTCAAAATCTATCTCACCTACTAGAAAATTTAAGCCCATAAAATTTTCTAAATTCTGATAAAACTTTAAAATACTCTGGTGCTCATAACTGCTTAAAATAAATTCTCCCGGCCATTTTTTATCTTTTAAAAACTTTAAAAAATAAATCCTCCAGTCGGCTAATTTTTTCAAAACACCTTTTAAATTATTTTTTATACTTACCTCTAAATTTTTTAATAAATCTAAACCCTCAAAAATAATCGGCACCTGGGCCAGAGGCTCTCCGCCGGTGATAGCAAATAATTCAGGAATGGGATGCAAATTTCGTAATTTTTCAGGCTCTAGAACACTTAAGAAAATTTCTATTAATTCTTCCCGCTCAGAAACTATTTCTGGGATTACTATGCCAATTTTATAATTTTTATTATTTAAATTTTGGGCTAAATATTTTTTAGCCAATTCAGCCAATTTTTTAAATTCATCCTGCTTATCTTTAACTTTTAATTTAAATCTTTTGGCCCTCGGCGCTAATTTAAAAAAGCTGATTTTTATATTTTTATTTTCCCCCTGTTTTTGCCCCTGCTTTTCCCAGCTTTTTAAAATTTTATTTAATCTTTTAGACACATGGTCAAAGCCGGCCAGGACGAGCTCGTTTTGATGTCGTCTCTCCCCTTGCGGGAGAGACAGGCCCGAAGATGAAATCGAGGGACAGAGAGGGGTAGAAAACCCTTGCTCAGAAATTTTCTTAAAAAACCCCTGTTCAGTAAGCCAATTTTTCTCTGCGCAAATTTTTTCAAACTCATGCGCCCAGCTTAAAAAACTCTGGGTCTCTGGGCTGTTTAAACTATCTCCCAAATTTTCACTATTTAAATCTAATAAATTTAAATCAGCCTCTAATAAACTCTCATAAGCCTTATGAATACTTTTGGCGGTGCTCTCAGGCTGAATTAAGCCCAAGGCATAGTTATTCGTGTTTTTTATAATGATTTTTTTCCAGATTAAACAGGCTTCAAATTGACTTAAAACTTTAAAATCTTCATATTTTTTTATACAAAAATCCCTAAAAGAAATAATCTGCGGATTTAAAATGACTTTATTAAAATTCTTATTTTTAAAATTTAAATACTTTTTAATTAAATCTCGCGACATCCGCGAATTAGCCGTCAGGATCCAAGCATTTTCCAGCTCCAGCTTTTCAAATAATTCTTGATACGACATACTGCGCCGCCTTTAAAAAACCAAACCGCGGATGCTATCACAGCGTTTAAAAAATCAGGCTCAAAATCAGGCTTTAACCCATGCTAAAAAAAATCAAAACTCTTTGCTTTATCTCTTTTCAATATTTAATTCCCCAACACACTCTTTCTAGATTAATTGGCAAACTTGCGAGCTCTCGAAATATTTTTATAAAAAATTTACTCATCCAATTAGCTATTAGAAAATTTAAAATAAATCTTTCAGATTCTTTAATTTCTGACCCTAAAAAATTCAAAACTTTTAATGATTTTTTTACTAGGCAATTAAAGCCAGGGGCTAGAAATTTTCCTAAAAATAAAAATAATTTAAATAATCCAGAAAAAATAATCAGCCCCGCCGATGGGGTAATCAGCCAACTGGGTAAAATTCAAGCGGGAAGAATCTTTCAAGCGAAAAAGCATTTTTTTAATTTATTAGAATTATTAGGAAGCCAGAACGCTCAAGAAAATTATGATACTTACCAAAATGGCCAATTTATGACCATTTATCTCGCGCCCAAAGATTATCATCGAGTTCACATGCCCCTCTCTGGAAGACTATTAGCTTATAGACATATTCCAGGGGATTTATTCTCAGTGAATCAAATAACAGCCGAAAATATTCCCAATTTATTTGCTAGAAACGAACGCGTATGTTTTTTCTTTGAAGATTTAGATAAAAAACCTTTTATTCTCGTCATGGTCGGGGCCCTATTAGTCGCAAGTATTGGGACGAGTTTTACGGGTATTATTAACCCCAAGAAATCAAAAACTATTTCCACCCAAAAATTAGACCTGCCTTTGTTATTTAATCAGGGCGATGAGCTGGGATTTTTTCAATTTGGCTCAACGGTTATTATTTTATTTCCAGAGGGAGAAAATTTAGATTTAAATTTTAAATCTAATTTAAAACCAGGGTCAGACATTCAATGCGGGATGCCACTACAAGCCTCATAAAAATGAAATAAATATTGAAATAAAAATCTGCGTGTATACACTTGTATCTACATTTACCTATCTCAGTGAGCCATAACCAATGGATAATAAAACAGCCTCTCTAAGCATCCAAAAATGGGGAAATAGCTTAGCCGTCAGAATCCCCGCAGGCCTTGCACGGAGTGCCCATTTTAGCCTCGGGACTCCTGTCGAACTCGTGGCTCAAATGGAGGGTGTCATGATAAAACCCAGCTTAAATAAAAAATTAACCTTAGATGAACGACTAGCGCTATTTGATCCAGAGCAACACGGCGGTGAAGCAATGGCTTTTCAACCAATTGGAAAAGAGAAGCTATAAATGTCAAAAATTTGGATTCCTGACCGCGGCGACATGATTTGGATTGACCACAACCCCCAGGCTGGTCGCGAGATGCGCGATGTACATCCCATGCTTGTCTTATCACCTAAAAAATTTAATGACCGAACTGGGATTATCATCGGCCTACCAATGACCACGGCAAAATCTAATGACAACAACCCTTTTGCAGTGAAGCTTTATAATCAGGAAAAAAAACGAACCAGTTATGTCCTCACGCACCAACCAAAATCATTCGACTGGCGAGAACGAGGCGCGAAAATTCATCCCTGGAAAAAAGCACCTCCAGAGGTTTTGGCAACAGCGTGTGAGCTGTTAAATCAAATCATCAATCTTGCTGAGTAAAAAACCGCTCCAGGGCTTTTTCTAAACAAGCTCGAACGTCTTCTTTACTTTGCTCAGCATTAATCAAATAAAACCTATTTTTATAATCTTCAGCTCTTTGTAAATAAGCTTTTCTAACTCTTTCAAAAAAATCTAAATTTTCTAATTCAATCCGGTCTAAATTTCCGCGAGACTTTGCCCTCTCTAAACCTAGAGAAACATCTAAATCAAAATATAAAGTCAAATCGGGCTGGAAATTATTGGCTTGCACTAAGTTTTCTAAGACTCTAATTTTTTCTAAATCCATGCCTCGACCACCGCCCTGATAGGCATAAGTCGAGTCTGTAAATCTGGAGCAAACCACCCAAACTCCAGCTTCTAAAGCTGGATAAATTAATTGATTTAAGTGCTGGGCTCTGGAGGCAAACATTAATAATAACTCTGTGTCTTGAGCCATATTTTTATTATTTTTATCTAATAAAATTTCTCTAATTTTCTCTGCTAACTCTATATTTTTCCCACCTGGCTCGCGGGTAATAATAACTTCTATGTTCTTATTTTTACTTTTTAAATAATTTTCAATAAATAATAAATTAGTGGTCTTTCCAGCACCCTCGCCGCCTTCCAGAGTAATAAATTTTCCAGGGAGTTGATTTTTTGAACTCATGATTTTCTCTTTTTTTACCCCCTCTCTGACCTTTGGCTACGCCTTCAGGTCTGTCTCTCCCACAGGGGGAGAGACGATATCAAGGGATGACTAAACTCTTTTAAAAATTAAGGTCCCATTGGTTCCGCCGAAACCAAAAGAATTAGACAAAGCCACATTGATTTTTTTAGCCTGCGCCTGATGCGGGACGTAATTTAAGTGACAACCTTCGTCTAAATTATCTAAATTAATCGTTGGAGGCGCTAAGTTATCTCTAATAGCCAAAATAGAAAAAATAGCCTCGACAGCCCCTGCCGCGCCTAACAAATGCCCGATCATAGACTTCGTCGAAGAGCAGGCGACTTTATGGGCAGCAGCACCCATTAATTTTTCAATAGATTGGGATTCCACTTGATCTCCCGCAGGCGTCGAGGTCCCATGGGCATTGATATAGTCAATCTCTTCGGGTTTTAAATTGGCATCTTTAACCGCCAGTTCCATGGCTCTAAAACCGCCATCACCATCCGGTAAAGTCATATGATACGCATCCGCTGTCGCACCAAAGCCGACTAATTCTGCGTAAATTTTTGCACCGCGTTTTTTAGCATGTTCATATTCTTCTAGAACTAATACACCTGCCCCGTCACCTAAGACAAAACCATCACGGTCTCTATCCCAAGGTCTTGACGCTTTTTCTGGGTCATCGTTTCTCTGGGAGAGCGCTCGAGCAGCTGAAAAACCAGCCAAACCTAATTCACAACTGGCCTTTTCAGCACCGCCGGCAATCATAATATCCGCGTCCCCATGGGCAATGGTTCTAGCGGCATAACCAATATTATGAGTCCCTGTCGTACAAGCCGTCACAATAGAAATATTCGGGCCTTTAAAACCCCCTCTAATAGCAATTTGCCCAGAGATCATATTAATAATCGCAGAAGGAATAAAAAATGGAGAAACTTTGCGAGGCCCTTGCTGATCTAAAATTCTGACTGTATTTAAAATATTGGTTAAACCCCCAATGCCAGAACCAACACTCACACCGGTTCTTAAGGCCAGCTCTTCAGTCAGATTAATTCCAGCATCTTTCCAAGCTTGCTCAGCTGCTGCGACGCCGTAAATTAAACTTAAGTCCATTTTTTTAACATCTTTGACCCCGACATAGACCACGGGATCAAAATTTTTCACAGAGCCTGCAAACTTAACGGGATACTCCGTCGTATCAAAATCAGTAATCGGCGCGACGCCGCTTTTTCCTGCCAAAATATTTCTCCAAGAGCTTTCAATATCTAAACCCAAGGAAGAAATAATGCCCATTCCAGTCACAACGACTCGTCTGGAAGTATTGATCATGCAAGCGCGCTCCTATAAATAAAAAAACTGTTGTGAAGAATATCCACAACAGTTTTAAAAAAATAAAACCAGCTATAAAAACCAGCTATTAAAACTAGAATAAAACTAAGCCTTTGAACCACGAGTAATATAATCAATGACTTGACGAACCGTCGTAATTTTCTCTGCATCTTCATCAGGAATCTCAGTCTCGAACTCTTCTTCAAGAGCCATGACTAATTCCACTGTATCTAACGAGTCAGCGCCTAAATCATCAACAAAAGATGCATCCATGGTCACATCTTCTTCTCTTACACCTAACTGCTCAACGATAATTTTCTTGACGCGATCTTCGATATTATTCATCCCGGTTCCCCTCTATAAAAACCATTTAAAAATTACTAAAAAAAAACTTAAAAAATCTAACAAAATCACTGAATTTCAAAGCGGGCATAGTTTATTCAAAAACAAAGTGCTTGCAAGCAAAAACAGCAAAAACGACCGATTAACAAGACTTAATACTTTCATAAATTCTTCCCTGACAAATCGTCATGACCGGCCAGCCTTTCAAAATTTTTCCACTAAACGGACTCCAGTGACACTTGGTATAAAAATCTTCGCCATTGACTACTTTTTCTTTATTTAAATCAATTAGAACCCAATCATGACTCTCTTCTTTTAATTTAAATAATCTTCTAGGCCCATGAACGCATAAATTTTCTACATGACTTAAATTTAAAATATTCTGATTCACCGCGTTTAATAACAAAGGCAAATTAGTCTCTATTCCGGGAACCCCAGAGGGGCATTCAGAAATAGGCTGATCTTGTTTTAAACTTTTTTCTTGCAAAGTATGCGGCGCATGATCCGACCCCAAAGTATCTATTAGCCCAGATTTTACAGCTTCTAATAAATATTCTTGATCCTCTGGAGATCTTAAAGGCGGGTTCATTTTAAACAGACCGCCTTTGTCAGCACCAAAATTTTCATAATCTTTATGATTTAAAAACAAATGATGCGGACATGCTTCTGCGAATACATCCACTCCTTTATTTTTAGCCTCTTGAATTAAATCCAACTCCAGCTTTGTACTGACATGCAAGATATATAATCTCACGCCATATTCTTGGGCCAAATTTAAAGCCAGCTTGACTGCACTCGCAGCGACCTCTGGAGATCGAATCTTTGAGTGATCTGAAAAACAGCAGGTATTGGGGTATAAATTACTTCTTTCTTTAATTAACAAATCATCTTCCGCATGAACGGCAATTAAAAAATCATGAAACTTCGCCAAAGCAAAAATGGCATGAAGGCTAGAATTATCTTCCATTAATAATTCCCCCGTCGATGAACCCATAAAGACTTTGATACCTACCACTCTGTTTTTTAAATTTTTATAATTCTTAACCAGGCTAATTTGATCAAAATTTTTTCTATCAGCGCCTAGATATAAAAAATAATTTAAAGCCAAAGCAGGTTTAGAATTATTTAAATAATCATTAATTATTTCTTCTTTTTTTAATAATCTTTCCAAGCTCACACAAGCCGGGATATTATTCGGCATATCCGCTACAGCCGTGTAACCCGCGCTCAAAGCCGCTCTCGCCCCTGTCTCCCAGTCTTCTTTATGCGCCTGACCTGGAATTCGAAAATGCACATGCGGGTCTATTAAACCAGGCATAGCGATTAATCCATGACCATTAATTATTTGATTAATTTCACTAGGAATTTGAATATTAACTTCTTGGCCCTGCGAATTTTTGGCCCCGTTAATTTCAATCATTATTTTTCACCCTTATTTTTTAAACCCTAATATCCGAGAGCATTAAACACAGCAAAGCTTGCCTCACAAATAAACCATTTTCAGCTTGCTGGAAATAATACGCATAGGGCGTCAAATCTATTTCAAGATCTAGCTCATTGACTCGGGGTAAGGGATGCAAAATTCTAAAAGTTTTCGAAACTTTTAATAACTCTTTAGGCGTTAAGACCAGAGGCTGAATGTCTAATAAATCTCCAGACCAGCGCTCTTTTTGATACCTCGTCATATATAAAATATCGATATTTTTTAAATCTAATTTTTCTCTCAACTCCAGGTCTAAGCCCGCATTCTGACACTCTTGAATAATCTCATTGGGCATAGCCAATCTAGGATCTGAAATAAAAACTAATTTCACTTTGTAATAAGTCAGCGCTCGTGCCAAAGAATGCACCGTCCGACCGTGTTTTAAATCCCCCGTCATCGCAATAGTCAAACCATCGATTTTTCCCTGGGTTTCCAAAATAGAAAATAAATCTAACAAGGTCTGAGTAGGATGCTCACCATCGCCATCTCCCGCATTAATCACGGGAACATTTGACACCTTGGCAGCACGCGCTGCGCTATGAACTTCGGGATGGCGCAGAACAATGGCATCGGCATAGCTGCTCAACATTCTCACCGTATCTTCCAAAGTTTCACCCTTGGCCAAAGACGTACTTCGACTATCCGAAAAGCCAATAACTTTACCCGAAAGTCTGAGTACCGCCGTCTCAAAAGATAATCTAGTTCTTGTCGATGGCTCGAAAAAAGCCGTCGCAATAATTTTATTTTCAAGATATCTATGATTCTTTTGACGCTTAAAATTTTTCGCCAAAGATAAAATTATCTCTATGTCCTGACGGGATAGCTCACCAATTGCTGTTAAACTTTTTTGAAATAAAGAATTTTTACTCGCCATCTATTTCTCCCCCTATTTTAAATTTTTATATTTTTAAAATTATTACTTACTCACCCGTAATTTCTCTTAAAGATCTTGCGACTAATTCTTTGCCATAAAATTTCGAGAGAGAAATTAATAACTGCTGGGCAATCTGAACATTAGTCACCAAGGGAATATGATGATCAATCGCCAATCTTCTAATTAAAAACCCGTCTGTTTCATGGGTGCTTGACGGATTTCCTCGGGGAATATTAATAATTAAACCCACTTCTCTTTGCGTAATAATACTGGACGTATTAGGGGTCTTACCTTCTTCACGGGCTTTAAAAACACAGCTGGAGTTCACCCCATTTTCTTTTAAAAAATGATGGGTCCCATAAGTACAAATAAATTCCCAGCCCTGGTCCGCTAATATTTTTAAATAGGGCAGTAATTTAATTTTCTTCTCATCCCCAATACTAATAAACGCCTTTTTATTTCTCACAAAAATATCCGACGCCATCATGGCCAGATAAAAAGCTTCATCCAAGTTATCTCCCAAACAAGCCACTTCTCCCGTCGATGCCATTTCCACATGAGCGACAGGATTTGCGCCCTTTAATCGGGCATAAGAAAACTGTGGAGCTTTCACCCCTACATAATCTAAATCCAAGGTGTTGTACTGTTTCTTAATATAACAACCCAGCAATACCTGGGTCGCCACTTCAATAAAATTAATCCCAGTGACTTTCGAAACAAAGGGAAAAGATCTCGACGCTCTGACATTGCATTCAATTACTTTTAGATCATTATTTTTAGCAATTAATTGCAAATTAAACGGCCCTGAAATATTCAAAGCCTTCACAATTTTCTTACTAATTTGCTTCGCGCGCCTAATAGTCTCTAAATATAACCTTTGGGGTGGCAATACTATTGTCGCATCTCCAGAGTGCACGCCCGCGTTTTCAATATGTTCAGAGATCACATAGAGACAAATCTCCCCGTTTTCAGCCACACCATCTATTTCTAATTCTTTCGCATCCATAATAAATTCTGAAATAACCACAGGGTGATCTGGAGAGAGCTTCACCGCTTCTTTTAAATACATCTCTAATTCACTCTCAGACCTCACCACATTCATGGCAGATCCCGATAAAACATAAGAGGGCCTAATTAAAACGGGGTAACCTATTTTTTTTGCAAAGCCCAAAGCACTCTCAAAATTATTCGCTTTCACCCACTCTGGCTGATCAATATTTAAGCTGTTTAACATACTGGAAAACACAGACCGATCTTCTGCCCTGTGAATATCTTCTGGGCTAGTTCCAAAAATTTTAAACCCTAATTTATTTAAATCATTAACTAGATTATTAGCAACCTGCCCACCGACCGAAACTACAATGCCCTCTAGACTTTCAAATTCGGCAATATCACTCACGCGCTCTAAAGTCAGCTGTTCAAAATATAAACGATCAGATTCGTCATAATCCGTCGAGACTGTTTCTGGGTTTGAATTAATCATCGCCACTGTCTGGCCCTGTTTTCGCATCTGTCTTGCCGTTGTTACCGCACACCAGTCAAATTCAACAGAAGATCCAATGCTATAAGGCCCTGAACCCAAGATTAAAATAATGGGTGTCTCAGACGGTTTCACATCATGATATTCACCATGATAAGTTAAATATAAATAATTCGTCTGAGCGTCAAATTCTCCCGCCAAAGTATCTATTTGTTTAACTACTGGCTTAATTTTATAACCCAGTCTTAAAGCCCTGATCTCCAGCTCCGTTATTTTTAAATTATTAAAACACTTGGCAATAGCCCGATCTGAGAATCCAGATTTTTTTAATTTTAATAAAAAATCTTTCTCTAAATTTTCAATATTTTTTAATAAATTTAATTGCTTATCTAAATCAACAATATTTTTAATTTGATTCAAAAACCACAAGTCAATTCCAGATAAATCTTTCGCCTGCTGAATACTATTTCCAGCCTTTAAATAATTAAATAAAGCAAAAATTCGTCGATCCGTCGGATATTTAATCTCATCTGCGGGATCTAAAATTTCATGCGGATAATCCGTCAGTCCACTGGCCCCAATATTTAACATCCCAATGGCTTTTTGCAGCGCCTCTGGAAAAGACCGACCAATGGCCATGACTTCCCCAACGCTTTTCATCTCTGTTCCGATTCGTCGCCCAGCGCCCTTTAATTTTTGAATATCCCATCTTGGAATTTTAACAACTACATAGTCCAAAGCGGGCTCAAAAAAAGCGCAAGTTTTCTTAGTCACCGAATTTTTTAATTCAAATAATTTAAATCCCAGGGCTAATTTCGCGGCCACAAAAGCCAATGGATACCCCGTTGCTTTAGACGCCAAGGCTGAAGACCTGGACAATCTGGGATTAATTTCAATCACTCGATAATCAAAGTTTTTTAAATCCACCGCATATTGAATATTGCACTCTCCAATAATTTCAAAATGATTGGCGACGGTTAAAGCCACTTCTCTTAAAAAATGATATTCGTGATTATTCAAAGACTGGGAAGGCGAGACCACAATACTCTCACCCGTATGAACCCCCATGGGATCCAGATTTTCCATATTACAAACCGTAATAACATTGCCTGCGCAATCTCTCACTATTTCATATTCAAATTCAGACCAGCCGATTAGATTTTCTTCAATTAAAACTTGCGGCGCACTGCTTAGCGCCTCTTGAACTCTTATTTTTAAAACATCCGGACTGTAAATAATTCCAGACCCTAAACCCCCTAGAGAAAATCCAGAGCGCATCATCAAGGGGTAACCCACCTTCTCAGCGGCGATTAAAGCATCGGGAATATTAGTAATGGCAAAGCTTTTGGCTGTTTTGATATTAATTTTATCTAATTCGTCTTTAAATAATTTTCGATCTTCCGATAATTTAATAGCCCTAGTCGAAGTTCCTAAAACTTTGACTTTATATTTTTCTAAAATCCCAGCTTGCTCTAATTCCAAACCTTGATTTAAAGCCGTCTGCCCTCCAAAGCCCAGCAAAATAGAATCTGGCTTTTCTTTCTCAATAATTTTGGTCAAAGACTCCAGAGTCAGCGGCTGTAAATACACTTCATCAGCCATATCCTGATCAGTCTGAATAGTTGCAATATTGGGATTCACTAAAACAACTTTAATCCCTTCTTCTTTCAAAGCCTTAATAGCCTGCGAGCCCGAGTAATCAAATTCACCCGCCTGGGAAATTTTCAAACCGCCAGAACCCAGCAGTAATACTTTTTTTATATTTTTTATATTTTTTAAATCACTCATTATTTAATTCCAACCCCCAAACTTTCCATCCATTCATTAAAAATAAAAGACGTATCAATGGGTCCAGGACAAGCTTCTGGATGAAACTGCACGGAAGAAAAATTTAAATGTTTATGCGCAATCCCCTGGACCGTCGCATCGTTTAAATTTCTGTAAGTAACCTCCCAATCACTGGGCAAGCTACTTTCATCAATGGCATAGCCATGATTTTGGCTGGTTAAGAAACAACGATCCGTCCCAATCTTTAAACAAGGCTGATTTTGCGAGCGATGACCAAATCTTAATTTATAAGTCCGAGCCCCTACGGCCAAGCCCATCAGCTGGGAGCCTAAGCAGATTCCAAAAGTAGGAATTTTTCTAGCCATGACTTCTTTAATTGTTTTAATAACTTCATGACAAACAGCCGGATCTCCAGGTCCATTAGAAATTAAAACAGCATCAAATTCTTCTTTTAAAAAATCATAGTTATAAGGCACACGGCGAATCTTAATCGGGAATTTTCTTAAAGTTTTTAAAATATTTTCTTTCATCCCGCAGTCTATTAAAACCAGCGTTTTTAACTTATTAATATTATTATCTGGGTAATAATCTATGGGTGTTGTAATAGAAACTTGAGAAACTAAATCTAGCTCGTTCACATCAAAAAAAGCCTTGGGATCGGGCTGATCTACAACAATCGCTCCAGCAACCACGCCCTTAGATCTTAAAGCTTTAGTCACTTGCCTTGTATCTACCCCGGTCATGACAGGAATTTTATAAAACTCACACCAGTCTAAAAATTTAAATTGCGAGTTAGTCCTCGCATTAAAATTTTCAAGCTGAGAAATTAAAACCCCATGGACCTGCGGCTTTTCAGACTCCCAGGTGTTTTTATCATGCACACCGTAATTACCAATTAAGGGGTAAGTAAAATTTAAAATTTGCCCCGTATAAGACGGATCGGTCATGGTCTCGACATAACCCACCATACCCGTATTAAAAACTACTTCGCCAAAATGCGTTCCTCGACACCAAGCGGGAGATAGCCCATGAAAAATTTCCCCCGTCTCAAAAATCAACCTAGATGGGATTAATAAAGCCTCTGGAATCATGAAATACCGCCTTTTGTCAAGCTAAAAACGGCGGCAACTATACTGAGTTTAATTCTTGACATCAAACCAAAATTTTAAAAAAAAATTTAAAATAAAAAATAAAAAAACCCAGAAAATCTGGGCTTTTTAAAAATTAAAAAATTTAAATAAATAAATTAAATAAACTGGTTTCTTAAATAAATCGAATTTAACTCAGCGACATATTCTTTTTGTTCTGTGGGCGTTAATTTTGCAATGGTGCTATGCCCTTGATTAGAACCAACCTGATTAAAAGCAACCTGTGAAAAAGTTTGATAACTTTGCTGATAAGCCAGCATGCTGACTCCAAAACAACCGACCATGAGCAAGCAAAAAATACTCAAAAGCGAAAGCACTCTGAATTGTTTCATGATTTCCTCCTACGGAATCGTTTTAATCTTCCAATCATTCGTTCAGTCAAAAAAAAATAAATTTAACAAAAAAAGTTAATTAAACAGTCTATTTAAAAACAATTTAAACCACTGTTTAACTCTGTTAAAAAACACACTTAAAAACAAGAAATCTATTAAGAATAATTTTATTTTTATAGTTATAAATCAATATCTTAATAACTTTTTATGAAATGCGTTGACACACCATATTTCACAAAGTCGGGCCAGTATAATAGAGCCCTTTTGAATGGCAAGATAAAAATTAAATAAAATACATAAAAATATAAACCACTTTTATTACCTATAAAAAACTCAAAGCACAAATCCATTCTTACTTATCTTATTTATTTAAATTCATCCCTGGGTATAATCCCCGCCCTGTTTTTCACTGCCAAAATTTAATCAAAAAAAAATTAAAAATATGACTAAAAATATGACTCATAAACCAAGCCGATTTGTAAAAACACCCGAAGCTATTGAAAAAATGCGTATTGCTGGAAAACTAGCCGGGGATGTCTTATTAATGATCCAGCCCCATGTCAAACCAGGCGTGACCACTGATGAGCTCAATACGCTCTGTCACGATTATATTGTTAATATTCAGAAGGCCATCCCAGCGCCTTTGAATTACAAGGGTTATCCAAAGTCCATCTGTACTTCTATTAATCATGTCGTCTGTCACGGAATCCCATCAGATAAAAAATTAAAAGACGGGGATATTGTGAATATAGATATCACCGTCATTAAAGACGGCTTCCATGGTGATACCAGCATGATGTTTGGAGTGGGAAAAATTTCTATCTTGGCCCAAAGATTAATCCGTGTGACTCATGAGTGTCTCTGGAAAGGCATTGAAATTATTAAGCCTGGCGTGACTTTGGGTGATATTGGTCATGTGATTGCTAATCATGCCCATAAAAACAATTTTTCCGTCGTTCGAGATTTCTGCGGCCATGGGATTGGCTCTGTATTTCACGAAGAAGGTTTCCAGGTTCTGCATTATGGCGAACCCAATACAGGCTTAATTTTAGAGCCAGGCATGACTTTCACGATTGAACCCATGATCAACGCGGGCAAACATGGCACCACTGTTTTAAATGACGGCTGGACCGCCGTGACTAAAGATCGATCGCTCTCTGCCCAGTGGGAACATACTTTATTATGCACGGACACCGGCGTTGAAGTTTTGACTTTAAGAGCTGGAGAAGAAAAGCCTTTGTTTTAAAAAATTTTAAAATTTTAAAATTTTAAAACCAGGAATTAATACAACAAATTAATACAACGGCTTTTCAGCACAGGACAAAAAGGGTAAGATCCGCGTCCAAATTTCGACAGGAGCACCCAATTGTCTTTAAGCCATAAATCTCAAGAATTGCGAGCCATTGAAAAGCAAGTCGAAGAGCTTCGAGTTTTAAATTTCAAACTCAACGAACAGCTTAAAGAAATTTCTAAAACTAAAAAAACCAAAAATCTCAGTACCAAAATGGCTGAAAAAATGGCTGAAAAAATGTCTGAAAAAATAAGCTATAAAACTAGCGCCCTGAAACCTGAGACTTCAAAGCCCAGCGAATAATCTCTTCAGAACTTAAACTTGAACCCCCGCCCTGTAATAAAGCTTGGTCGACTAAACGCTTGGCTTCGGGGGCTTTATAACCCAGAGAAATCAAAGCATTCAGAGCATCTTCTTGAATTAATTTAATAGTTTGATTTTTATTTTTATCTTTTTGATCTTTATCTCCAGTCAAATCAGTCAAATCAGCCTGCTTTAAATTTAAAAAAGCGATGTTTTCTAATTTATCTTGAAGCTCTACGACCAAACGCTCCGCTGTTTTTTTACCAATCCCTGGAATATTAGATAAAGCCGCAATGTCTTTTTGATAAATACAATGCTTTAAACTTATCTCATCCATTCCTGACAAAATCGCCAAGGCTATCTTAGGTCCCACGCCGTTAATTTTAATCAGCTGACGAAAGACTTCGCGCGCGGATTTTGTATAAAAGCCATATAACAATTGCGCATCTTCTCGCACTATAAAATGCGTAAACAAAGTAATTTTTATACCTATCTCTGGCAGCTCAAAACCCGTCGTCATAGGGACATGGATTTCATAACCAAGCCCATGAACTTCTAGAATTACCAAGGGCAATTGCTTATCAATTAAAATCCCAGTCACTTGGCTAATCATGAATTTAATTTTCCTATTGTATTCGGCCCCGAACGACTTTCTGGGCACCTAAAATATTAATTAAAGATTGAGAAGTATGATAATGGCAAAGCGCACAGGCCAAGGCATCCGCAGCGTCTTTACTGGGCACTTTATTTAATTTTAAAAGCGTTTTGACCATGTCTTGCACCTGTGATTTTTCAGCAGCCCCATAACCCACCACAGACTGCTTAATTTGACGCGCTGAATATTCAGATACTGGCAAATTAAAACTCGCCAAAGCCACCAAAGCTACACCTCTGGCCTGACCTAATTTTAAAGCTGACTGGGCATTAAAGTGCATAAAGATTTGCTCTATAGCGGCTGTCTCAACCTGATATTTTTGAACGACTTCTTTAATTCCCTCGTAGATTTCTAATAGCCTCTCAGGCACTAATTCTGATTTAACCCTAATCACACCACTGTCTAAATAAGTAATAGTCTTTTGCTTTACTTCTATCACACCAAAGCCTGTGATTCTGGAGCCAGGATCAATGCCTAAAATAATCATGCACGCTCTTTATTTAATTTAAATATTTTCTAGAAATCCTTCAGGGAATTCGGCGTTAGTATAGACATTTTGAACATCATCTAAGTCTTCGAGCATGTCGATTAATTTATTAACTTTTTCTGCTTTCTCTTGATCTAAATTCACCCTATTTCCAGGGATCATAGTGACTTCAGCGTGGGCATAAATTAATTTATTTTTAGTAAAGCTTTCACTGATATCTAAAAATAATTCTGGACTAGTGATCACATCAATCGACTGATCGTCATTGACCTGAACATCTAAAGCCCCGACGGATAAAGCCAAATCTAATATTTTTTCTTCAGAACATCCGGGCTCAAAACTAATGACGCCCTGCTTTTCAAATTGATAAGCGACAGAGCCATCCGTTCCTAAATTACCCCCACACTTAGAAAACGCGTGACGCACTTCAGCCACGGTGCGATTTCTATTATCTGTAAGGCAATCCACAATCACTGCGACTCCACCAGCGCCGTAGCCTTCATAACGAATCTCATCCATCTGAGAACCTTCGTCACCTCCAGCGCCTCTTTTAGTTGCCTTATCAATCGTGTCTCGCGTCATATTTTGAGCAAGCGCTGCTTGAATGGCCGCTCTTAACCTAGGATTAGAGCCAGGATCTCCACCACCAATCCCTGCAGAGACGGTAATTTCACGAATTAATTTAGTAAAAATTTTACCTTTTCTTTTATCTTGCTTTGCTTTTTTATGCTTAATATTTGCCCATTTACTATGACCGGCCATAACTCACCTAATGATTAAAATTTATGATTAAAAATAAGGCGCGGAGTTTAACAAAGGGGATTTCTGGAACCAAGAAAATATAAAAAAAATATAAAAAATATAAAAATTTCTAACTTGGTTTTTTATGGGTGTAATGCGCCTGAATAGCAATATAAAAGACAGGTAGGGCCAATAAAAATCCAAGCCCATTGGCTGCGACGATAATCCAATCTGGCTTAGATAGGCCGTATCCCACCCAAAGTAATACACCCATCAAATACATCCCATACATCAAAACAGAAATGCTTTTAGTGTCTCTTGTTTTCAAAGTTTTTAGCGTTTGTGGGGCAAAGGCAAAAGTGGTAAGAATAGCGGCAGCTAAGCCGGCAATGGTTAATAGGCTCATAGTAAAAAACTCCCATTGGTGAAAAAAACCAGGGCACTCAGGGCCTGTAAAAAATCCTGCAGAACAGCCTGCATAAAAGCGTTCAAAATTGTTATACAGAGAAAACAAGCTTCGTGCTAGCATTTTAATTAATCTGCTAGCACTTGTTAAATAATTTGGATATTATGGGAAATTAGTAATATTCAAATATTGGTGAATCTCTATGGCTAATTTAAGCATTAGAAAACTCGATGAGAGCGTTTACAAAAAATTAAAAGCTCAAGCGGAATCTCACGGTGTTTCAATGGAAGAAGAAACACGGCAAATTCTTTCGAATACTTTCAATAGTAATCTCAACGCTAAAGAAGGGATTGCGGATACTTTTTTAAAACTCTTTGGACCTAAAAATGGTGTTGATCTTGAGTTGCCAGATAGAGGCCCCCCGCATGAGCCCATCGATTTCTCAGAATAAATTCACGGAATAAATCAAATGATCATTTTGGATACCAATATTATTTCTGAGCTCATGAAAGCCACTCCAGACAATACAGTTTTTAATTGGGCCAATGCGCAAACTCGAGGCTCTCTCTCAGTGACAGCCACCAGCATCGGTGAAATTACCTACGGCTTACAGTTGCTCCCCTTAGGTGCTCGCAAACTAACGCTGGAAAAAGCTTTTGATTTACTGCTGAAAAAAGTGTTTTTAGGCAAATGCATTGAATTTGACTTAATCGCAGCAGATACCTACGGCCAACTACTGGCCAATAGAAAAAAAACGGGGAAACCCATGAGTGTGTGTGACGCTCAAATTGCCGCGATTGCCCTTTCTCATCAGGCCACCCTCGCCACCAGAAATACAGCTGATTTTTCAGATTGCTATTTAGACCTTGTGAATCCCTTTATTGAAAAACCCCAGGATTAAAAACTTATAAAATCTTAAGACCAATCCTCGCTCAAAGTGCTTTTTAATAAAGGATCCAAGATGCAATAAGATCCCTCAGAATTTTTATACACATAATCCGCTTTCAGGAGATTTTTTAAGGCGCTTTGAACGCCGCCAATAGATAAATTCATCCCATGCATGGACTCTCGACCAAAAGCACTTTCCAGCTTTCCTCGCTCGGCAATAAACAACAATAGTTTTCTTTGGCTTAGTGAGAGCAGTGATAATTCTCGCTCTGTAATCGATTTATTTTCTAAGACCAAACTCATCCAAGTATTTTTAATACTTTCTTCTGTCGGCGGGCTATCAATCTGCCAAAGCATCGAACACAACTTATTCACATAGTAAGAATGCCGTTCTGTCAGCGCTAATATTTTTAAAATCAGCGGCGAATCTAAGTTCTGACCCCACTCTTCCAGGGCTGCTTGCTGAATTTGCGATACATAGTCCTGCTCAGAAATCCGCTCTAAAGAAATATGATCGCAAATTTTATAAAACGGCCTTTTTTTATCATTGAACATCTCTTCCATAAGATGTCTGTTACTACCTGAAAAGATAAAAACAAGACCCTCTGATTTTTGAGCTACTTCTCTCAGCACCGCCTCAATCAAATGATTAGTACTTACCTCACCGACCATCTGAAATTCATCGATAAATAAAACAACTTTTGTTTTTTTTTCGATGGCTAATTGATTCAATTTTTCCAGAGTTGCCAGCAAAACTTCTGTCAAATTCTGCGGCGCCTTATCTTTAAAAGACAGGGCCAGACTGGTCCCCTGGTACGCAACTTGAATATTTAATCTTGAAAAAAAATCACCGGCTAAAAGCAATAATTTTTTAGGCGCTGTTTCTAGTTTTCCTAATAAAGCGCCTACCCCTGTCAAAATAAAACGAACCACTTCTTCCTCTGAAAAAGCCTTGTACAAATCCACATGGGCATAAGGCCACTGGATTTTTTCTAGCACCCGCAAGGCCAAACTTGTTTTTCCATAACGTCTTGGAGAAATAAGCAAAATAGGGACTCCAGACTCCAGGTCTTTGATCATTCGCTTTAATTCATCTTTTCGATTGCAAAAAGACAGGCCCATGGCTAAATAAGTTGGAAAATAATTCATAAAAATCAATTAGCTATATTTATTTAAATAATTATTGAATCTGAATTATTGCATTTGAATTATTCAATTACAATAATTTTTATAATTTTCTGAAAAACTTTAAATAAAACCTACTAATAAAATCTCCGAACCCCTGGGCTAGCAGCATTCTCTTCTCTATAATGCCGCGCAATTTTTGTGATCTTAATTAAGATTAATTATTCAAAATGGCTAATAAACATCATGTCTAGCAAAATCATTATTGAAGGCCTTACACCCGACGGTCATAGCTTCAGACCCGCTGACTGGGCTGAAAGAATGTGTGGATCTCTATCCACTTTTAGAGATCGCCGAATGGCCTACTCTCCCCTATTAAAACCAACAGTGATTAATGGCATTAAGTGCGTGATTATTGACACGGCGCTCGAGCAAGAACACCCCGCCATGTATCAATACGCCATTGAATTTGCCAAAGAAAATCTCTTAAAAATCAGACCCGAGTAAAAAAGTAAAAATCTTATTTTTAATAATTTAATTTTTAATTTTTAAGAAACTTCAACAATTTCAACATCAAATAAAACAACTTGGCCAGCTAATGGATGATTAAAGTCAATACAAACTTCAGTCTCCCCTATTTCTCTCACAATCCCTGGCATTTCTTGGCCATTGGGCTGAGCAAATAAAATAATGGTGCCAACGTCATACTCATCCGTCATTTTGGCTAATTGATATTTGGGAATTTGATAAATATTGGCTGGGTGCGCTTCTCCAAAAGCGTCACTAGGCAAGAGCATAATTTTTTTCTTATCCCCCGCTTTTAAACCTAATAGACCTGCTTCTAATTTATCTGAGAATATTTCTTGTCCCATTTGAAAAACCATGGGCTTTTTTAAATCCCGCGTTGAATCGGCGATAGAGCCATCTTTTAATCTAATATCAATATGCATCGCCACTTGGCTGTTTTGATTAATATTTAACATGCCTGATCCTTTTTAAAAAAACTCCCCAGCACCATAAAAAATACCCCTAAGCAGATACAGCTATCGGCTAAATTAAAACTGGGCCAATAAAAATTTTTGAAATACCACTGGATAAAATCAATCACATAGCCGTGAATTAATCGGTCTGTAAAATTCCCCAGAGCCCCGCCCAGAACCAAACTTAAGCCTAATAATTCCCAATGATTTAAATGTTTTTTAAATAAAATTAGTAAAATCAAAACCAAGCTGACTAAAGGCGCGAGTAATAAAAAAAACCAGTGTGCCCAGGAATTTTTATTCATGCTTTCTTGGCTTAAAAAACTAAAAGCGGCCCCATAGTTATAATCCAGATATAAATTAAAAAAGCCGGGAATAATAATTTTAGGTATTTGAAAATTTAAATAAATTAAGACCCAAAATTTTAATAGCTGATCTAAACAAATAACCCCCAAGCTGAGCATTAAAAATCCTAAGCGCTTAGATTTTTTATCAGATTTTTTATCAAATTTTTTATCAAGCATAGAGACGCACTTCCCCAAAAGGATTTTCAATATTTTCTACACAGCGCGGGCATAAAATAGGATGTGCTGGAATCGACCCAATCTCACTCACTCGATGCCAACAGCGATCGCACTTAGGATGCTGACTAGTCTTCACTTCCAGCTCAAAGCCAGGAATACCCGTATTATTTTTAATATTTACTTCTTCTAAAGGTTTTAAAATAATTTTTGAGACAATAAAGAAAAATTTTAACTCAGCGCCCAGAGACTCTAATAAGCTATAAATCGGCTCCTCGGCATGAATCAATAGCTCTGCTTCTAACGACGACCCCAGCTCCCCCTTATTTCTAGCCTGTTCAATTTTTAAATTGGCTGCGGATTTTAAAGTTAATAAAATCTCCCAATCTGTATTTTTAATTAAATTATTTTTTATTTCTAAATTTTCTGGATAAATAAATTGCTCTAAGACTTCAGACCAATTATTTAAAAATAGGGATTTTTTATTTTTATTTAAATACCCAAAAATCTCTTCTGCCGTAAAACTTAAAATTGGCGCAAGCCACATCACCATGCCGGAAATAATATGATAAAGCGCTGTCTGAGCCGAGCGTCTGGCGATAGAATTTTTGGCCATGGTGTACTGACGATCTTTAATAATATCTAGATAAATACCACCTAAATCTCCTACACAAAAATGGTGGATTTTTTGGGTTAAGACATGAAACTGAAAAGTGTCATAGAGATTAATAATCTCTTTTTGCAAAGCCGCTGCGCGACCCAAAATCCAGGCGTCTAATAAAACTAAAGAGCCTGTCGGAACTAGGTCTTTCTCTGGATCAAAATCATGCAAATTGGCGAGTAAAAATCTCGCTGTATTTCGAATCCGTCGATACATATCCGACACGCGTTTAAATATTTCGTCTGAAACACTCATCTCTTGGCGAAAGTCAGTCGATGCCACCCAAAGTCTTAAAATATCAGCACCTAAAGTCTGAGTAATTTTCTGGGGTTCGATAATATTCCCAATAGACTTGGACATTTTTCGACCCTGATCATCGACAACAAATCCATGAGTAATAATTTGCTTAAACGGTGCTTTTCCAGATCTTGCCACCGATGTTAATAAAGAAGTTTGAAACCAGCCCCTATATTGATCCGAGCCTTCAAGATAAATATCTGCTGGAAAAGATAAGTTTTCTCTTTGCTCTAAGACGCAAAAATTCGTCGCTCCTGAATCAAACCAGACATCCAAAGTATCTATTATTTTTTCATAATGCTCTAAATCTTGAGCGCTTAAAAAATCAGAACTCTGAGCATCAAACCAAGCATCCACGCCATTCTTTTCGACTAAGTCCGCTGCTTTCAGCATGAAACTCACAGAATCAGGATGCGGCTTCCCCGTTTCTTTATGAATAAATAAAGGAATCGGCGTGCCCCAAGCACGTTGCCTGGAGATACACCAGTCAGGACGATCTTCCAGCATTAATTTCATCCGCTCATTGCCCCAAGACGGCTCCCAAGCAATCTGATTAATTAAATCAAAAGCGTCTTGTTTTAAATTTTTCTGACTCATGGAAATAAACCACTGCGCTGTGGCTCTGAAAATAATGGGTGTCTTGTGCCTCCAGCAGTGTGGATACGCGTGAATTATTTTAAATTCAGCCAATAATCTCGAACGATCACTCAAAGCCTGAATAATTAAACTATTAGCTTTGGCATAATATTGCCCGCCTACCAGGGGAATATGGGCATGGAAACAACCTCTGGAATCTACGGGAGATTCTGCTGATAAATTTAAAGCTCTTGTCGCTTTAAAATCATCCACCCCATGGGCTGGGGCGGTGTGCACTAAGCCTGTCCCAGAATCCGCCGTGACATGAGCGCCCAGTATGACAGGCACTTGTTTTTGATCTAAAAACGGATGATTTAAGACCAAGCCTTCCAGCTCTTTTCCTAAAAATTTGGCTTGAATATTTTTAGTATTATTTAAATCTACTGGCTCTAAATCAGCCGCTTTTAACACAGACCCTATTAAAGACTCAGCAATGATTAGATTAATACGCTCGCCTTCAAAATTAACCTCTAGGACCACATAGATTAATTCAGCATTCACACAAACCGCCTGATTGGCCGGTAAAGTCCAGGGTGTGGTCGTCCAAATAACAGCAAAGGTCGGATTAGGAGAGTTTAGAAAGCTTGAATTTTCTAATTTAAATAACACATAAATCGAACTGGATTCTTTATCCTGATATTCAACTTCGGCTTCAGCCAAAGAAGATCCACAGTCTACACACCAGTGAACAGGCTTGACCCCTTGATGCAAATGCCCCCGCTCGACAATCTTAGCTAAAGTACGAATAACATCCGCTTCAAACGCATAATCCATGGTCTGATAAGGATTAGACCACTCGCCTAGAACCCCTAATCTTTTAAAATCTTCCCGCTGCTTATCAACTTGACCGCTCGCATATTCACGGCTTTTAGCTCTAAATTCTTTAACAGAAATCTTGTCTCCAGCTCGACCGTATTTTTTCTCGACATTTAATTCAATCGGCAAGCCATGACAGTCCCAGCCAGGCACATAAGGCGCATCAAAACCAGAGAAAGTTTTAGATTTAATAATCATGTCTTTTAAAATCTTATTCACCGCATGACCCAGATGAATATTGCCGTTGGCGTAAGGCGGACCATCATGAAGAATAAACTTAGGCTTGCCAGCTCTGGCCTGACGAATCTGAGAATACAAATCCTCTCCTGCCCATTTTTTTAAAATCTCCAGCTCTTTGCTGGCTAAATTCGCCTTCATGGGAAAATCTGTTTCTGGCAGATTCAAAGTATTTTTATAATCAGTATCAACATTAGTATTAGTAAAAATAGTCATAGACGCCCGTCTTATCCCTCTACGAAAAAACGCGTTATTTTATAGAAAGCGCCCAGGGGGGACAAGGGCGTTTTCGAGAGATTTTCGAGAGAAATTTTAGGAAATCAAAAAACACGGTAAGATCCTCAAAAAGATCGCCAAAAAATTAAAACAACTCCTATGCCAGCTGCTCTCATCCCCCTTAAATTTAAATCTTTTTATTTATTATTAAAATTCAAAAACCCCTGATTCCAGGTATTTTAAATACTCAAATTCCCGTAAAAATTAATATTTAAAAAAACAAGGCTCTCAATCCATGAACCCTAAAAACCCCAACAATCTTAATCTTGCTAACTCTCTTTCTGATCTCAGACATGAAACCAGCCCGCTTATTACAGATTTAGATTTTTCTAATACAGCCGACAATCCTTTTGATCAGCTCACACTTTGGTTAAATCAGGCTATTAAACATCACTATTTCCAGCCTAATGCCCTATGCCTCTCCACCAGTGATTTAGATACCCAGCAGCCCTCTTCACGCATGGTCTTATTAAAAAGTGCAGACCCTGAAAATGGCCTGATTTTTTACAGTAATTATGACTCTCGAAAAGCCCAAGAATTAGAAAAAAATCCTAAAGCGTGCGGCTTGTTTTACTGGGATGGACTAGAGCGCCAAATCAGAGTGGAGGGGATTATTCAAAAAACATCGAACACTATTTCAGATCAATATTTTCAATCTAGACCCCGGGAAAGCCAGCTGGGCGCAAGTATTTCACCGCAAAGCAAAATTATTCCCAATAGAGATTTTTTAACCCAAGCCTATGAAAATTTAAATAACACTCTTAAAAATCAGCCCATTCCAAGACCAGATTACTGGGGCGGCTATCAGCTGCTTCCTCATTATTTTGAGTTCTGGCAAGGCCGAAACTCGAGATTACACGACCGGATTATTTATAAATTAAATAATTTAAATAACTTAAATAACTGGGTGAAGTCCAGACTGGCGCCTTAGGAATTTATTAAACTTTTAGATCTAAGAATTTATTAATTTCACACCCTTAAAATTTAAATAATTTTAATTGTATTAAGTTATTTAAACGGGGTGTTCGTATGTCAGGCAATTCAAGATTTGCTTATAGAAATCCAGATGCAGGTCGCTATGAAATCCACGATACTCGCATGCGCGAACTCTTTAAAAAAGCCCAAGTTTTAATTAATAAAAAGCAAGAAGATACAAGCGAAGGATCTAAAATCATTGAAGAGCTAATGGCATTGGCAGATCAACCTGATCAGTTAAAAAGCCCTGAGATACGTCAAGACTTTTTAAAAATCATGATTGAACTTGGCAGCGTCGAAGGCGTTCAAAAAGCGATTGATAAAGGCGCAGATTTAAATCAATTTCTGCCTGGTAGTGACTTAAGCGCCCTGGATTTTGCTGTGTCTCAAAAACAAACCGGGATTGTGAGGCACTTATTAGATTTAGATACACCCAGTATGAAAGTCACACGGCAAAAAGGTGCGACACTCAAAGATAGCAATCAGACCATTCACGAAGCTGGAACCAACAAACCAGAAGCTTTATTAATCTCAATGCTCAAAGCTAATGATTCAGAAGGCATCAAGCTTTCTTTGAAACGCAACCCTGCATTCTTGGCGCAGAAAAAATTAACACTTTTAGAATTCGCCGCTTCAGTGGGAGCCTTCGAATGCGTTGCTAAGCTCGTCACCCAAGGTGAAAAAGTGAGTAAACTGGCCAAAGATTTAGCGCTGGACTATGTCAAAACTCATCCAGAAAAATTTAATGCAAATCACTCGGGCTATTTTTTAAATAAAAACTCAAAACATTTTGATACTGATAAAAACATGGAGGGTTTGAAAAAATTACTCTCCTTTCAACGAAACTTTAAGGCCTGTCACTCCAGTAGAGGATCTTTGAAAAAAGTCACCGCGATTTTATTTGCGAATTCAGCTGAAAGCTCAAATCAAAGCTCAAATGGTAATCCCCCCATTATTAGCAGCATAAAAAAGTAGAGGGTTAGGCTGCGATAGCCAGTTTTTGTTTGGGGGTAATACCGCCGAGTGCCATATTGGGTCGTTCGTTGTTATAAGTCCATAACCATTTCGTCGCACAATCTTGAACTTCAGAGATGGAGCTAAACAAATATTGGGCTAGCCAATCATAACGAACGGTTCTGTTATACCGCTCAACATAAGCGTTCTGCTGCGGGTTTCCAGGCTCAATAAAATCAAGGCGAATCCCATGTTTATCAGCCCAGGTTTTCATGACATGGCCAATGTATTCAGGTCCATTGTCAGATCGAATAGATAAAGGCTTACCACGCCATTCAATGACCTGATCCAAAGCTCGTGTCACACGCTCAGCAGGTAGCGAGAGATCGACCTCAATACAAAGACCTTCGCGATTAAAATCATCAATCACATTAAACAAACGGAAAGAACGTCCATCTGATAATTGATCATGCATAAAGTCCATGGACCAAGACTGGTTAATGCTGCTTGGAACGGCCAGTGGCTGGGGTTTATCTCTCTCCAAACGCTTTTTAGGTTTGATGCGTAAATTCATTTCTAGCTCTCTATAAATTCGGTAGACCCGCTTGTGATTCCATGGATAGCCTTTCACATTGCGCAGATACAAATAACAGAGCCCAAAGCCCCAATTTCTTTGGGCGTTGGTTAGTTGGATCAAGCAATCAGCAATGAAACAATTTTCATCGCTTAACTTGGCTTGGTATCGGTAGCACGTTTCACTAATGCCATAGACCCGGCAGGACAATCGTATGCTCAGGCCTTTTTCTATCACTGCTTCTTGAGCCATCTTTCGCCGTAAAGATGGCTCTACCACTTTTTTTCTAAAGCTTCCTTCCGCAACTGGGAAACTAGACATTCTTCGGCATACATCTTCTTGAGCCTTGCATTCTCATGCTCCAGCTCTTTCATGCGAGCCATGAGCGACGCATCCATGCCACCATATTTCGCACGCCATTTATAAAACGCAGCGCTGCTCATCCCATGCTCACGGCATAAATCAGCAACCGGAATGCCACTCTCAGCTTGTTTCAAAATTGCCAAAATTTGGCTGTCGGTGTATCGACTAATTTTCATTTAGAACTTCCTTCTTCAAGTTAAAAGAAATTCTACTTTTAAATCCCGCTAATTTCCGGGGGGATTACC
>CAMCUU010000017.1 GCA_945879065.1 Francisella tularensis subsp. holarctica
GTGACCAAACTCGAAATCAGGCATAAAGCACTAGTGGGAACTCGGCCTTTACACCACTGAGCATATCGCTGACGATTTTACATGAATTCAGTTCTTTGTAGTTGTGTAGCCCTGCAGGGGCTTATAAAACTCGAAAAGGTAAAGTTAGCCAAAAAACCATTGGTATTGCTTGCTTCTAACGCTGTTATTAATTAGCTGATTTTCAGTAAAATTAAATTTTATAGCATACTTAGATATCGAACAGCACGCGCTGCTGTTCTCACACATAATCGGGTAATGAAATGGCATTTGCCGCCATTTTAATTTTTTCTGTAATCACAATGGACCGCTGTTCTAGCGTCTCTTTCGATGTTCCAGCTTCCGGAAGAAAGCCCTCCCGCACCCAAGGGGCAACGTCTTGAGAGGCATCAACGAATGGACGCATTAGTTCATTGTAACGTTTAAAGGCCACGGAATAATCACCTTCTGCTGATTTTAATTCCCCCGCTAAGATATAAGCCCCGACAAGGGCCAAGTTGCTACCCTGGCCAGAGAATGGCGAAGCACAATAGCCGGCATCACCCAGCAATGCGACACGACCTTTAGTCCATGAGTCCATTTTTATCTGAGCCATGACGTCAAAATAGAAATCATCACTATCATTCATAAGCTCGAGTATCTTATTCGACTCCCATCCCAGGTCATAGAACAAGTCTCTAAGAGCTTTTTTTTGTCCTCTTTCAGTGGCTATATCACTTAATACTTTCTTTGATCGAAACGCAAAAGTTACAAATGCTCTATTAGGATCTTTATCGCTATTCATAGCGATGAATTTTTGATCTTTTCCGAATGAGACGGAAATTCTATTGAGGTGTAAATAATTGGGTATAACAAAAATGCTGAGGTAAGAACCGAGATTAAAAAACTGACAATCTTCGTCTGAAAAGGTCATACTTCTAGTCGACGAGTGTAACCCATCGGCCGCCATTACCAGATCATAGCGCTCGATCTGGCCATCCTTAAAAGTCACTTCGACAAACTGATCCTTTTGCGTAAGGTTTATTATCTCTTGATCGAAATGGCACGGTACGTCAGGGATGGCTTGGAATAAAATATTAACTAATTCGCCGCGAACGATCTCGATATCATCGCCTTCTCTGAAACCAGCTTTTTCACCATGTTCCTCTGATAGAGTTTGACCATCAGCATCCACATAGCGCGTTGACAATAGCGATGTGAGTTTTGCATATATATCATCATATATGGGGTCGCCTCACGAAACGGAAAAAATTGTACGTTTAGACTCGGATGAGGTTCTGAGCGGTCTGAATTTTCCAGGTTCCATGAGCTTATTTTGAGGCCAGATATAGTCTCCCATTAAATTAATATGCTCCCATCCTAATGGTGAGAGATGTGCCAAAAGTTCCTCATCAATTTTTATTCCTGAATCTCTCAGTGATTGCACGGCACGGTCGATATAAACGGTGTTCCACAGAATAATGGCAGCCACAATGAGATTGAGTCCGCCAGCACGGTACCGTTGATTTTCAAAACTTCGATCTCGAATTTCGCCTAGCCGATTCATAAAAACAGCACGTGCTAAAGCATTTTTAGCCTCGCCTTTATTTAAGCCGACCTGGACACGCCGACGGAGTTCAACGCTCTGCATCCACTCCAGAGAAAATAACGTGCGCTCAATTCTTCCTAGCTCTCTCAAGGCTAGTGCCAGGCCATTCTGACGAGGATAGCTTCCAAGTTTTCTCAACATTAGAGAGGCTGTGACCGTCCCCTGTTTAATAGACGTTGCAAGTCTTAATATTTCACCCCAATGGTCTCTAATTTGCTTTAAATTAATATTGCCGCCGATCATGCCAGCCAAAGTTGGATATCGTTTGGCATCATCCTGAATATATAAACGTTTGTCGGCCAGATCTCGGATTCGTGGCGCAAATTTAAATCCCAATAAATGCATCAAAGCAAAGACATGATCCGTGAAACCCGCAGTATCCGTGTAATGTTCCTGGATCATCAGGTCAGATTCATGGTAAAGCAATCCATCTAAGACATAGGTCGAATCACGAATAGTTGAGGTAATCGCATTGATATGAAATGGCGCGTATTGATTGGAGATATGTGTGTAGAACTGGATTCCAGGTTCTTGTCCATATTTTAAATTGACGTGACCTGCAAATTTTCCACCACTGCCTGCTTTGAAGTTTTGACCGTCTGAAGAAGACGTTGTCCCATCCCCCCAATAAGCTGAAAACGGATGACGTGATTGAGCATTAATCACCTTGGCTAATCCTGCTGAGTAAGTTTCTTCACGGATATGCCAAGCCTGAATCCAGGCTAGTTTGGCGTAGGTTACCCCAGGGCAAGATTCCGCCATTTTACCCAGTCCTAAGTTAACGCCATCTGCCAAAATGGCCGTCAGTAATAAATGGTTTTCTTCGAGTTCATCACCACTTTTCAAATGCTTGAATTCCCGTGTGAGCCCTGTCCAACTATCAACTTCGAGTAATAATTCAGTGATTTTAATTCTGGGAAGCATTTTAGAGATTTCTTGAATCAGCTCTTGGGCTTTGTCAGGAACGGCATTATCCAGTGGTGTGATTTTAAGGCGGCCACTCTGAGTAATCAGGGCATCGGGTAATTCATTGGCAGCCGCTAATTTTTCAACTTCTGCCATTTTTTTGTCTAAATAGCCCAGGCGAGACTCAAGAAATTTTTCACAGTCTGTTTCAATGGGTAGGCCTAATAAATTTTGTTTTAATTTTTCTGAAAATATTTCTTTCGGTAATAAATAATCCTCAAAATCTTTGAACTGCCTGGATCCTTGAACCCAGATATCCCCTGAGCGCAAAGAATTTTTTAGTTCAGATAAAACACAAAGCTCATAAAACCGTCGGTCTATTCCCTCCGCTGTTTGAACTAAATTTTTCCAGCGTTTTCTCACAAAAGAGAGTGGTGAATCCTCAGGAGTTTTGCGGGTCTGCCTTTGATTCATCTCTTTGATAATTTGAATAGCCGCCAGCAATTCACTGCTGCCTGGAATCGCCTTCATATTGAGCGAATCTAAAAATAAGGGGGTGTAGCGACGAAGATAGCTGTAGTCATCGCCCATTAATTCTAAATAATCGAATTCTTCTGGCTTTGCGAGTTCATCCGCCTCAGCCAGACTTTTTTCAAAGTCTTCCCAGGAGATAATTTTTTCAATCGCTTTGAAGGGATCTTCTTTAAGTTTTTTAGCCTCAAGCAGCGCATGACCTATTTTTGAATACAGCCGTACTTTGTCGTTAATTTCTTTCCCGGATTCTTGGAATTGATCGGCATGACGGCGTTTGGCCTTACTGAACAGAGACCCCATAAAACGATCATGAAGATCAATAATCTCATCAATCAAAGTGGCTCGCGCATCAATGACGACAGCCACTAAGGTGGCATAACGACGTAATGGTTCTAAGTCTCTCAAATGCTGAGCGGTCATCTGGCCGCCTTCTCTAGAAATCTTGAGCAATCGATTTTGATGAACAACCTGCTCAAGGCCCTCAGGTAAATCCAAATCACGAATCGTATTAAGCCGCTCTAAATGGACCAGGATATGCTTTGGTTTAGCAAATCCTGGCGCTTGAAATAGCCAACTTAAAATACTGATGCTGGTTTCTTTTTTAATTTTCAAAAGCCCATCAAGAGATTGTCGATGGTGATCAAGTAATGGTGCCGTTAACAGCTCATAAATCTTTCGAGTCCCCAGTGTCATCGCCTCGCTGCAGAGCCGTTCAATCACATCAATCACAGGGAGAATAATTTTATGCTGTCTCAGTAAGTTCACTAAAGCCTCTGCCAATACAATTCCTCGGTCTGTTTGCATGGCCAAGTCAGAAAGCTGCTGAACAAAGCGCCGATAATCATCGATAGAAAAAGTAGAAAGATTAAGCCAGGCCTGTAACTCAAGGACATGGTCTCGACGGGTTTCTGGACGTTGTTTGGCATATTGATTCCAGATCTCAGGATCCACTTTTAATTGCCGAGCCACTATCGACAGCAATGAGAGTGGCGGCTCTAAATCATTCGGCAAAACAAATCCTGGATAGCGTAAATAACAAAGCTGAACAGCAAACCCAAGACGATTTTGTGGCCCGCATCTTTGGCTAATCGCTGATAAATCAGCCTCTGAAAAAGAATAATATTGAATCAGTTCTTCAGGACTCTCTGGGAAAGCGAGTAGTCGAGCGCGCTCTTCAGAGCTCAGCAAATTCCGACGGGGCATATTTACACATCCGCTCTTAAATATTGGTAAAGCGTTTCGCGGCTTATGGCATATTCACGAGCTAGTTTTGCTTTTTGCTCACCAGTTAAAATTCTTTGGCGTAATTCAGCAATCTGTTCTGGAGCCAGAGATTTCTTACGCCCTCTATAAGCCCCACGTTGTTTAGCCAGGGCTATTCCTTCTCGCTGACGCTCACGAATTAAAGCTCGTTCAAATTCTGCAAAAGCCCCCATCACTGAAAGCATGAGATTAGCCATGGGGGAATCTTCCCCTGTAAACGTCAGATGCTCTTTAATAAATTCAATATGAATGCCGCGATGGGTGAGGGTTTGAACAATTTTGCGAAGATCATCCAAATTTCGAGCTAAGCGATCCATGCTATGAACGACGACCGTATCTCCCTCACGAACGAAAGACATTAAAGTATCGAGCTGGGGTCGGGCGGTATCTTTTCCTGAGGCTTTGTCAGTAAATATTTTATCGACCGGAATACTTTCTAATTGTCGTTCTGGATTTTGATCAAAACTGCTCACACGGACATAACCAATACGATGACCTTTCAAAATTCCCCCTAAAAAACAGAAAAGTGTCAGGAAAGACTTTATAACTTGCTGATATCAGTGTCAATTATTGTAATAACAGGCTCTAAATTGACATGTTATGACTGGGGGTCCTGACGTCCATCTGAGGTATACTTCAGCTGGACATTATTTGTTATAAAATAATTAATTAAAATATCTTTAATATTTTTAGAATAAAAATTACTCATTCATTACTCAGAAAAAGAAGTAATTAGATGAGCAGTTTTATTTCAGGTCTAGTGCACAGTGATGTGCGGAATAAGACTTTAATAAAAATGTTAGAAGTCTCAGACATCACCAGAGACTTGGGTGAACTTTACCCATTTTGTAAAAATGATTCTGAAATAGAAAATCTAAAAAGAATCATTACCGTATTCAATTCAATTGGAGAGTCTGACCCTGTTGCATTAGCGGATATGAAAGCTGATTTTCAACAGCTCAGGGGGATAGCTACGGCATGGCGCCTGGCAGGTTACGAAAAAGCTATGGCTGAAAGCCAATCGCCTTCACCAACAAGCGAAATTCAAAACCCAAGAATACTGAACATGTTAGATATGTCTGGAATGCCAAGAGAATTAGAAAGTCTTTATCCTCACTGCACCACTGAAAAAGATAGAGATAACGTAACTTCAGCAATTACCCTATGTAATGCTATTGGTAGGGACGAAGATATTTCAAAGAACTCAGAGCTAATAAGCACAATTAGCAAACTTCGGCCCATGGCAAGGAAATTTAATTCAACGCCTCCTGCAGCAACTGAGTCACATACTTTCTTCGATGCTGCTGTTATGGGTAAAGGCATTTCGAGACCAGATCAACCTTCTATATCTCCAACAGGAAGGTAGATCTTCTGTTTTTTTATTGGTTTTTTCTAAACGTACAATTTTTTCCGTTTCGTGAGGCGACCCCAATTAGTAGCTCAGTGTCTGGTGTGTCTTTGTTTTGATTTATTTTTATAGGTATTAACATAATCAGCATTATCTGACTTTTATTTTTCGCTAGCCAGCAGCTCCAATAAAAGCATCAGACTTAACTGAAAATGCGAATTTTTTAAGTTTTGAAAAAACCTTCATCTCTTTCTTCGTAAGGCTTAAGTCATAGAAACTCTGCATCGTCATCCAGCTCTCTGGTGTCCTTCCAATCACCATAGAAAGTCTGATCGCCATCTCTGGAGAAACACCACTTTGGCCACGGATGAGGCGATTAAAAGTTGAATGCGCCACACCTAATTTATCGGCCATTTCATTTTGAGAAATATCGAAAGGCTCTAAGTAGGTCCCTTTGATAAACTCCCCTGGGTGTGGTGGATTGTACATAGCCATCAGTGATAATCCTCATAGTTTAATATGTATACGTTTCCATCTTCAAACTCAAAAGTCAGCCTCCAATTCCCATTAACTGTGATGGACCAAATGCCCTTTCGATCACCTTTCAAGAGATGAAGGTCATATCCTGGGATATCCATATCTTCAATCACTGAAGCCGTATCCAAGGCAGTAAGCTGATTTTTGAGCTTCTTTTTATGGTTTGGCTGTATACCACTCGTCTTTTCTGTCTCATAAAAAAGCTTTAGACCTTTATGTTTAAAAGATTTAATCACTTTATCATTCCCTGTTGCGCAATGAGAAAATTTTATCAAAATCTTCATGTAAACGCAAATTATAAAATAATTCATGATTTTAATTGGATCTCTATGAAAGAACACATTTATGCTTAAAATTTTTAAGCACCTATTGAAAAAAACCTTATTGCGCGATAAGGAATATCCTGACAACGGAATTAGATAAAAACAAGTCTAAAGAACCTAATTAAAAAAATTCTTTGATTTAAGCAATTTCGGAAATGTGTTCAAGTGTTTTTAAATGGATTACTGGAGCATCTCCTGGAAAATTGGTCAACCTAACATATGAGCCATTATCAAATTTCACTTTTACAATAATACTTTTTTTAGAAGCTTTATCTTTAACCAGAATAAAACCAACTTCCTCTACTGGAACTTTAGACTGCGATCCATTTATATCATTGGTTACTATGATTTTTTCTAAAAATTCAATCATAGACTTTCCAGTTATATAAAAGCCCTTTTCAGACATTTCAGGGCTAATGGTGATAACCAGATCAGTTTTTACCTGACCAAAACCCTTTAAAAAATAGATATTTTTTGATCCATCTGCATTTATATGGCCATTTTTTTTAAACCTATCTACAGCATCTGAAAAACTCTTATTTGAATAAAAATAAACTACATAAGGATATCGCCCTTGGCCGTTTTTCACCTTTATTTCAAAAATAACGGCGTCAGATTTTCTATCTACAGGCTCTTTATCTTCTGTATTTACTACCGCTTTCTCAACTTCATTACTCATATTTTATTAGCCCTTTTAAGTTAAACTACTTCTAGTAAAGTTTCTGGCACCTTGGACAAATTTAGAACAGGCGCCTCTCCAGGAAAATTTGTCAATCTGACATAAGACCCATTCTCAAATTTGACCATAACACACAGTGCCTCTGGGCTGTTTTTACCTGTTAATTTAATCCCAATGACGCATCGTATGGAAAATCTTTGATAGAGCCATCTTCTAAATAATTTTTATATTCCTTGAAACGATTCATAACCGACTCACTATTTACATAAAAAATTGGCCCTAAATTTAGTCTGTATTTTTAGATTCACCCATAAAGTCATTAGCTATTTAAAGACAAAAATAATAATTTTTTAATTGAGATAAAAACAATATAACTAACCTTATAATTTCACGTGACGATTTAAACAACCAATATCATCGTGTTATGATTTCGCCGTTTTTCATACGGGGAGAGAACATCGTGAGCGGCCTATTAGATTATTTTCGATCAAGCGCATCCGGTCTTTTAGGCACGGTATATAATGCGTTGGGCGCTGTTTTTAATCTTGCCGCTCTTCCAAAGCCACAAGCAGAATTAACACCCATTCCTGGATTCATAGAATCTTCTTATGAAAAATTTATCGAAGTTTTAAAGAGGGACTTCCTAAGAAATGGCAACTCCCCTGCTGTTTTATATTCATTTTTAAAAGCGTTTGAAGCAGGAAACCCGAAGGTTGCACTTCACTTAAATCATTTGATTTACTCACGCTCTAAAGCCAAGAAACAAGCCACGCCTATCCAATTATTTTTTTGCTGCTTAGTGGCTTCTGTTGAACTTTCGAACCGACCGTTTTACCGAGTCCGGGAGGCTGTGGATTATATTATTGACCACTATCCTGCGGGCTTTGCTCAATATGCAACTGAGCTTTTATCCTTAGTCGATCACTATGAAAAATCTCTGGAAGAGACCCCCGATTTTTTACTCGCTAAACTTTTAAAGCCTGGTTCCAATATTCTTGAAGAGGTGGATGCTGATGATGGGCATCCTCTCTCACTGTCTTTTTCTTATTTTTCTTCTTTGGCTTTGGTTGCACCATTCGAATCGACCTCCGTTGAAACATTGGATGCTGAACTAGAAGCGTATTTTGAAAGCCATTTCCCTGAATTAAAAACTTTGCTCTCTGATGCGTACCAATATTTCATAAATAAGCATCTAGAGCGCATGCCAGCTGATGATCACTTAAAGTTTTATCAAATATTACTCAACAATGTGACACAAATTTCAAAAAATATTGAAGACGCGATTTCTTACAAAGACAAAATCTCTGAGGTCTATTTAGACAAAAGAGACAGAATTTTTGAGCTTAAGGAATTCCTGACGGCACAAATAAAAACTCTTCAAGAAGAACAAAGAAAATTAGATTTAGAGGCTAAGAAAAAGACAAAAACGGAAGAAACGATACAATCTAAAGTTAAGCATACGACAGGAAGCTCGAATTCCCGGGCACACCAACTAACAAAAGTTTCCAAGGCTGTTTTTCAAGCAACACGAAAAGTAAGTAGCTATATGGCAAACCATAAGCTGCAATCCTTGGTAAGTCTTTTAGCGATTTTTGGACAGAGGGTGTCGGCTTCGAGCTCGATAGAAAATTTTGAACAACAAGGTTCTACAGAAAAAATAAAGGATTCTAGCCATTCACGATCGTTAGGAACGCTTGATGTAAGAGGATTCTCTCTAAACACAGCCGATACTTTCCTCGCCGATTTTAATCTCCTTTACGATTGTAATACGTTAACAGTAAATAATTCTATCTTTGCCTGTCCATTCAATGGTCTTTTCACCCAAGACTATACTGGACATGGCTATTACCAGCAGAACCCATATTTTCTCTCTTTTAAGGTTCTGACAAATAACAATCATGTCGCTTATACAGGTGTGGTGCCTAGCTCTGCACGGTTTGGGTATACAGTAAATGTCCAAATTCAAACCTATATTTGCCCAGCAACAGCCCAAACATTTTCCGATTGTATCCAAAATACAGTCGGTCTTGGCGCTGTTTATAATATTTGGGTCAATGATCGAGATCCCCACCGAATTACTGACAACTCAACCGCTAGCTATATAGGACTGGCCCTTGGTTTGAAACCAATTGTTACTTCAACGACCTCTGTTAGGCAAAGCCCTTATACTGCCGATGCCCCACCTCCTGATCCAGATGGAGACACGGTAACTCTCCAAACAAAGCTTTACGCTAATGTCCCTGAAATACAAAAAGCACTTCCTCAATTCATTTCTTTTGACTCAATTACAGGTGTTGCCTCTGGAACTCGGCCTATTGGTGGCGAAGGCACATACTGGTTCGAACAGGTTGGCGTAACTCAATACAATAATATGGCCATCATTGGTCAGGATTTTACGCCTACAACACATTATTCCAATATTACCTCTGTTTTCTATGTACAATTTTTAAGCATCCCCATCCAAAAAAACATTCCGCCCAATGCTCTTTACACCGTCCAATCAGGCCAAGTACTTTCGATCCCCTCACCAACCTCGGTTATTTTTTATGCTGCCTCTGGCACACCCGTCACTGTGACCTTATTCCCTACAATTAATAGCTCTATTCCAGTTGGCATGGCTTATGATGCTGTTAGACAGGTTGTTAATTTTGTTGCCAATCCATTATTAGCGCAGCGCGGTTCTTATTATTTTGTCTATCAAGGCTGTGATAGCCCTGGCTTTGTTTGCGCTGCGACACCCGGCTGCATTCCACCTTTACCAACTTGCATTAACACAACCACCGTAGAAATTGGGTACACTAATTCCAATCCAACTCTCGCCCAACTCGATCCCGCACAAACGGTTATAGGAACACAAGTCACCCTTGACCCTGAAAATATTCAGGCAGCAGATGTTGACCTAGATACACTGACTTTTTCATCCAGTCTTTCTGGATCAGCACCGATCAATATTTCGACAGATCCAATCACTGGCGCGACAAGATTTTTAGCTTTGCCAGGTGCTCAGACAGGGCGCAATTATATCGTCAGAATAGGCGTGAATGACGGACATGGAGGAACTACTTTTCAGCCTTGGACCGTCTCTCTACCTGCCAGACCAATCCTTATTGACTCGCTCTTTCCTTCAACCACTGTCACCACGCCAACTGGCACACCCGGCCTGGTCAGCGTCCGAGTTCCTTTGATCAACCGGGATATTTCCGCGGATCAACTCCAAGATTTTATCAACGGCATCACTGTCACAACTCCCTCTCATTTACCCCATGGTGCGATTACTGTGGATTATAACCAAGACTCCGGGCTATACGACATCGCCTATGACATCCCAGCTGGTTATGCAGGAACTTTAAACATTCAGTTCTCTCACTCTTTGGCGCCTGTCTCTGCCGTGACATCGATTAACGCCCTCAACCAAGCACCCGTTGCTGTTTTAGAGTCGCAAGATTTTGGTGTTTTAAAAGTCGGAGATGTATTTGCTTTCCCCTTCGACCCGAGCTCTGTTTTTAACAAAGTCGATGACGGCAATTGGACCTCATCTGCTGCGATTCCAGCCCACGCGGGTTCTTGGAACGGCACGCATTGGATAGGACAAGTACCTCCCGGAAGTTCTGGTCAAATCTTTACCGCCAGTCTTCGGGTCATGGATCAGAATTATCTAGGTCAGGCTATTGTTCCTTATGGATTAACGGCGTCTGCCTCCGCTAAATACACGGTCATCAATCAAGGACCCATCGCGCTCTGTGCTGTGAATATCCAGACTGGACCTCTCGGCACTTCCGGGTCCATTGAATTATCTAGCTGCTACACGTCCTCTGATCCGGGTATCCCAGTCACTTATGCCATTAATAATTTACCAGCCGGCTTTGCTTTAAATCAGGCCACAGGACATCTGTCTTGGACCGTTCTGACTGGCGTTGCTGGATCTCACTCTCTTTCCGTCACGGTGATTGATGCCCTAGGAAAACCCCTACTCCCCATTCCGACCGCCTCACTGCCGATTCCTTACACCGCGCCCACGATTTCCGACTCAGATCAAGCAGATATTTTTGTCCCCATTGACTCCTCGAGTTTCACCCCAGAACTCACTGGTACTTTTCAAAAACCCAGTGCTGATGGCGTTGCTCAAACTTATGTCTTAGTCAGCGGCCCACCCATTTTCACCGTTGCATCTAATGGAGACTGGGCTGCTAATCCCCAGAATGGTCAGCAGGGAAATTACACGGCAGCTATTCAAGTTCGTAATGGCGACCAGGTGTCTACTTTTTCTAAAATCATGACGATCCCCAGAGCTGCCATTCAAACCTTAAGTGCATCTTCTTTTAACTCTTACATTGCTCGATCTTTTTCTATGGATGCTTGCACCTTAATCACTGATACAGATAATCCAGGAAGTTGTTCTAATTTTAGAGTGAGTTTTAATCCTCCTGAGGCTTTGGCAGCTTATATAACTAATACAGGAACGGTTTATAACTTTAATCCTCTATCAGGCTCAGGGGCTCAGGGCGCTTACTCTCTAAACTTCATATTTACAGACAAAATTACAGGCCAAGTGTTCCTCAGCCCTGTCTCGCTCACGTATCTAAACCAAGCACCCCAAGCACAAAGCGGTGTGAGTCAAAAAACAGTGACCTCCACAGCAGAATCTGTTTTTACAACCCCCTATATGGAGGCGAGTGATCTCGATGGGGATGCGCTGAATCGCACCATCACGGGAGCCCCACCCGCTTGCCTGACTGTCGATGCTGAAAAACAATTATCTTGCACCAATGTTCCCGTTGGCAGTTATCCCGTCGTATTTTCTTTTAATGATGGCCATGGCGGAAACGTCAGCGCTACTTTGCTCTTAAAAATCAGTCGAGTAACTCATACCCCTTGGTATATCAACCGCGCTCAAGATGCCCTTCCTGGCGTTGCAGGTTCTTTCTTTATTTTCTTCTTGCCTATCTTTTTAAAATATCGTCGAGATCGCCGCAAAACCGCCGGTTTAGATGCGCTGTATTTAAAGCTTCCCAAAGTGATTGCAGATATTGCCAATCGCCAGGCGACTTATTTACATCACCCGGCCCTCTCTCATGAATCCCATCCTTTAGGGGTCATTCCCTTAAAAAGCAGCGCTGAACGAAGCCAGCGCAGGATGCCTACGGTACCTGCTGTAGCGACCGCTGCAATGGCGACACCTCCGGCAATCTCTGCAGGATCTACTTCTCCCAGAACGGGCTCTCCAAGCGGCTTGAGACGAAGAGTCCAGGCGCTGATGGGTGCCGGCATCGGCGCAGGAGCTGCTTCAGGCGCAGGCTCCAGCGCTCCAACGCCAACGGCTTTAATGGCAACGCCAACGACACCAGTCGCACCGCCAGTCGCTCAAGTCGTTCAATTGGCTTTAGGCCATTCAAAACAAGCCAGTCATCTTTCAGTCACACTGATGGATAAAGCCCGCGCGCTTACGGATGACCTTGAAGATATTGCTGAATTCCAAACCGATTTTAATCTCTATCTCAAAGCCCTGGATCAATACCACGAAAAACAGGGTCCAGACCCCGTCAGAAATTGCAATCTTATGAAGCTCACTGAAGCCATTGCTGAGCGACTCGATGATCTGATCGATAAGACCAGTCCACAGATTACCGACAAGATCACCATGATGGTTCACTGGCTGAAGCTCTTGTATATCCGCTTTGTGTTTTATTCGTCAGGCTTAAGCACCAGCCCTTCGATTAAATTAATTAACAAAAGAAGTTTATTACAAGGCCTGACGGAATTAATTAAAGCCGTAAGACCCAGACTCGCTAACCCCCAATTATTGGCGCTCTATAAAGAGCTCGAATTTTTAAGAGCCCTCATTACCTCCGTTCCTGATGAAGACCGAGCCAGCCTTTGGAAAAGCATGCCCTTTCCTTGTATTAGACGACCTGACCGCGGAACGGCGACCCTTCCGGATGATGCCTTGATTCCTAAAGCCTGGTTCTTACAAGTCTTAGCCATTCAAGAGTTAAGCCAAATTGCCAGAATTGATTTAACGGCCCTGGCTCAGCTCAACACCTGGATAGAAAGCGCTAATGGTGAAGGGACACGCGGCTGGATTCCATTTAGAAAATCTTATCCCCGCATTGAACTGGCCATTCACGAATTCCTCGCGCTACGTCCTCTTAAAAACGCTAAAGATCGCGGCGAGGTGAACTATTGGGCGGTGGATTCGTATTTAAGCATCTTGGACTATTGGAATTTAGACTCGACTCGCGTTCAACCTTCTGACTTGGACTATTTAAAAACACTGACACGCTTAGCGTCCAAAATGTTCTCACGGACTTTCGCCGATCAAGTCAGCGAAGAGTTCATTAAAGATATCGTCCTTGGACAACTCCAAAAAAGCCTACTCACTTTATTTAAAAAAATGCCTGCCGAAATGGCGGCGTCCTGTCTCTTAAATTTAAGTCATGAATTTAAACAGCCCATCATTCAAGCATTGCTCACTAGGTACTTAAAAGAATCAAGCCCAACCCATTTCAGTGAATTTTACACGGCGATTAAAGAACACTATAAAAACCCAGAAAAAGCAAAACACATTGAAGCCTGGTTGCGAACCGCTTCAGATAGCACCCCGGGGGTGATGAAGCTCCGTGGAGATATTAGAACTTGGCGAAGCGTTTCATCGGGACGCGCTTTGGCTTGGTGGGGCACCTCTCGATCTCTGCCCACAGGCGCCGGCGCTGGAAGCTCTGCCGCGCCCATGATCACCAATCCGTTAATGATGGGCATGAACGCAGCAGCAGGCGCAAAGGCGACTCTAAGACCAGACCCTGCAGGCGGGTCGGTGACAGGGTCCTCTGACGCCGCTGCCAGATTATGGAGAAGTCCTGGAGCAAAAAATTCGGCAGCGTCTAGCAGAGCTATTGCAGGGCAAACTCCTGGGAAGGTGAGAGAGGCTAAAAGTGAGGTTGGAATGAAGGCATGAGCTTAAATACAATTAGAGCTTTCTACTTTTATGTGAAAAAACCGTATTGAAAAAAGTGCACGCTTTTTTAATTAATAGCTTCTCTTCTATGCTTAATTACCATTAAATACTTATTAAAAAATCGCATGACATATTTGTTCGGAAAATTTTCAGTAGGAAGTGATGTTGACTCTGATGTGACATCAAAATTTTCGCAGTCTCTTCCAACAGACAATTTCGATATTTATAAAAGAGGTTTTTCAAACGGCTACATTTTAGAGGGTTGGCATAAAAATAATAATTTATTTACCTCTACCTACGAAGATGATGATTTTTATTTCATTACTCTTGGTTTGATTTCTTCCTCCCAGAGTACTCATGAGCCAGATATAAAAACTAGGGTTCTAACCGCTTATAAAAACAATGAATTTTCAGAAAATTTAAAAGGGAATTATCAAATAGCTCTATTTGATAAGAAGAAAAATAAATTAACCTTGCACGTGTCGCCATTCTCTGAGTTTCAATTTTTTTTTGCTTATTTAAATGGAGACTTTTATTTTTCAAACGCTGTAAATATTTTAAAAAAACTCATTCCACAAAAAAGTCTAGACACCGAAATATTGAAGATGGAACTGGGGTTAGCTTATAAAAAAGCCACGAAATTTATGATTAATAAAAAAGTAAAAATCAATCAGAAAAAACGTGAAAATCTAGACTTTTATTCTACAAAAACTTACGAGAGCAGTATAAGACGTTTACGCTTTGGTGTTATTTTATGGTTCGAAAAAGAAGTTCAATTCTTGTGTATGCCATATGAGTTTAAGACTGGAAATCAAAGCATAAATATAAAAGTCCATATAAAAGATTTGAAAATCATTCTGATAAAATTAATCGATCAAGTTATAAGAGAAACGAAATCTGAAATAGCCTCTCTTCTAAGCGGTGGCTTAGATTCAACAATGGTCAGTGCAGTGACAGCTATTGAACTAGAAGATAAAAAATTATTTTCCCTAAGCTCCGCACCTGATAATTTCGCAAAAATTCAATCATATAAACATTACACGTTAAATGAAGAACCTCTTATATTGGAACTGTGTGAAAAATATAAAAACATATCCAGATTCATCTTAAAAGACAGTGAAAAAGAACTTTCATTTTGTGACATTCCAAAATTGGCCCATTTGTATGGAAATGGGCCAGATCTCATGCCAATGCATTCCACTTGGATCTTGCAATTAATAAAAAATGCAAAGAAATCAAATTGTGGAACCGTTCTTGTTAGCGCTATGGGAAATGCAACTATTTCATGGGGCGGACAGCCATTGCCAAAATCTCCACTTAAGAGTTTTATCAAAAAAACTTGGTATTTTTTATCATGTCCTGTGTTATCAGGGAAAAGGAAAAACTTTCAAGCCTCCCAGTTAAATTGGATCTTGCGAAGACTAGAGGAAACAACTTCATTATATTCCTCACTGTCCCTTCTGATGAATGTAAATATTGTAGATATTACTGCAAACCCGGTCCTCATAGATAAATGCCTTTCAATTCATCCAAAAGATTATTCCCACTGTAATGAATATAGGGGGTTAATGAGAGAACTAATGAAAGGCATAGTTCCAGACTCAATTAGACGAGAAAGCAAAAGAGGGCCTCAAAATTGTGATATTTTTGATCAAACAAAAAAAGGGGTAGATATGTTTCTAGAAAACATTCACAGCTACCGAAATATACCGATAATTGTTGAATGCATTGATTTAGATTTGACACAAAAGATGCTTTTAAATTTTTTCAAGAAAAATGATGAACAACTATGCAAAAAAGTAGATGTTTCTATTGCTATATCCAGTCTTCTCAACCTAATTGAATGGACAAAAATAAACTATGAAGATGAGACTATGAGCTCTGATTTAACGGAATATCCCCTCCAGCAAATGGTTTCATAGTCGCCTCATGTTGCAAGACTATTAGCAACGGTTTATTCCAAAATTTTTCTTTCTTAAGAATGGACTTTCCTCGAGTACTTCCCTTTACTTCAAGATCAAATTTTCTTAAAACATCCATGTATCTCAGACCATATAAAAATTATTATCAGGCTACAAATTAGAATGGTTTTTAGAAATTTCTAGTGTGCTCTTGGCTAAACAAAAAATTTAGAAACGAAGATCCAAGCAAATCCGCTAATAGCCATCGAACAAACCCATGGTCCATAACACATAAACATATTTACCCTATGAGTCACAATCTGCCTATAACTCCCATCCTCTTCGTATTTTGTTATCTCTCCACAAAAAGCATTGATAAAAAAAACAGAGATAATTGTTGATAAAAAAAATAACCCCGTCGACGTTAATAAAATTAAATTATGAGATACGTTAAAATGCAACAATGTAAAATATTCTGGAAAGAATAAAACAGCACTTACAATTGCAGAAAAAACTACAAAAGATAGGGTTTCCCCAACGCTAAAAGGCACCGCGCCCCAGTATTTAATTTTTTGTTTCATCGCTCTCTGGCTATCAGAATTTTTAAGATTTGAGATTAGGTAAAAGAAATAAAAAAATCAGCCTTGTCATGACTTGTGGCAAGGTTTTAAAAATAAATATTTTGACTACACCGATAGGATAAATATTCATTAGAGATTTTATCTATGTTCATTTGCAAAATATCTAACAGAGAAAACTTTCAGCCATTGCCGAAATTTGATGCCTATAAAAAGCTAGAAAATCCCGCCAATGGCATAGATTTTTCATTTAACCCTGAGTGTCGAATCCTCCAATTTGGAACTTTTCAAAATATTTTTTTAATTTTATTTGGAAGAGTTAAGAATATTGATCAGCTCTGTGAAAATATTCCATCATCAAGCAATCTCTCTCCTGCTCAAAAATTAATTTTTTTACAAAAGAAATACGGGCCAGAACTTGGAAGCCTTCTCAAAGGCGACTTCATCATTACTACCGTAAACGCCCTTACAAACGACATAAATATAATAAAGTCACCACTCAATGGGCACAGCTTATTTTTCTATGTTAAAGACAAGACCGTTTATCTTACAGATTCTATACAGCTTCTAAAAAAATCTATCCCAGAGTCATTAGAACTTAATACAGATAGGATAACTGACCTCCTTTCCAGAAGGATGCAAATTTCAAATCAATCTTTTTACAAAAAAATTCATCAAATTAACCCGGGTCACATAGTTCAAATCAAGAAATGCGAAGAAATTTCATCTGCGTGTTATTGGAAACCTGTCGACTCGCTTCAGAAGAAAAAAGTTAAAGAGTATGCATCATGTCTTTTGGAGGCTCTTGATAGTTCTGTAGAGTCTCAACTACTTCCAGGAGATAAAGTTATTTGTGATTTAAGTGGTGGTTTGGACTCTAGCTCAGTGGCAGCTTGCTTAGCAAAAAAATTAGACCACCTCACCTGCCTTAGCAATTACAGTTCAGAATCCTTGCTTTACAGTATCGGCGAAGATCCTATGATGGCTAATGAAAAACAATTAATAGACTTTGAAAAACTTTATAAAAATACAACCATAATTCGATTTGATGAAAGCAGAGACCCTTGCTCTTTCTCTGAAGTTACGAAATTTTTATTCGACAATTCAAGTGGCCCAGAATACGCAGCCTGCAATATGCTTTGGTTCTATTCTTTTTTCAAAATTGCTAAAAAAGAAGGTGCCAACAAAGTTTTAAATGGTCGGTTTGGTGACGATGCTTATTCACTTAAGTTAGGAGATCCTGGCTGGATCAATTTTCTTAAAGCATCATCACCTGACATGGCAAAAAAATATTTAAAGCTATTAAAAAAAAGAATTCTAAAAAGAACTGAAAATGACTCTTGCGCATTACCAGAATTTTTTAAAAATAATCTCAAAAAGATTTCTGCTTCAGATCGTTATCAATCCACCTTGCCTTCAAAGCGAACACGCAGCCTAGAAAAATCAAATTTCTCTATTGGATCTTGCTCTGGGTTTGATACCGCCGTACTGAATGCGTTTAATATAGAAATGGTTAGCCCTCTTGGTGATATAGACCTAATCAACTACTGCCTTAGCATTCCGGAATCTGCCTTTAGAAAAGGGCCCATCAATAGATATCTAACAAGGGTAGCCACCAAAAATATATTGCCCGATAGCATTAGAAAAAACACCGTTAAAGGAGTGCAAGCCCCATTCTGGTTCGTGCCATTAAAAAAAGAAGCAGGCTATTATCTCTCATTAATGAAAAAATTTAAAAGTAATACGCTTATTTCTGAATTTATTGATGTCGACATTCTAGAAAAATGGGTCAGGGCGTTTGTTATAACACCAAATCACTTATTGAATGAAGCAACGTCGATTCAATGGCTGCCTTACACGCTCCATGTCTGTGAATGGGTCTCGTTACATGATTAAAAAAATTAAATATAGGAGTCAAACATGCGATTTAAAGAAGATTATCAGCCAACCATGTCACTATTATTAATGCCACTACTCCCTAGCTTAACTTTTTTTATCCCATTCCATTTTTTTTATACTCACCAACATTTTTCAACTTTTTCTCTTGTTTTTTATCTTCGTTATTAGTTTTATTAACCATATTGGCCACCTGGAAAATTGCTAATATTCCAGATGAGGCCCCAGCTTGCAGTGGCGCTAACAGCGATGGATTTGCAGAAGACTCAGATGGCGTTGACTGCGGCCCTGAAGTTACTATTTGCTCACTAAGCATTGTGTTAATTACTACAGTTATTTTATTTTTCTGTTTTGTATTTTTAATTTAAATAAATTTTTTTTCAAAAAAAACTTCAAACATCGCCCTAACTCTTCCAGTTGTTGTTAGATAGAGCTCTTGTTTTACTCGCATGCCGATTTCTTGGGCATAATCAAAAAAATCAAAGAGACTTGGTAAGTACCCATTAAGCTCATGAGACTCATATTGAGACTGATAGCTTGACCCATCATCCGTACTGCAATTTAATGGCAGCCTACCCGCTGGAAAAGCCTCGAAAAACATCTTTGAATGCTTATCTTTCAAAAATTTTGAAAGATATTGGACGAGTTCTTTTTGTTCTTTTTTTGAAAAATCAGTGATCGTTGAAAACATGCAAAGAATCGCGTCATATTTTTGATCAGTTTGATATTTGAAAATATCTGAGCAATAAGTGTGCACATTATCAAATTCCAGTGTTCTTAAATCTTGATAAAGCGATTCGCTGCGCTCAACAGAATCAATGCACCCTTGATAACCTCGTTGAATCAGGTTTCCCACAGATCGCCCATACCCCGAGCCAACGTCTAATATGAATTTTGAATCTCTAATCTGATCCCAAATTAAACCCACATCAGGAGCACTAGCCATACCACCACGCTCGGCGGTTGATTGTAATAAACTCACACCAGATGCATTATAAAAATCGGCGTTATCCTGATTCATCCAAGCTCGATCTAGGTTCATTAGTCACCTTTACTTTTTATCTCATCAAAAACATAGGTAACACGATAATTCAATGAGCTATTTGATTCAATAATTAAAAAAATCTCCCCCAAGACAGCCGAATTTTTTTGCCTTACCCTTCTCTAACATCAGCATTACTTTAAATATTTTAAGGGCCTATGGAATCTATCTCTTGGAAAGAAATTCGGGCAGAAGTGACTCAGGTTAACTCAACTTTGGCTAGCTTAATTGACGATCTAGCAATCGATTCTTCTTTTGGTCTTTATGATCTCTCCTATGATTTTGGTGCTAACCTTATTGAAGACTCTATTTTTCTTATCCCAAAAAAACAGGATAAAAAATATAAAAGATGTCTAATACCTATTACGTCTAATCAAATACCAACAAAGATTTCTGATGATCTGGCCTATAACGATTTCAACCATCCTGTTTATTTAATTCTTTCCGGCTCCACTGAAATTTTTTTTGATGACAATGGCCGAATCACCCCCTTTGGTATTGCTAAACCTGGGAGTCTCATTGGTTTGTGGAAAGCTTTGGACTCTGAAACGAAAACTCCACTTTGTTTGAATTTATCAAACTGGGGGGTCACCTCTGGTGCTCGATCCACATTTTTGTTATCAAAAATTTCAGAAACCCGCGCACATTCAAGGCTTGTGGCGACTTTTGGACTGACTTCTGAAAAACCAGGTTCTTTAGATGATCATTGGAAAGTATTTAAAGATATTTCTCATAGCATTGAGCCAGAGAAACGGTGGAAAACTAGGATTATTTGTTTTGGTAAGAAATGGTTTGAGCAAAAAAATAATGTTAAATGGCAAGCATTCAATCAACATCTTTTATCTGTTGCTTGGAACGGCTCTTCCTATTGGCGGAATCGATTTACCTGGGATATGGCATTCTCATTTATTAATCAAAAATTGGAGATTAAACCAAGGCAATATCATGTTGATATCGTCAGGACCCTAATTGAACTGTCCTTAGGCGCTATTCCAGGATTTAGACCTGCAATAACAGAGGAACACTGCCCTCTTTCTTTAATTAAAATGGCTTACCAAGATGTTTATAAAATCTCCCAAAACCCTGTTGTCATGACTCCTGAATATATCAATGGAAAACCTATTTATTTCTCGATTCAAAAAAACTCAGCCATCAGCCTAGCAGTTAAACCGGTTGATAAATCCAGCTCACTTGAAGATCTCTATATTTCTCACGCCTTATTAAAAAAATACATCCATTGCCTCTCGTCCAAAAAAGAAAAAATTTTAACAACTCCACTCACTCATTTAAACAAATTTAAGTTTGAACTTTTTCACTCAGATCCTGGACAATATCAAGAGTTCATAGGTATTAATAAGTTATTTGAATCAGATAGTGACTTCTCAAAAAATTCGCACACAGAAAATCCAGAATCTAGTTTGTTTTTTAAGGGCTGCATTAAAATAACCAAAGAGGGATAATAAAATATTTATAGGTTTTTCCAACCAAATAAAAACAATATTCATGACATTAAATTTAACTTTATTGCTATAGAAAATCGTTCATGGTAAAAAGCGCTACTATCAAAAAAATAAGGCAGATTACCATGCGTTTTCCAATATAAGAATGTCTTCTATTTGCAATTTACAGTCGTAAAATCGGGCCCTTTTTTGACTGATGCATTTAAAAGTTAAGCATTGTTTAATGCTCTCGCTATGTTTTTTAGGAGAGAGCAATGCAACCAATCCAAGTCCAAGGATACCTCTTGGCCCTATGCCGAAATAATATGCAGCAATACACCAAAGTGTGTGAAATGCTTCTGGATTCACTTATTGTTGATTCAAATTACTCAAGATCTGTTAACGGTGAGGCTGTTTTAAATCTTGCAAACTCGCTTAAGCCATTCGACAAAAGACTCAATGACGATAAAAGCATTGAAGTTAATAACTTTGATCGCAATAAAGCCCATCTTCTTTGCAAAAAAAACGCCAACCTACCTGAGGTCGTCGACTGGATTTTTGGAAAGCCTGGGGTAAGCGAAAAAAGATCTGTTTAAAAAAAATTATGAGCTGACTGTCGCCTTCTCCTCCTACGCGCAGTCAGCATTTTTTTAATTTTTATTTTTCTGTACACATACTTCAAAAAAAAATATTTTACACCTAAACCAATGGCCATCTCCCAGGGGTATAAAATTAAAGGTGTAAAAATGAGATTTAAGACAGAAGATCAATCGACACTTGGACTATTAATGTCGTCCATTTTTTTTAGTTGTCTATTTTTTATTCCATTTCGTTTTATTCAAAATCATTATGACTTTAAAGGCATGAGCGCTGTATTGATTTTTATTTTTGTAATTGCCATATCGTCGATTATTTCTTTCCTAATCTATCAATTACTCATGGTCGATGGCAGTGAGAATATAAACGGTGACGCAAGTGCTGGGTTGTTAGGTCTTGCCCAAGACTCTTATAGGTTTCCAGAGATAACCATCTTCTCTGTGGGTTTTACATTGCTTATAACGATCTTATTATTTTTTTGTTTTACATTTCTAATTTAAAAAATATCGCAATAAAGATTTGGATTGAAACCAATCAATTAAAGATCTAAAAGGATCATCTTAATTAATAAGTTTTTCGAAGTGTCCCATGTCTAATTTATTTTCTTTTGAATTTGCGCTTTCGAGCAGTGCTATAACTGTTTAAAACACCGTGGAGTGTGACTGTGATTTATCTTGATTCTTTTTTTTGTAGTCAAATTTCCGTTTAATCTTTTTCGGAGTTTTCTATGCTTTTTTTACCCGATGATTTTACGATTTCCCTTTCGAGTGGAGCTATCCTCATTTGACGGAGGGTTCAATATGCTTACTGAACTAGAAACCAACATTTCCTTATCTTTTTCTGGTCAACTAATTTTAGTTTTATCCCATTTAAAAAATTAAAAATTTACTCTATCAAGCGTGGCCAAGGTGTCGGTTTTAATATTTATATTTTAAATATATCGTTATAAAAATTTGTATTGAATATGCCAAAATAAAGGAGTAAAAATCCGTCACTTTTCAGTTAAACTAACTCGGAGATCTTCATGTTAAACATTTCAAACTCTCAAATAGACGTCGCCCTTTCCAGTAGCAATATTAGCGTTTAGAAATTTCTATGAGTCCGCTGAAGATAGGGCTATTTGTGTAGATTGTTCTACCTGACGTTTTTGCTCTTTTAAGTAACTCTATCAGGTTCGAATCGTTTTTCAGTAGCTCACTTGGATCCTGTATTGGTAGCTCGCTAGCCATGTTGTTGACGTGATATCCAATAATCGAAGCGTCTAAAAATGTGTCAAACATTTGTTTATGACTCGTTGAAAATTCAACGTCATGCCTGTTTTTTCTTAGTGATGCCATCATACGGAAGGCCTCTGAAATTTCTGTTGTCCTTTTAGATTCCCTGCTATTTGATAAGGTAAATTCCGCAATTGTGGGGACCGCTAGGGCATAATAAATTTTATTGCAGCTTGATCCTAAGAGCTTATCTAAGCCAAGAAAAGTTGGCTCATTGTTTTTCAATCTATAAATAGTAATTAGGACTTCTCTCAAAAAATTATATGGGATTTCTTCATCTGTTGTGAGAAATTTAAATCCTGGACATGCGCCAATGGCCATCATCATGATGTGCCTTACAAGTCTGTTTATATAAAGGTTTGGCACAATATTTTTGCATGTTGATGCCAATTTTGAATAAGAGAGATCAAGCAAATAAGAGTTCATTCGAAGTGACGATGAACTCCAAACGGTTTCAAATAAAAAAAGCCTAAATTCTTTCCATTTAAGATCTTCTTTATTTTCATGCCATTGTTTTGGGAAAAAAATCACCTCGGCATACCATTGATGCTTCCCTGCTTCACAAATTTTTTTAAATAAATGCCAGTGATCCAAAAGTCCTTGCGGCCTTTCTAGCGGAAGACCAAACTCTTGTGTAATTCTTGCCAGAGCTGCGTGTTCAGAAAGTTTTGAAGTTAAAAACGCACTTCTACAGCCAGCTGTCATTTGCCAAAAATTACCAAGTTCAAAAGAGGTTTCTGGTTTAAGCGCAGCATTTATCCCAAAAATCATACCGGGCTTAAATAAATTGAATGGTATAACCCTGTCTTCATAATCAACGTAAAGTTCAACACTCTTACTCACCATCAGTCCAATAGGCATCTGGGACTCTGTTGTTAAGTCATCTCTAATTGATTGCTCTATGGACTCATCGCCAAGCGGGACATTCTCAGAAGAATTATTCAAAACATAAAATTCACCATCCAACTTTATTCTGTCTCCAAAAGAATAACGTAGCTTGTATAGGGGTATATCTCCCGGTGGATCTAATCGACTAATTGCCTCAAAGAGTGGTTTGTTGAGTTTTTCAATTATCTCCTTCTCATGAGACCAAGATGTTTTTTCTATATATTTCAATCAACTCACCTAAAGATTACTAATTAATGATATTTTTAACTGGTATTTCTACGGATTATTTCTCCGGAAAAATATACCGTTTTTATTTTATTTCAAATAAATATTATGCATAAACATTAGTTATTTGTTTTTTCTGGAGAGAGGAACATGAATCAATTTCAAGGCCACTTACTTGCCCTATGCCGTAATAACATGAAGCTATACGCTAAAGTCTGCGACATACTTCTTGATTCACTCGTGGTTGATACCAAAGAATCAAGAACTGTGAATATCGACGCTGTTTTGAACCTAGCTCACTCACTGAAGCCATTTGAAAAAAAAATAGTAGAAAAAAATAATCTTATTTTAGATCTAGGTCTTACCCATTTTCTTTGTAAAGAACACGCACATCTACCTGAAGTTATTGATCGTATTTTCGGGAAACCCGGTGTGAACGAAAAAAAATCAGCCTAAATGACACTCTAGCGCTGACGGTGCATTCTCCTCCCACGCACGGTCAGCGTATTTTTTTAATTCAAATAACCTATTCAAATATTCAAATCCAACAAATCCCTTCTGATAGGGTTCTCTTTTTTTAGAATCTCAGAAAGCTTAGGCCCACCAATAGAAAACTCATCTCTGGCCATCTCGAATTTCGGCTGGAATTGTCTAATCACTTCTTCTGACCCATGTTTTTTTAGGACATCATTAAAATCTGTTTTCTTCCCGTCCACAACTTCTGGCAGGACAACCAATGGCTTCACGCCCTCGCTCTCTAATTTTCTGGCCCCTGCTTCTGTCGCTTTCCAACTGGGGACCTCAAAAGACAAGTCATTATCCGCAGCGATATGAATCTCTTTCGTCTCATGTTGATCAGCTAAAAAACTCAAATGCCCCACGTTTTGCATATTGCCGCCGCTGATATAAATCGATCCGTCTTTTACTGCGGGAATTAAACTCGCGGCTGTTTCAGCGCCTTCAGCCACGACGACTCTTTCATCGCCGCCCTGATAAATCAGACCCACACTGCCTCGTAATTGCCCAATGGTCCGCTTAACGACTTCTAGATTCTTATCTTTATTGGCGGTCTTAGGGTCCAGATAAGTACATTGAACACTGGTCAGCTCTTTCTGCGCATTAAAAAATCCAACGACCATGGCAGGTTTGGTGCTTCTCGACCCCGTAAAATCAGGAGCTGCGGAGTGATAACGCATCTCCAATTTACTCAAATCAAAATCCATCCCGCGATGCTCTTTTAAATACCGCTCGGCCAATGTGCCTTTGATTGGCTGTGATTCTTTCCAGATTTTTTGAGCGACTTGTTGCAGCCGGGTACGACGCTTTTCTTCTTCCAAAAGAGCTTGTTCTTTTTTAATGGCCAGCTCGGCTTTGAGTTTTTCTTCTGCAGGGCTGACCACTCTTTTAATACTGCCGCGCTCAGGATCCAACCCAACCATGCTAGCTAATTCAGAGATCGCGTCGTACCAGTCAATGCCACGATATTTCGCGTAATACGTAATCACATCGCCATGAATGCCCCGCTCATAGTCATTGACCAAGCCTTCTTTAGGCCCCGATAAATGCAAGGTGACGGATCCATGTTTTTTACCCCAGACAGTTTTGCTGGGTTTAGAACGTTTGTTATTAATATCCTCACTCAGTAAGCCTGAAATAAGGGCTTCTGATTTAACCATGACCTCCCGTAAGACCTGTTCTCTATCCCAATAGACTCTTGTGTTTTCTGGTCTGACTTTTTGTACTTGTGATGCCTGATTATTTTCTGCCTGCTCCTCGGCCACCACCATCCGCCAATCACGGGTCATGAGTGACGCGCTTCTTTTAATCTCTCGCTCTAGATCTTTTTGAAATTTGAAGGCATGGGTTTGAATCAGTCCTCGCGCCTTATCTTTAAGATTGCCCATGAACGGGTCAAAGCGCTCTGGATTTGAAATAATTTCCTGAGCCAGCTTATTTCTTAAGCTTGAAACATGATTCGCAAAAGTGAATTGACTGCGATCTGGTTTTGGAGTCCCTTTCTCAGATTCTTTGGTTCTGGTAATCCTGGCCCAGAGGGATCTTGCTTCTCCAGCATATTCAAAATAAGTCTCCAGAATTTTTGAGTCTTGCCGTTCGTCTTTCGTAAGACGAACGCGATCCAAGCGTTTCTGATGCATCCAAGATTCTTCCAGCAGCTTTTTCTTATCAAGATTTCTAGCCTCTAGCGCTTGAGAAAAACTACCCAAACTCTCTCTGATCTGACAGGCATAGTGGCCCCTTAAAATCCCCTGTGATTGCTCATAGTGATTGACGATCTGAACCAGCTGATGACGATCTGAGTATGTTTTTAATTTCTCAGGATCCAGGCCGAAGGCCTTCGCTTCTTTCGGATTAAAATCAGGACTGGCAATAATCTGTGAGGCAAGCTCTGCCTGAGCACGCTCTAGAATTAAAGTATTTCGTAAATTCTCTTCCACTTGCGGCCCCAGGGTCCCATTTTTCTTAGCGTCAAAATAAGTCACCCAGGCTTTACTGATCGTCTTCTTCGATTGTGCAAATTGATCCAGCGCTTCATGAACTTTATGGCGAGTATTCCCCCATTTAAAGGTCTGAATCTCTCGCTCTTCTTTCGTGATGTCTTTAATTTTCTGAATCACATAGTCCTTGCTATGGGTGTAGACATGAGAGGCTTTCTTGGCCTGACCCATCGCGCCTAAGATGGCCGCAATTCGCGTCGGTGACTGAATCTTCTCATCCAAATGCGCAAGCCCTATCTCATAATGCTTAGGCAGCGCATCGTCTAAATTTTTCACATAGGCATGTCGCCAATGCTTGATCGCGGGGTTCGAACGATCAATGGTCAGCTGGGTCTTATCTTTTAGCTCAAAGACAAAACCCTCTTCGGTGATCTCAAGCACTTTGGCCATTTCGTTTTTTATAAGCCCTAAATCTTTGTGGGTCTTGGTCCAAAGTATTTCTTCTTGGATAGACAGCTCTTTTATCTCGGCCTGATAAATTCCAATGTCAGCGTCTTGTCGCTTCACTAAAAATTCAATGTCTAAATTAATAGGGGTCCTGCTCAAGAACCCCCAAAAATGTTAGTTTGAAGTTGTTAAACACTTCGAAACTCACGGCTGGCAATCACTTTGGTGCTGATACATCTTCATCCGTTTGTGTGGATGAATCAGACTTAGAACCGACTGAAAAACCTCCTCTTAAAACAAAGGATGAACCCGAGGCAGCGCCTGACGAGGAAGTTAAGACCTCTTTTAACCTTTTGATTTCTAACTCGGCTCTAGCTTTTTCAGTGTCAGTTTTGGCCACATAAGCCGCTAATTTCGATAGTTCTACAGGCGATGAGATAGATGAAATAGGGAATGGCAATGGTGTGCCTATAGGCCGCCCACAGAGTTCCATAAAAACATTTTCAATTAGAGGTCTTCCTGCATCTCCACTCAAGAATGCATGCTTCAATGCAAGATTAATACGATTTTCAGAGACATAGGCGGAGGCCAGAAAAGTAGAAGCCACCTCAAAATGCCCACCTTCTATAAGGTCCTCTGAAAGATATAAAGAAGCTATTGCGCCATGCTCAAAATTTCCATTTTCTACGCAATACAATGAAAGTTTTTCAACTAAGCCTTTATGTCCTTCAGCTTCATACTCCTCTGCTTTCATCAGAGCTGCCTTAAAAGAATGCTCAGCATTGAACTCTTTATATTTTGAAACGTCATATTGTGAAACTAAGCGATCAAATTCGGTTCTAGCTTCATCTGCTTCAACGACGCTGACAACAGCTCCTTCTCGATAAAGCCTATTAATATGATCCGTTACCGCTTCAGGTGAGGCAAGCAAAGCAACATCAAAATTTTCTAGAATTTCTTGAATAATGGCTTTTGGAATCGTCGTGTCATACGTTGCTAGAAAATCAATAATTCTTCTTAATTCTATTCTCTCTTCAATGGATGGCGTCAGACCTATTTTTATGGAGATCATTCCATGAAAAGATGAGATCATCCGATTAATAGCAGGACCCCTAATATTGAAGGCCGCTGTAGGAAGCAAAGTCGAATTTTGAAAGACAGCAAACTTAAAACTTTCAGCGCCGCTGTCTTCATTAAAAACAGCCCGTAATTCAACTCTGTCGTGGAATTTATAGTGAGTCATTCCATTAATTTTTCCGAGCTTGATGTCATCGCTATAGCAGGTCTGGGTATGAGGCGGTACTGAAGGCCCATTAGAAACAAAATGATTTAAATCACCAACACGACTCCATCCAGCCATCTCAACACTCCTTGCTAATTAAATTACTATAAATCAAAGTAAACTTATAATAAAAAAATGCCGGAATCATTTATTTTTAATTATTATTTTGTTTCATGAAATTTTATGCTGTCTTTTTTTCAACTTTCGGCTAAATCCTCACCTCCCGATGTCTCAAATAAAATATATTGACTTCATTCTTCAAGTGCCGGACTCGAATAAGTTCGCGAACCTTTCGTCCCCTCAAAAAAAGGAAACTTCACTTTTTTGAGGGATATGGATATTGAAGCTGCAATCACTCTGAGCTCTTGCGAAGAAACAGATCGCCCAGGACCAATAGGGATAAACTTTGGAGATTCCGCTCCGTTTAATTCAAGGTATTTCTGCAATTGAGAAATACTTGTGACGAACCCATAACTAATTTTTTCTAATTGTATTTCTTCATAAGCGATAACCGCTTTCTCAATTCTTTTTACATAGTCTGCTGGAATGATTTCATCAAAACCTTTTATTTTTCCAGAGCCATCAGGCTGGATAAAGATATCTTCAAGATTAATCATATGGATACTTTCAATTTCATCTTCATCGGGTGAAAAGAACCGTTCGGCATCTCCAGCCAAAACAGTTAAGAAAGTGCTGTCACAGGTATGCAGGCCCCACCCCGATCTGTAAGTGATTTCTTGACCAATATATTTTAGATCTTCCAAGGTGATACCTATTTCCTCTTTAAATTCCCGTTTAGCAGTGGCTAAAAAGTCAATGTCAAAAGAACCATAGGGGTGAGACTTTCTCTGCCCTCTGCCATCCTCTGATTCTGAAACTATTTTGTAAGCTTCATCAACTGGATGCCCCTTTAGTATCAACTCTTCTGCTGCGTCCATTCCCTTACTATCAAAGTCTGAGAAATGTTCGCCCGTATGTTTTACAGGACCAAATTTTCCATATCCTTGAGAGGGCAGTAATTTTCCTAATTTTCTCTTGTTTTTGACCAGTAAAATCTGTGTATGGCTACCTTGTTCTCTAAAAGCCATGACGGTCGATCCTGCAGCAATTCTGGAATAAACATTAGCAATTACTGTTCGCCTTGTCGCACGTTCGATGGGGGTTACTGTATCTGTAATTGCAGCGCCAGCCATCCCCAGAAGTCCTGAGCGATTAATAGATTGCACAGCAACAGCAGAGAAAATTTTAGCGGGATCCGCGGTTGTTTTTGCTGCTCTTTCAATTACTGGGCCGGGATCACGACAAATTTCATGGTTAGTATGGTTCTCCTTCGAAAACCAGCCTCCAATATATCCACCTAACAAAGACATCACGGCCCATGGGGCAACTTTCGGCATATTTTCTTCCCTGGGTACAGCTATGAGGAGATACGTTACAAAAAATTATTGGTTAAATCTATTATTAATGAAGTTTTTATTGATTAAGAAATTGTTTCAACCACTTGCCCAATCCTCACCTCCCGATGCCTCAAATATAAATACAGTGTCGTCTTTGAAATCCCCAGCTGCTCCGCAATTTTCTTCACGGGAATGCTGCCATTTTTATAAAGGGCCTCAGCAATGGTCGCTTTTTCGATAGCTTCTTGAGTTAGCCCTTTGGGTCGTCCGCCTTTTCGACCTCGAGCTCTGGCGGATTTTAATCCAGCCTGGGTTCGTTCTCGGATGAGCTCACGTTCAAATTCAGCCAGTGAGGCAAAAATTCCAAAGACTAATCGCCCCTGAGCCGTGGTTGTATCGATGGGGTCATTGAGGCTGATCAGTCCCACTTTCTTTTCCATCAGGGTATTAGTGAGTTGAATTAGATGAGCCAGATTTCGTCCCAGACGATCAAGCTTCCAGATTACTAGAGTGTCGCCTTCTCGAAGATTCCTCATGATTTCATCCAAAACAGGCCGAGCTGTTTTTGAACCACTGACAGTTTCTTCATGAATTTTTGTGCAGCCTGCCTCTTTGAGCGCTTCAACTTGCATCAAGACCGACTGATCTTTAGTCGAAACACGCGCATATCCGATTTTCATAGTTTATAGTCCAGTTTAGTAACGGAAATTATGTTCTTTGAACCTTGTTTTCTTGGACCGCTTTATCTTACTAAAAATAAGCGTACCATCGCACGCATCTTACTGATCAAGTCAGTCCAGTTAAACCCTCGTTTTTTTGAACTCAAAATGGCCACCCTCAAAAGAATTTATTTACTCTCTGAATCTGAAATTTCGGATCTTTATGCCAGACCCGATTTTAATTCAGACGAGCGCAAACTTTATTTTTCTATGGACTCGCAAGAACTGGAGGCGCTGAATAATTACGCCACCACTAAAACTCGGGCTTACTTTATTTTGCAGTTGGGGTACTTCAAAGCCAGACAACAGTTTTTCAATTTCGAGTTTCAAGAAGTCCGCGCTGATCTTGAGTACATTCTTTATAAATATTTCAAAATTCCCAAGGGCCGCTTTACTGGCTGCATCACTCGTCAATGTATTAGCCTGCAAAAGAAAGCCATCCTCAAACTCTTTGATTATAAAGACTTGCCAGCCCACCAAAATAATTCTGCCGAAGAGCACTTAGCCGAATTACTACGCTATTACCCCAAGGGCCATGATGCCTTTAGGCATCTCTTGACCTATTTCGATCATCAAAAAATAGTCATTCCGACTTATCGAAATTTGCAGGACATGTTTACCCGAGCCTTCTCCAAAGAAAACGAACGACTTAGCCGCCTTGTCTTATTAATTCCAAAGCTCCAACAGGAAAAATTATTAGAACTGCTTGAGCAGGAAGAGGGGATCAGCAAGCTCAATGTCATCCGTTCAGATCAAAAGAATTTTCAGTACACAGCGATTAAAGCAGAGGCTGATAAAGCCTTAACCATTGCAGGTTTATATCAATTTTCAAAAGAATTTTTACCCAGTCTTAATCTGTCTAAAAATGCCATTGGTTATTACTCAGACTTGGCTGCGCAATACGCGGCCTTTCGGCTTAGAGGCTTAAAAAAAGACCAGCAGTTTTTACAGATCCTTTGTTTTGTTTATCATCGATACCAACAGATTATGGACAATCTGATCACCAGCTTCTTTCATCACACCCGAGCAATCATAGATGCTGCTGGAGCTTATGCTGAAGCCGCTATGAAGGCCCATACCGAGGGTCTTGTAGTGGACCTTCCAAAATTAGCCCAATTTTTGAAATGGTTTCCTAAACGCAAAGCAGGTATGACGGACGAAGAGCTCAATCAAGAGGCTTATAAGATATTGCCAGAAGAGCAGTTCCCAGCATTGGCGCAGTTTTTAGAGGGTAATACCTTCGATACGAAAGCGGCCAAGAGAGATTTTTATTTAAAATCCTTCAGGTTCTTCGCTCTTTATCTGAGACCCATCTTATTAAGTGTCAAATTCGTTTTTTATAAAGAGGATAACGACATCATCGATTTGATCGACCTCCTCAAAGACCATTATGGCCGTGGCAGAACGCCAGCTTCTTTGAAAATTCCCAGCGATATTTTGGAAAATATTTCAAAGACCCACAGCCCTTATTTAAAAAAGAATCTTGATGATGACAAAATAGATCCGCATCTTTTTGAATTTTATGTTTATGAAAAAATGTATCGACGCTTAGACAAGGGTCTTCTTTGCTGCAATGACAGTGCAATCTACTGCGACATGAATCATGACTTGGTCAGCGAAGATAAAGTCGATGAGGTTGAAAAAATTGCCCAATCCTTTGGCTACCCAAAGATACCGATTTATTGCGATGCACATTTAGATGACTGTCTTAAAAAATTAGACGAGGCCTGGGATAGGACGATGGGTCGAATTGATTTAGGAGAAAATACAGCCTTCAAGCTCAAGGAAAATAAAACCGGTGAGCAAGATTGGACCTTAGGCTATGACAGCCAAGAAAAATTAGAAGATTCTTTTTTCAAAACAATTCCTCAAGTCGAAATCCCAGACATCATGATGTGCATCGGCGATCCCATAGATCTCTGGGGCTCTTTTACCCATATGAAAACCCGGTACAACAAGAAAAAACAAGCGACTTCACTGGCGGTTAATGCCTGCATTTTGTCCGATGCCTTTGGAATAGGAACTGCAAAAATGGCCGAGATGTCAGATCTTAATTACAACTTATTAAGATCGACCAAAGAGGATTTTATTCGCGTCGATACTTTGTGCGCGGCCAATGATGCCGTTGGGAATTTAATTCACGCACTGCCCATCTTTAAATTATGGAATTTAGTGGATGATCAATTATTGGCGGATGCCGACGGGCAAAAACTGCCCACCAGCGAAAGCACGATCCAGTCCCGATATTCAAAAAAATATCTGGGCAAATCGCCAGGGCTGTCTGTTTATACTTTGATTGCCAATTTTGTGGCTGTGAATGCCAAGAATATTGGGCTGAACGAGTATGAGGGCCACTCTCTTTACGACATTATTTTTGGGAATAAAACAGACATCGATATCAATATGGTGACGGGGGACAACCACTCTTTGAATCAGCTGAACTTTGTCATCCTGGATTCGATCGACGTCGATTACGTTCCCAGTATCAAAGGGATTAAAGAATCAGCGGAGGATCTTTACTCGGTTAAATCTCCAGACAATCACACTGGGATTATCCAGCCGAAAGGCGCCATCAATGTTGAGCTGATTAGGTCAAAAAAGCGAGGAATATTGCGGGTCTTGCTTTCTTTGCTGCTTCAAGAAAACACTCAGAGCAATATCGTCAGAAAATTAAACTCCCATGCCCGTTATGCCAGTCTTAAAAAGGCGCTCTTCGAATATAATAAAATTTTAAAAAGCACCCATGTTTTAAATTTAATTGACGACATGCCTTTAAGAAGAGCGATAAGAACCGCCAGAAATAGAACTGAGGCTTATCATCAGCTGCAGGGCCTGATTAGAAAAATATACAGCGGAATTTTTAAGGGCAAGAAAATCGTCGATAACCGGGAGAGCGCTCATGCAGTAAGGCTGGTCGCGAATTGCATCATTGCCTACAACAGCATTATTTTGAATACCGTTTATGAAAAAATGCTCAAGGAAGGTGTCAGCGAAAAAATTATTCAGGAATTCTCGAGGATTTCACCGATTGCTTGGGCACATATTGCCTTCACTGGAAAATATAATTTTAAAAAGAGTAACGGGCATATTGATTTAGATGCCATGGCCAATGCGCTTGAAAAGCACTTGCGCCAACAGTTTTGGAAGGAGTGATTTTCTCAAACTAACATTTTTGGGGGTTCCTTAGCAGGACCCCCACTACGCACAGAAGGCCCCTAAAACAGTTGCCCAGGAAGATGATGAACTTCTCAAAATCATTGACGAGGAATATACGAAGACGCCTTTCTATGGGAGTCGACGGATGCGAACTGTTCTGAAAAATAAAGGGTGTCGTATTAACCGGAA
>CAMCUU010000018.1 GCA_945879065.1 Francisella tularensis subsp. holarctica
TAATTTTTATTTTTTTAATAAAACTCATGGCCGGGGGCTCTAGGGAAGGGGCTAATATCTCGAATATTAGAAACGCCACTTAAATAGCTGACCAGTCTTTCAAATCCTAAGCCAAAGCCTGCGTGAGGGACGGAGCCATAACGGCGGAGATCTCGATACCAGCTGTAGTCTTTTAGGTCCATTCCGGATTCTAAGATTCTGGAATCTAAAATATCTAAGCGCTCTTCTCTTTGAGAGCCCCCAATGATTTCACCGACACCTGGGGCTAAAACATCCATGGCAGCGACGGTTTTTTGGTCTGAATTTAAACGCATATAAAACGCTTTAATTTCTTTGGGGTAATTTTTTAAAATGACGGGCGATTTGACATGCTCTTCGCAAAGATAGCGCTCATGTTCGGACTGGAGATCCACGCCCCAATGAACGGGGTAGTCGAATTTTTTGGCGCCTGAGTTTGAGACTGCTTGTAAGATTTTGACCGCTTCGGTGTAGTCCATGTGAATAAATTCAGAGTTGACTATTTTTTCTAATCTTTCGCGACAAGTTTTATCGACCCATTGGGTGAAAAAATTAATATCATCTTGGCGATGATTTAAAACTTCTTGGACGACGAATTTTAATAAGCCTTCGGCTAATTTTGCGTCTTGTTCAAGATCAGCAAAAGCAATCTCAGGCTCGACCATCCAGAATTCAGCGAGATGTCTTGAGGTATTAGAATTTTCAGCGCGGAAAGTGGGCCCAAAGGTATAAACTTTAGACATCGCCAGCGCATAGCATTCGGCGTTGAGCTGGCCTGAAACGGTGAGATAGGCCTCGCGGCCAAAGAAATCTTTAGAAAAATCTATTTTTCCCTCGGCAGTTTTAGGTAAGTTCATGAGGTCTAAAGTAGACACGCGAAATAATTCTCCAGCGCCCTCGCAATCACTGGCCGTAATAATGGGGGTATTAACCCAAATGAAATTATTCTGGTGAAAATACTGGTGAATCGCGAAAGCCGTCGTGTCTCTTAATCTAGTCACGGCGCCCATAATATTAGTCCTGGCTCGCAGGTGGGCGTAGTCTCTTAAATGCTCCATGGTGTGTCGTTTTGGAGAGATGGGATAAGTTTCTGGGTCTTCAACCCAGCCTAGGACTAAGACTTGTTCTGCTTGAAGTTCTAGCGCCTGACCTTCGCCTTGTGAGGGGACTAGTTTTCCAGAAATAGAGACTGAGCAGTCTTTGGTTAGTTTTAAAATTTCAGATTGATAATTAGATAAATTTTCTGGAACCACGGCTTGTAAAGAGTCGAAACAAGAGCCGTCGTTAATAGTTAAGAAAGATATTCCAGCTTTAGAGTCTCTTCTGGATCTCACCCAGCCCTGAATAGTAATGGGGGTTTTAGGGGTGGAAGCTTGAGGATTGAGAATATTTTTAATGGGAAAAATAGGATGAGGTGATGGCATGGATGGGGCTCCAGAGAGTAATTTTGGGAGTGATTTTGGGGGTAATTGGGAGGGTTTAATTAAAAATTCTTAAAAATTCAAAGCGGGCGAAAATATCATGTCTCTTGGTGGATATGAAGAGAAGGCGTTTATTGCAAATAATGCAGAACCATATCGTCATGGCTTTGTAGCCGAAGTGGCTCAGCCATAGATTGGGCAACTAAAAGACGATCAAAGGGGTCCTTATGATGCGGGGGTAGTTCAATTAATTTTGAAAGATGAGAGGGTTTTATAGGCAAGATTTCATACCCGGATTCTTCGATGGCTTTGATTAATTTCTCAAAATCGATTTCTAGTTTTTTGGAACTAATTTTAATAGCGCATTCCCATAAAGAGGCAACGCTGACAAAAATTCTGTCTGCATTGATCATGGCTTTTCGAATCTGATGAGGGACCTTTGGAGAATCCTGTATGGACCAAAGGAGGATGTGTGTATCAAGGAGAATGTTCATAAGGGGTCGCTTTCGTTGTCGCCATAAAAGGCATTGAGAAGATCGTCTGCTAGGGGCGCATCAAAATCAGTGGCAATTTTTATCTTGCCTTTGTAAGCCCCAAAACGGGATTTTTTGTTTTCTGTGATGGGCACGAGCTTGACCAGTGGTTGCCCTGCTTTTGCAATGATGACCTCTTCACCAGCGAGTGCAAAGGCGATTAATTTAGAAAAATTAGTTTTAGCATCGTGAATATTAAAAGGTTCCATGATATTGACCGTCCTTTGAGCAGAGCTTTCTTTAGGAAGAGAATGCTCGACTTTATAGGCTGGACTAAGCCTAGTCAATTTAGTGGTATTTTTGATAATTGAGTTGCTAGTTCTCATAGTGCCTCCAGGGTGTTTTTATTTTTTTAGGCTGTTTTAAAAAGCTCGCAAAATTTAAAACATTATTTTTATTAATTTCCCGAATGCCTTTGGAATTTTCGATAATTAATAAATTAAATAATTCATGGCGAAGTTTATTAAAAAAATCCGTGTCGTTGTTGCATAGGCTTAATAGCATCCACTGGAGACAAGAGGGGTCGGTGTGAGCCTGATCTTGAAAAAAGCTGGATAAATCTTTTGCTCTGACGGATACGAAAGAAGGGGGAATAGAAAGCTCAGAATGGGCGGCTGAGGTAGAAGAAAGGGAAGAAGTAGAAGCGTAAGGGGTGTAAAAATTTTGCGAAGAAGTGGTATTAGAAGTGGTGTTAGAAAGGGTGTTAGAAAGGGTGTTAGAACTTGCCATGGGACAGTCTCCAGATAGAGGTTAATTGAAATAAAAGCCGCCGTATTTTATGAAAAGATATTTTTACTATGCAATCTTTGTACAAGGGTTTTATTGATTTTTTATATAAATATATTTTTACAAATAGGTCTTGATTTTTTGAAAAAAAATTTTGAGTCAGGGTGATTTTTTTGTACTATTTGAATAGTGATTTTTTAAATTTTTAAATATATGAGTGAGGATTTTTAATTATGATAAATAAAAAATTAGATCAAAAATTAGACCAAAAATTAGGTCAAAAGATTACGCGTTTAGATCAGCATGCTTTGGCGAAAACACCGCCTGAGCGTCTGACTTTTTTACGGCAAGTCTTGCGATTATCTCGGGAAGAAATGTTGGGGGAGTATGGGATTCCTAAAAATAGTCTGCTCTCTTGGGAGCATGGGTCTAAGAATATTTCAGACCAGAATTTGCATCGGCTTTTAGATATTTATTTGCAAGAAGGTTTGATTATTAATTTAGAGTGGGTTCGAAGTGGAGAAGGTGTCGCGCCTTACTGGGCTTCAGGGGCGGATTTATCTCGGAATTTAAAGTTGGAAAAATTAGAGAATTTAGAAAAAGAGAAGCCCAAAAAAAATAAGCCTATTACTGATTTAAATTTAAATTTAAATATGAATTTGAATCCAAAAACAGACGATTTTTTATTAGCCCAAGAAGTCACTTATTTTAGAAATTTGTCTGAAGAAGGTGTCGCCGTGATTTTAAAATCGGACGATATGGCGCCTAGTTATTATCGAGGTGACATGGTCGGCGGAAGATTTAAAGAGGGTGAAGATTTATATGGGTTAATTAATAAAGACTGCATTGTTCGAACGAATGATGACAAAGAATATATTCGCACTTTGGTTAAACACGCCGAAGAAAAAGTTGATCGCAATGGGGCGATTAAATTTGATTTGATCTGTAAAAATCCGGCAGCGGCTTACGATGCGCCCGCTGTTTTATCGGGCGTATTTGTGCAAAAAGCAGCGCCGATTATTTGGATTCGTCGAAGGGATAAGTAAGTAAGATAAAATATAAAAATATTTTTTTATATACCTATTGACCGAAGGTTTTTTATGTTTACCATAGGCCTTCTGTCGTGATTGAAGAGGCTACCTAAAAGCGACAACTTTTAGGTAGCAGAGGTGCATGACTACTTGCGAGCAGCAATGCGGGCGGGATCTTAACAGGCCCGTTTTGTATTTTCTATTTTTTATTTTTCTATGCACCTCCCCGCTTTTTTAAATTCACGGCACTTAATTTTAATGAGTTAAATTAGGGAGCCTTGGGGTATGTATTTCTTTGATTTTATCTGGTCCGTTTTTTCTATTTTTATCATTCCAGAATTGCTTTTTCCTAGAGCTGTTTTTGCAGATGTGTCTGTTCAAAGCGTGATGAAAAATTTTTTAGATTACTTTACCAGTGAGATTGCGACGTTGATTGCAACCATTGCCATTATTGGCCTGGGGATTGGTTGTTTTTTAATGGGGAAGATTTCTAAAACGGCTTTTTTCACGACTTTTGTCGGCATTGCCCTAATTTTTGGCGCGAGTGCGTTAGTTAGCTTTATTAATAAGTGATCAAACATGAGTCACTTAAGCCAATTAAATAATTTAAATAATTTAAATAATTTTAATGAGCCCTTGTTAATTTCACCGGTTTTTAAAGGCCTGACTCGGCATGCCCAGCTCTTGGGCGTGGATTATCACTATGTGATTTTCTCTGGAATGGGTGTGTTTTTATTATTTATTAATTTAAAAAATTTCTTGGTCTTACTGTTGGCGATTCCCCTGCATTTTTTAGGCTGGATCTTGTGTCAGATGGATCCGCATATTTTTAAGATTTTAAAAATCAAAGCGCAGATTGGCGTGATTAGAAATAAATCCATTTGGCATTGTCAGAGCTATGAGGCTTTTTAAAGATGATTTTAAAGATGAGTAATAAAAATTTTGTTTCTAAAAAAAATATGCTGGCTTTAGTAAATAGAGAAGCGGGAGTCTCTCGGCATTTTAATCTCTCTCATTTAAATTCTCCGACCATTTTTGAAGATGCCAGGGGTCAGGTGGGGTCGGTGATTAGGCTGGAAGGCCTGCCTTTTGAGACGGCTTTGAATCAAGATTTAAATCATATGAAACGCACATGGCATCAGGCTCTGTGTGGTTTAGGGGAAAGTATTTATCTGAATGTGTCGATGACAAGACGTGAGGTGGATATTGAGCTCCAGGGGGAATTTCCTGATGAGTTTTCTAGGAAAATTAATCGGGATTATCAGGTGCAGTTTAAAAACAAAAGGCTCTATAGAAATCAGATTTATCTCAGCTTAATTCATCGCGGTTTAAGTGAAAAACTAGGTGGAAAATTATTAAGTTCTCAGGGGGGTAAAAAACTTCCCAGTTTTATTCCCAGTTTTATTCCAGGTTTTGGCAGGAAAATATTAGGAGATGCGAGAGAGAAATTTCGCCAAAATAGCATCAGCCAATTAGAAAAAAATACGCAGCAATTATTAGCATCTTTAAGTGTATTTAAGCCGCGCTTATTGGGCCTAGAAGATAAAAATTGTGGATATAGCGAATTATTAGAAGCCCTGTCTTTGCCTTTGAATGCTTTAGAGGATTTTGCTTACCCTGTTTTAGATTTAAAAAATTTAAAAGATTTCAAATATCCTAGATTCCAGCTCGGGTCTTATTTATCTAGAAAAAGATTATTTTTTGGTGATGCTATTCAGTTTGAGGGCGCGGATCAGAAAATTTCGTTTGGAAAAATTTTATCTATTAAAGAATACGGGGCAGAGACTATTTCTCGAATGCTGGACCCTTTATTAAATTTAGACATTGAATTTTTGCAGACGCATTCTTTTGCCATGGAATCTCCCGAGAAAGCGCAAAAATTAATCAGCCGGCAGGTGGTTAAATTAGAAAACTCTAATGATCCCGCACGTTCTCAGATTCAAGAATTAGGAAGTTTGAAAGATGATTTGGCCTCGGGAAGAATTAAAACAGGGTTTCATCACCACACTTTATTATTAATTTCCCAAGACCTTGATCATTTAAATCAGGCCATGGTCGAGGCGGTTAAAAGATACAGTCAGGCAGGCTTAGTCGCCGTGGAAGAGACTTTGGGGCTAGAGCCTGCTTTTTGGGCTCAGCTGCCCATGAATGCCAGTTATGTTTTTCGCGCTCAGCCCATTACCAGCGCTAATTTTGTCGACTTTTGCCCGCTGCATAATTATTCCATTGGGTATCGAGATCGTAATCATTTGGGTGCGGCGGTGACTTTGGTTGAAACGCCGTCGAGAACCCCCTTGTTTTTTAATTACCATGCTAAGGGTTCTGGAGATGCGAATGATTTCACGCCAGGTCACACGACGATTATTGGCGGTAATGGTTCTGGAAAGACTGTTTTTTTAAGTTTCATGGACGCTCAGATGGGGCGTTACGGGGGTCAGAGTTTTTTCTTTGATCGAGATCAGGGTTTGGAAATTTATGTCCGAGCGACGGGCGGCGTTTATTTATCCATTGCGCCTAATTCTGGCCCTAATTTTGGCCCTAATTTGGCTGGTCAAAATTTTAATTCACAGCCGCTCTTAGCTTTAAATCCTTTTAGTTTAAAAAATACAGAAGAAAACAAATTATTTTTAAAACACTGGCTGTCAGAATTAGTTAGACAAGAGGGGGAATCTAGTATTCCCAGTGCTTTGTCTAATCTATTAGGTCAGTGCGTGGACTATGCCTATGAGCACTTGCCGCTGGAAAAAAGATATCTAAGCACGGCTTTAAAATTATTGCCGATTGATTTTCCAAGATGGCCTGAGCTGCATCGATGGATGCGTGGAGAGGGTGTTCGCACTCATGGCGAGTATGCCTATTTATTTGACCATCCCCAGGATTCTTTAAGTTTAAATAGGGCTAAAACAGGCTTTGATTTAAGTGTCTTAATGTCTCAACCCAAGGCTGTTTTGACGGCTGTTTTAATGTACTTGTTTCGACGCATTGAAGAAATTTTAACGGGCCAGCGGGTGTCCATTATTTTGGACGAGGGTTGGATGTATTTAGACAATCCTTATTGGCAAACCCAGTTAAAACAGTGGCTGCCGACCCTGCGTAAAAAAAATTGCCAGGTGATTTTGGCGACGCAGTCTCCTGAAAGTATTGTGAATAGTCCTATTAGTGCCGTCTTTTTTGATAACTGTGCGAGTAATATTTTTTTCTGTAATGAGAAAGCTAATTTTGAACGGCATTATCAGTTTTTTAATATCACAGCCTCTGAGTTTGAATTTTTAAAAAATACACCCAAAGAAAAACGGTTTTTTTTATATAAACAAAGCCAAGAAAGCGCTGTCTGCCGCTTAAATTTAAATCTTAATCCAGATCTTTTAGCCGTTCTTTCGGGCAATGCCCAGACGGTTAAATTACTCCATGAGATTTTGGGTGAAATGGGTGAGGGGAGTGGAGTCGCTGAAGATGTAAGCCCAGAAGTTTGGTTGCCCTTATTTTTTTCCAGATTAAAAAATAAAAAATAGGGAAAGGGCTGTGTTAAAAATTTTAAAAAAATTAAAAAAAATTAAAAAATTAAAAATTTTGATCTTGCTAGGGGGGCTTTGTATTTACTTTCCCAGCTTCTCAGACGTCTTGCCGGTGATTGACCCGGTTGAAATTGGCAAGGTCATGGATGAGTTGAAAGTATTAAAAGATAGTTATACCCAGCTTCAGAATCAGTACAGCGCCATCACAGGGAGTTATGGTTTTGGAAATTTAAGTAATGGCTTGGCAGAGTTAAAAAATCGAGAGTGGGCACCGAGTGACTGGAATTCAGCTTTAAAAAATTTAGCGGGTGGGAGTTCTGACAGATATCAAGAACTTTTAAATCAATATAAGCAAAACCATCTGGTCTTAGATGCCCAGACTTATTTAAAAGGCTCGGATCAAAATTTAACTAAGACTTACCAAAACCAAGTTGCTACTAACCAAGTCAGTACCGCGACAGCGACTTATGAATTTAATGACCTGAATCAGCATTTAGAAACACTGCAGTCTTTAAGTGCCCAGATAGAAAACCCTAAAAATACCAATATTAAATCAGCCATTGATTTAAACACCCGAATCGAAGTGGAGCTGGGGTATATCTCTATTGAAGAGCTTCGTATGCAAAGCCTTTTAAACCAACAAACAGCGGATCTTTCTGCCTCGAAAATCAGTTCAGAAAATCAGGCTGCTCAATTTAATCAAGCAGGAGAATAAACATGGATAAAGTCTTTTTACTCGGTGATGAGGTTTTCATCGTCTCTCCCCTCGCGGGAGAGACAGGCCCGAAGATGAAATCGAGGGACAGAGAGGGGGGCATTGCAGCGATTTATCCCCCTCTCTGCCCAATGGGCTTGCAGCCCCTTGGTCTGTCTCTCCCGCAAGGGGAGAGACGACATCGGAAAGAGAAGCGAATCGGACAAGTCATATTAAATAGCAGTTTAATTTTAAGCTTCAGCTTTTTATTAAACCTGGGCTTCTTAAGCCTCAGTAGTTGTGCCAGTGATGCCCCCTCAGCGCCCTGTCCGCATTTTGGTTTGTATTGCTCAAAGACACCGATTAATTCTTGGACGAGTGAGGGAAATAACAATGCGTAAATTAATAGGTTTAAATTTAGGGCTGGGATTAGTGCTGGGATTAGCCGCTTGCAGCAGCACCCCGAATCCCTTGCTCACCCAAGATCTTCAAAAAATTATTCAAGTTTTATCAGACGCTGAATATCCCGCGATGAAGACGCAAAATTTGTATTACGGAACGGGGTCTATTTATGTCAAATGCATGACGGATCCTCAGAATTTTGCGCCTCTCCAGCCTATTAAAATTGGCCAGGAATTATGTGATGGGGTTTTAAATATGATGGCCCAAGAAGCGCGTAAAACCCCGGGTTTTGAAAATTTAAATCTGGCTGATTTAAAAGACCCTAAAGCTTTTCAACGCATCCGTGAGGGTATGGCAGCAAAAGATGCTGGTGAAGAGATAAGCGAATAAGGGGCAATCAGTGAGTGTATTAAGCCCCTTGGGCAACCAGGCGACTAGCTACAGTTATTTTGTAATTCCAGTCCTGACTGAAATCGATGAGTTATTAAAAGCTTTTGTATTTCAGGGTTATGAGGCGCTGTCTAGTTATTTAAAAATTCCAGTAAGTCTTTTAGCCAGTTTTTATTTAATTCTAACCGGTGTTGCCATGGCCCTGGGCTGGATTAAATTTTCGATGGGGGAGCTCACCCATAAAATTTTAAAAATAGGGTTTATTACAACCGCTGTTTTGAACTGGTCCATGGTTAGCGAATATTTTGTGGATTTGATTAATCACAGCATTCAAGAAATCGGCGATGTGTTAGTCACAGCCTCTCCTATTAAAATTGGCGAGGCGGGGGATCTTAATGACGCAATGCAGCTCGTTTTAACTTGCTTCACGCGTTTGGGCACGGTGCTATTTAACAGCGGTGGTTTTGGGAATTTCGGCGGTTATTTAGACGGTGTGATCATCTGGGGTTTTGGTTATATTTTAATTGCCTGTGCCTTATTTGAAATTGTCTTAGCCAAAGTCATGTTGGCCATCTTATTTGTCCTCACCCCGCTGATGGCTCTGGCTTATTTCTTCAAGCCTTTTTATGGCTTATTCAGTCGCTGGTTGGGGCTAATTTTTGGCGCGGCTTTGATGCAAATTTTTGTTCAAGCGGTCGCGGCTTTAGGCATGTCTTTATCCTATTGGTGGGTTGGCAGCCACGAAGCGACGGATGCCTTAAAAATTGGGAATTTTGGGACTTTGCCCATTATCATTATTTGTCTTATTTGCATCGGCATGATTCATAAAGCGGCTCAGATGGGTTTATATATTGGCTCGGCGATGCAAGTCTTGATTTCAGAGTCGCCGCTTTCAATCACTTCGCATTTATTCACGCCAGCGTCTCATTCTTCTCATTCTTCTCAGTCACATTCTTCCCAGTCCTCTAACACACAAGCCTCTGCTCACTCTAGTTCTATCTCTTCCAATGCAGGGTTGGGGGGAGCGCACCATGTCTGACTATTTTTCCATCGCACGAAACTGGGCGGATGACTATTCCATTTCTTTAGAGCTCAGCCGACGTCGGTATCAAATGGCTTTTTTGGGTATGGCTTTTTTAGTCTTGGTTTTAATCATCAGCCTCGTTTTGCTATTACCTTTGAAAAAAATTCAATTAGCCATTGTTCATGAAGGCCCGAGTGGCGAGACCTGGGTTAGTACTTTAGATACAGGGGTGGTCCCCAGTACCACTTGGGCTAAAGAAAAATCAGAAATTGCCCATTATGTCTCTCTCAGAGAAAGCTATGACCCCATGCTTTATCCCTATTTATCCCAGCAAATTCACTGGTTCAGTGATGACTTAGTCCAAAATCAATATGCACAAGAGCAAGACCCGAATAATCCCGAATCCCTCAGCCATTTTTTATTAGATAAAGGTTTTCGCACAGTCAAAATTAATAGTGTCGTTAATTTAGATTTAGAAAGTAAAAATACAGACACAGAGCGTGGGCATTTAAACTTGGCCCAAGTGAACTATGTGGTCACAGATCATTGGTTTGGCGTGGGTGGGTCTGAAGATATTGAAGCCCCAGAAACATCAGAAACACCGAATAATACGAGCCAAGCTTTTACAGCTTTAATTTCTTGGTCCTACACCGGCGTTCCTGACTCTCCCGATGCGCTTTTACAAAACTGGGATGGCTTTGTGGTGACTAAATATCAAACGCAGAGGGTTAATTTATGAAAGATCCTCCCGGTGTTTTCTTTTTCGCCAATCCAATTTAAATCAATCATTCAGGAGCTTCTTCCCATGAAAAAAAATCAGGCTGGTCTCTCAGCAGGGGCTTTTTTTACCCTCAATTTTTTAATTGTTACTCACTTCAGCTTTGCCGTAGAAATTCCCAAATCTTTAAGCACAGACTCTCGAATCGCTGTCATCACTTATGAACCCAATAATATTGTCCAAGTAAACGGCACGACTTTTATTGCCACGCAAATTATTTTCTCAGACGCTGAAAGCATTCAAGAGGTCCAAAATGGCGACTTAGCTGCTTGGACAACATCGATTAATAAAAATCTACCCAATATGTTATTTATCAAGCCGACGGTAGACAATTCTGAAACCAATATGACCATTGTGACTAATCTTCACACTTATTATTTTCATCTTTCAGCCCACTCTAATAACCCTAATATTTCTAACTCCAGCACTTATGCGATTCGATTTATTTATCCTCAAGATCAGCAAAAAATTCTAGAACAAGCTCAGGCCAATCAAGATCAGCAAAAAGCCAGTCAGCTGTCTGCTTTTAGCAACCCACGAGATTACAACTGGAATTACTCTTTCAGTGGCGACAAAACTTTAATTCCACTGCATGTTTTTGACGATGGAAAATTTACTTATTTCCAGCTCCAGCCCAATCAAGTAATTCCTGCCATTTTTTCAGTGACTAGCCCGGATGGCAAAGAATCCGTTGTGAATTTTAGACGCGAAGATCAAGCCTCAGGCGCTTATATTGTTTTATTAAATACCGCCCCACAGTGGACCTTGCGCGCTGGCAGAGACCATGTCGCCAGTATTTTTAATAATTCAGAGATTGCTCAATTAAACCCTAAAAATCGTTTTTAAACTGGGGAGAAAAATACATGAGTGATTTAAAAACTTTCAAAAATCCTTTTGCACATTTAGCTAATAAAACCAAAGTGGGCTCAAAATCTCAGCTGTTTAAATTCATTGGGTTAATTTTATTATTTTCCGTTTTTATTAGCTTAATTTTTTTTCTCAGCACTCAAAAAAAAGAAGAAAATTTAAAAAACAAACCAGATATCAGTCTCTCTGGATCAGGGGGTATGAAAAATTTAAATTTAAATCCAGAAGACCAATATTTGCTTAATAGCGCTGGAAATAGCTCTGGGAATAACCCTGCCCATTTAAGCCTGTTATCTAATCCCCCAGCTAATTCTCAAGCTAATTCTCAAGCTAATTCCCAGGCGGATCTCCCACTGCATTCTTTAAATAATATTTATACGGGGACCGCTCTTGAAAATTCCAATAACTTAGAATTATTAAAAGCCCGTGAAAATTCACCCACGACTATTTTTCAAGAAGTAAATAATTTAAATAATCCTAATAATTCCAATAATTCAAATCAGGCGTCTCATCCTGTTCTTGCTGGAGACAGCAATTTTTCAAATTATGCCAATCAGCAATCTCCCGATTTTGATACGGTTCAAGCCAGGAGTATTAAAAATCCAGAGTGGCGTATTGCGTCGGGAGAATTATTAAAAGGCTATTTAAACACAGCAATTAATAGCGATCTTCCAGGCATGATCGAAGCCGTATTATCAGAGCCCGTTTATAGCTATTTAGGCGCCCATCTTTTAATTCAAAAAGGCACGCGTTTAATTGGCCAATATACGTCCATGAGTAGTAATGGAGCCGCGAGTGATCGAATTTTTGTCATCTGGAATCGTTTAATTACCCCGGATGGGCGTTCACTCATGATCAATAGCCCAGGGGCGGATCAATTAGGCCGTTCAGGCATGGGAGCAGATGCAATTAATACGCATTTTTGGAAAATTTTTGGGACTTCGACCCTCTTATCTATTTTGGGAGCAGGGGCGTCGAATATGGGCGTGAGTTCTTCTGATCAGCCCAATAGTTCAGATGCTTATCGACAGGCCGTCTCAGGCTCTTTAGTTAATTCGTCTTCTCAGGTTTTAAGCCAAAATCAAAATATTCAGCCCACTTTGCATTTTTATCAGGGGGATCCCATTAGTATTTTCGTCGCTCGGGACCTGGAGCTGCTATGAATTATTTAGATTTAAATCATTTAAATTCTGGAGCTATGGATTTATTAAGCCCGATTTTATTTTTACTAAAAGACCTGGAAATCTCAGAAATTATTTTAAATAAACCGCAAGAAATCTGGATTGAAAAATCAGGCTGTTTAAATCAAATGCCGTTTTATATTCCAGAATTTACAGAAATTTATTTGCATCGATTATTTCAATTGATTGCCAACGAAAATCAGCAGAAATTATCTAAAAATCAGCCTTTATTATCTGGCAATCTTTCAGACGGTTCTCGTATTCAATTAGCCATTCCACCTACTTCGAAACACCATGTGTTTTCAATTCGTCGCAAAACAGTCAAAAATTTAAGTCTTAAAGATTATGAAACTATGGGGCTTTATCAGCAGGCAAGACACGCATTAGAGCAGAGGTGTAGGGGCGAATCTTGTATTCGCCCTGATAATTTATTGATTGATCTTTATCAAGCTGGAAATTTTCCAGAATTTATTAACCAAGCCATTTTAAATAAAAAAAATATAGTGATCTCAGGCGGGACTTCGAGCGGCAAAACTACTTTTTTAAATAGCTGTTTAAAAAATATTCCCTTAGATCAGCGTTTATTAATTCTTGAAGACACCCGAGAAATAGAAACGCCTCATCCCAATCAGGTCCAGCTCCTAGCTTTAAAATCTTCGCAAGAAAATACAGCTATCTCTATGCAAGATTTAGTCCAGTGCTGTCTAAGACTCAGACCCGACCGAATTATTATGGGAGAGATTCGAGGGCGAGAAATCATGGATTTCGTTAGTGCCTGCTCTACAGGGCACGAAGGATCTTTAACAACTATTCATGCGAATAACCCAGAAATGGCCTTTATGCGCATGACCCAGATGTACAAATTAAATCAAGTGCCTTCTATGACCGACCAGGATATTTTGCGGGAATTAAAATCAGTCATAGACATCATTATTCAGATTAATAAGACCCCAGAGGGGCGGCGTGTTCAGGGTGTGTATTTTAAACAAGGATAGGGAGGGCAATAGGTGTAGGGCGTATTTCATAATACAAATTTGCAAGAAGTTTTGTCTAAAATTTTAGGTTGACGCCTGTGCCGCATGGCAATACACTTTGTTTTTTTATTATGATCAAAAGTTGGCAGCATAAGGGCTTGAGAAGGTTCTATGAGACGGGCAGTACGAGTGGTATTCAAGCAAAACATCAGACGAGATTGAAAATAATTTTGCAGTTACTAGATGCGGCTCAAAAACCACACGATCTTGATTTGCCCGGGATGAAACTTCATTCCTTGCGTGGGGAATTAGAGAGTTTCTTTGTAGTTTCTGTGAATGCTAACTGGCGAATTATTTTTAAATTTGATGGTGAGGATGCCATCTTGGTGGATTATTTAGATTATCACTGAAGGGGAAAATTAATGGGTATACATAAACCATTGCATCCAGGTTTGATTGTGAAAGAAACTTTAATTAATGCGACAGGCTTGACGGTTACTGAAGCTGCAGCTCAACTGGGCGTTGCAAGGCCAACTTTATCTCGATTACTCAATGGTCACGCCAGTATCAGCCCAGAGATGGCGCTTCGGCTTTCGAAGTTTTTACAAACCAGTATCGAAATGTGGATGAATCTACAATCAGAATATGATTTGGGCTGTATTCAACAGAAGTCTCATTTAATCAAGATCAAACCTTTGCAAGTTCAGAAAAATACTTATTAGCCCTTGCGAATCAAGCTTAAAAATTCCTGCCTTGTGTTTTTACTCTCTCGAAAATTTCCCAGCATCGACGACGTGGTCATCAGGGCATTTTGCTTAGACACCCCGCGCATCATCATGCAGATATGCTGGCCTTCCATGACAACACCTACGCCAGAAGCGCCCGTAATCTCTAAAAGCGTTTTGCATAGTTTTTACTAATTTTTATTTATTTAATTTATTTTTAGCGGAGGAATATTACAGAGATCAGTGCTGGAGAGATATTTAAAAAACAATTTAAAAAATTAATTAAAAAAATAGTGTTCCAGCAAATTTTTTAAGATTATGCCCGCTTAAATTATTATTTTTAATAAAGCTGAGGATAATTTTATGGCTGGAGTGGGTGCTAGATCTGGCGTGGGTTTTGATCCAAGTATTGATACGCGTGCCTTTAAAAAGAGCCCCTTCGAAAATCTTCCAGATGACGTTTTGTTTAATATCTTGCTTTTTTTAAAACCTCTTCCAGTGCTGCCAGATCAAGTCCTCACTTTGGCAGATATAAAGCCCTACAGAAATATTTGGAAATTGAATTTAGTGTCGAAATCAATGGTGGAACGGCTGAACCAAAAGAGTACCCGCATATTTTTGAATAGCAGTCGTATTCAACTTGTCATTGATGGTGCCTATACAAATTTTATGACTAATTTTGCTCGCATTCAGGCTCGAGGTAAGGTCAATGTGAGGGGCCTTTATTCTTTTCATGCAATGGACAAGCTGCATAAAACGCTTTTTGCATTTTTTATGTTAAGAATTTGCTTAGTTTTTTGCCTTGCAGCTAGATGTAATAATTTTTTTCTGCTGTCTCTGGTTATCTTAGAACTTGGGCTGGCGCTGGGGCATGCTTTTCTAATGGATCGGTGGGAGTCCAGTCCACTCAGGCGCTCTGAGTTGTCGAACTTAAGTCAATGGTGCCAACACCGGGCGGGCTATAATTTGTTCCGCAAAATGCGGAGTGATCAGGCCCTTCAGGAGGCGTTTGTGGCTCAACCTTGGATTTTGCCGAGCGGCTTGGCTCGAGCAAACTTTGAGCTCTTGAGCCTTGGGCGCTCTCAAGTGATTCAAGAGCAGCCTCAGTTTCTAGTGGCTACTTCGATTGCTGAGTGGATCGCTGAAAACCAATGTCGTAAGGATTTTTTAAATAGACCAGAAAGACTGGTGTGGAAAAAAAACTTGGTCCTGTCGAATATTTTAAGTCTTTTGGGTCTTCTTGGGATGCTTAAGCATCTCCCGTCGCTTTCATCGGCGTGCCCAGAATTTAATTTTTTGCCTGTGCTTTTTGTTATGAGTCAACTGGCTTGTATTACTTCAGCATTCATCTCAGATATTTTTGTCGGTTCTATCTATGCGCAAGCCGTAACGCCGCTGAGGCTTAGGGAATTTATTCCTGCGAATCGACATACAGATGTTCGCGTGACTAACTTGCTTACTGCTCGTGGTCTGACGCTGGATTCAATAAGGCCATCTCCAGCGCTTTTATTTGCAAGAACGGTAGGTGACGAGACCATAATAGATATGGCTCCCGCCCTCACTTTGATGACTAGGCGTAGAGACTAAAAGACTAAAAGCAAGGGGGCAGCCCCTGAGCGATAGCAATCAAATGATCCATGGCCTGTGCCCGGTGACTAATTTGATTTTTTAAATCGAGAGACATCTGGGCCAGGGTTTGTTTTAACTCGGGGATATATAACACTGGATCATATCCAAAGCCGAAAGACCCCCTGGGCTCTGTGAGAATCTCACAGTTCATTTGGCCCTGAGCTATTAATGGCGCAGGGTCTAATTCATGGCGTAATAAAACCAAGCAACAATAGGTATAAGCCGATCTAAAAGTCTGTGGAATATCAGACATATTTTTTAATAATTTTTGGTAATTATCAGTATCAGAAGGATTAGGGCCTGCATATCTTGCTGAATAGATTCCCGGCGCGCCGCCTAAGGCTTCGACCACTAAGCCTGAGTCATCAGCCAGCGTGGGTAGCTTAGAAATCTTGGATAAATATCTGGCTTTAATCAGCGCATTTTCAATAAAAGTCGTGCCAGTTTCTTCAATCTCAAAATCTCCAAAATCACTCATGGGATAAAGCTTAATTCCCAGGGGCTTAAATTTGGCTTGGATTTCTTTTAATTTTCCTAAATTACTAGTTGCTATGGCGAGGTCTAAGATTTTCATAATTTTTTTTCCCAAGCGGCACGCGGGCGAATACAAGATTCGCCCCTACACATTTTTCTATTTTTTATTTTGTTCATTTCACACACTCCCGTTTCCCAGTCTCTAAACAATACGCCGTCAGGCCATTGCCCCAGACACAGCCGCTATCTAAAGCAATTGTTTTTAAATCATTAGTCTCGCAAAGCAGCGCAGACCAATGGCCAAAAAGAATGTTTTGATCTTTTGTTTTTCTTTCTGGGACGGCGAACCAGGGAAAATAATTTTCAGGAATTTTGTCTAGACCTTGTTTAAATTTAAAGTCGCACTGGCCATTAGATTTGCAAATTCTTAATCTAGTTAAGCCATTAAAGATTAATCTTAATCTGTCCATATTTTCTAAATCATCAGACCAAATATTAGGCCTATCACCATAGAAATTTGTAATATTTTCCAGCCATAGATTTTTATTTTGTAAAAAATTTTCTGCCTCGCGGGCATATTTTCTAGCCTGATCCCAGGTCCACTGGGGCAAAACTCCTGCATGGACTAAGCCCCAAGATTGGGTTTTATTTTGATCTGTATTTTCATAAAGCAGGGGTAGCTGTCTTAAATAATTAACTAGCTCTTCAATATCTGGGGCGTCCAATAATTCTTTGAGCGTATCTTTGGGATGGGTTTGCGCAATGCCATCAAAAGTACAAATTAAGTGAATATCATGATTGCCAAGAACCGTAATAAATTGATTTTTTTTAATAAATCTTAAAACTTCCAGAGATTTAGGGCCCCGATTCACTAAATCCCCTGTAAACCAGAGCTGGTCTTTGGTTTGATCAAATTTAATTTTTTCTAAAAGCCGCATGAGGGGGTCATAGCAGCCTTGGACATCGCCAATTACATAGGTGCTCATAGGTGTTTTATTTCTTGCCCTTTATTTGTTCAGATTTTTTTCAGGGTTTTGGGTTGCGCGGTAAAGTATCGACTTTTAAACTGCCCGTCCACTTAAGGATGTGAGTCATCTGATAAAGGCATGCGGTTACGAAAAATTCCATGTGATGAAGATTTAAAAAACAAAAGGGCTACTGGAAAGCATGGATAAAAATTTCAAGATAGAAACGCCACGTTTGATTATTAGAAACTGGAAATCGTCTGATCTCCCAGTATTTATTGCCATGAATCAAGACCCTGAAGTGATGGAATTTCATTCTGGCTCTGTCTTAACGCCTGAAGACAGCAGAAAAGACATGGCGTCTCGACAAAAAGAATTCAAAGAAACTGGCCTGTGTTTATGGGCTTGTGAGCTTAAAACGACGGGTGAGTTTATTGGTTCTGTAGGCTTAACGGGGCATGGCTTCGGTGTCTGGTTTGGATGTCCTGCCATTGAAATTGGCTGGAGATTAGCAAGAGCCCATTGGAACAAGGGGTATGCGACAGAAGCGGCCAAAGGGGTATTAGATTGGACTTTTGAAAATCTAGGATTGCAGGAAGTGATTGCCACGACCGCCGTGAATAATCAAAGATCCAGAAGAGTTATGGATAAGCTAGGCATGACTCATGATCCTCGGGATGATTTTGATCATCCTAAATTAAGCAAAGATCATGCGGTCTCTCGGCAGGTCTTGTATCGAATCAGTCGAGGTTAAGTGTTCTTGGCAATCTGAATCACGCCGCATAAAAACAAACTGGTATCACAAAAGCTTAAATTTGGATGCTGATCCAGGTGAGTTTTTAAAGCGCTATCTGCATGAATCAAAGACTGGGTATGCTCAATTTCTCCAAAAGAATCAGGCTCTGTATGGAAATATCTAAAAGAAAGATTCTTCGTAATGTTATAGAGCGACACGGGAGAGTCATGAAGCTCAAAAGGATTCTCTGAGAAAGCTTTGAGCGTTTTTTGAAGAATATATTTCAGCTCTTTAAGATTATATTTTTTACTGGCGAGCTTTCGGCCTTTTGGTGAATGCCCGCCTAGGGTTGGGACATGCAAAGAATAATAAATTGGTTGATGTTGCAAATTATGGATATAAGTCGGCTGCATGATGGTCGGTGCGTAGGGTAAATTATAAATATCGAGATAAGTTTTTTGTAAAAAAGAAATAGGGGCAGCGTCATTGTTTAAAGCAATCCCAAAGCCGGCTTGAATGCCGGTTGAAAGAGCCAAGGTATGCTTGGACGTATCTACTAAGTAAGGGTCTGGTTTTAAGTTGTGAGTTTCTAAGGCGTTATAAAACTCAACGTCGTAAATAAATTGATTTCTTAGAAAAGCGGTGGCTTCCCAGACATGTTTATAAAAATAAAGTCTTAAAGTGTCCCATAATTGATTGGATTGTTGCATGACCCACTGATGTGAGAAAAATAAAAGCTCAGACGACCAGGAGGTATTGTCGCGAGGGCCATGAATTGCTGTGAGTTGCTTAAAGATCTCCCAGTGATCTGAAAGATTCTGTGGCGCAGGGGCGGAGATGCCACAAAATCTTTGTAATTTTTTATGCGAAGCCGTGTCTGTTAATTTTGGCAGCATAAAAAGAGATCGGGCGCCTGAAACAATATTCCACATATTGCCTCGCTCACAGAAAATTTCTCTATTTAATAAAGCCCACAGGCCGAAGATTTTACCAGCGCCCATGAGGCTAAACGGGGTGTCACGATTATTAATAGATAAAAACATCTCGATGCTTTTATTTAAAACTAAGCCGACTGGCATGCCGTGAATATAAGACAGGTCTTTTTGTAAGAGCGGGTCTTGGTTAGGGTGATCAATCGGTAAAAATTGATTGTGTTTATTAGGCAGTTGTAACACACCGCGGTCTAGAATTTTTTCTCCAAAAGGGTATTGAACGACGTAGCAGGCATAGCTTTGAGTCTGAGGATTATTGGAAGAAAGTAAGTCTAAGATCTCTGCAAACTCAGGATTCATCGCTCTGATGCGCGGGGAAACTTCGGCCCAGCTCAGTGCTTGAAAATAGGGGGTTTTTGGGGGATGAGCGGAGCAAGTGAAACTTGAAATAGCGCCTTGGGTATTTTGGGATCTTTGGGGTTCTAAAAACATACACCACTCCTGGATTAGCTTTTGATTGAGCTTAAATTTGAGTTGCTGTTTTCCAGATCCATCTAGAAAGTTCGGGCATAAAAAAACCGCTGATCGCACCAATCATGAATTGATAAGATGCGCAGCGGTTTTACAGCGTTCGACGCTTTAGATCGTAATCTGGTTGTAGGTAAACCCTTGTTCCAGACTCGACACGTCTTGCATACTTAGACTAATGATTGATATTGATTGCATAGTTAAAACACCCCCTTGGCATGACATAAAAGAAACATCCTGTTCCTTTAAAAATCAGACCTAGGGTTAAAAATTTTTTAAATCCCAGGTCTTATTTTCGGCGGCCATCTTAGCAGCATTTTTTTATTTTCTTAATCAAAATCATCAGTGAAATTAAAAATATTTTTCTTTATTTAAAATTTAAATTTTTAAAAAATATAAAAAAACTAAAACCAGCTAGACACTTGATCATGAATTTTTCTAAACATATTGCCTACTGGATTATCTTTTAAAATCACTGCGGGTGTTGATTGAATAGGTAAAGCAGGGGTTTGGTTAGCTAAAGAAATATCAATAGATCCAACTATTTGATTTTGAACTAAAGGCGCCTGGAGATTGGGCTGAAGTTTTAAATTGGCTGTAAGGTTCGAAGATAAATTAGTCGGAATCGTAATATTAATATCTTCTTTAGGCCCGACAGGACTGGTCTGATCTTTGCCGCCATAGACTTTGGGATTATCTAAAATTTGACCGGCGCTATAAATTTTTAAATCTGTAAAGAAATTAAACCCATAAGTTAACAAAGCCTTGCTATCAGCCGCTGAGTCATCGCCACTCGGGGTATTTAAAACCACGCCAACAAGCTCCATGGATCTTCCAGGGATTTGAGCTGCTGAGACTAAAGAATAACCAGCGCTGCTAGTAGACCCTGTTTTTAGCCCTAAGGCATAGGGGTAAATAAATAAAAGTTTATTAAAGTTAGGCTGTTTTATTCCCTTATAAACAAACCATTTTTGACCATACCAGCCGATGTCTTGGGGGTATTGAGTAATAATAGCTTTGGCTAATAAAGCTAAGTCATAAGCGGTGGAATAATGATTCGGGACGGGTAGGCCCATGACATCTGAAAAGTGAGTATTAGTCATGCCCAGTTGTGCCGCTTGTTGATTCATCATGTTAACCATGGCGTCTTGAGTGCCGGCTAAGTGCAGAGCAAGGGTCACTGCCGCGTCATTGCCAGAGTCGACGATGATTCCAGAAATTAAATCTCTAACTGCCACTTGATCCCCCGGTTTTAAAAACATCCGAGAGCCTCCAGTCGCCCAAGCAACGGGTTGGACAGTCACTAGGTCATCTAAGTGAATCTGATTTTTCGCGAGCTCTTGTTCAGTAATATATAACAGCATGAGCTTGGTTAAAGACGCTGGAGCCAAGCGCTCATTAGGATTATTAGCTGCAATGACCGCGCCCGTATTAGCATCCATTAAGATATAACTTTTGGCATTTAGATTAGGGGGTATTGGGACGCTTTTAGCAAAAATCATAGATAAAGAATTAACAGTGGGGTCTGTAAAATTAGCGGGCTTGGGAATCACTTGCGCTGAGAGCGGCACATTGGCATTGAGATCCACCGCGCCGTAAGAATTTAAAGGCACTGGGCTTTGAGCTGTTAGGGGTGTTAGCGCTGTTTTTGAGCTGGTGTTTGGCGTCGTAGATCCTGAGTGAGTGGGCAAGCTAGAAGCTTGAAAAGCTAAAGTAATTAAACTCAAAGCCAGTAATTTATATTTCATAAAGATGCCTTAAAAAATTTTAAAATTATTAAAAATAAATAAAAAACTAGGCTAATAAAACATCCAAAGCCTGTTTTAAATCAGTGGTATTTCGGATCGGGGTTAAATTATTATTTTTAATAAAATCCCGAGAGACATGCTCTGTATAAGGTAAAAAATGATCGACAAGGCCTTCTTGATACAAAGCAAAATCAGTCATGCCATCTCCAATAGCAATTTTGGGCCCCGTCCATGCTGGAGATAAAGCTTCGCAGCCTTGGATTTTCCCTTGAGAAAATAAGTCTTTTTGATTGAAGTGAAAATTATCGCCATACCATCGACCTGTAATTCCCCGAACGCGTTCTTTGGGGATATTTAAATAAGCCGCAAAGGGATAAATCACTTCGGCTAAGCCTCCAGAGATAATCCAAATGTCATAATTATTTTGAGCTTGTAGGGCTTTAATTAATTCAGGCATGCCTTGGGTTAAATATTTTTTGGGATTCGCCGTAAATTTTTCAATGGCGGATTTATTAGGCTGGGCGAGTTTTAATCTAAAAGCTAAAGATTCTGCGAAAGAAATCTGACCTTCCATGCCGGCTTTAGTAATAACGGAAATATCTTTTCTGGTCTGATCATCTAAATATTCTGAAGCAATTTCTTCGAGGCTTTCGCAGTTAATCAAAGTGGAATCAAAGTCAAATAAAAGTGTGGGCATGGGTCTGTTTTTTAAATTATTTTTCGGGGTGCTCTTAGTAGCACAAGGGGTTTAATGGATGCAAGGGGGTGAGTAGTTTTTATCCGCATGAATCATCAGCCTGCTGATAAGTATTTTGACCGAGCTGCTAATTTTGAACTGATATACCGGTTTAAAGAGACGCGAGCTTCCAGGGCTTCTAAGGCTAATGTTCTATGCAAATCTGGAGGCACTCTCACCATGAATTTTCCACTGAAATTACGATCAACCAAGGCCTCAGGAATGACCTCTTTGTTTTCGATCATATCTTCAAGAACTTCAGCAACAACACGTCGAATTCCTTTGAATGCCTGATCCTGTGTCGGTGCTAAAAAGCTGAGCGATGGAAACTCGGAACAAAGACCAACAAATTCATTGTCGTCAGATGACCAGCTAATTCTGTAACTATATTTATCAACCATTTTTCAATCTCCCTAATGTTTCTATGGCAAGTAACACTTGCTTTAATGGGGTTTGCGGCCATTGAAGAAAGCAAGTCTTCAAATTTATTTTTTTCATCTTTCATCATTAAATTAAAGTTTTTTAAAAATTATTCATTGTAATAATGGTATCATTAGTGATACTAGAAATCACTATGCTACAAAGATTTTTTATTAAACCTCTCCTTGCAGCTTCCCCCCTGATCTTTAATAATCCGCGCCTGTTTTTTCTGGGGAAATACTAGGGAAATTTGGGTATGACTATTTTTTATAAAGCTTTCTTAGCCCTAAGAGCGGTGGTTTTTTATTTAATCATGGGTCTGAGTATTTTACTGGGCGTGAGTTTGGTTTTTCTAAGCTGGCCTTTAAAGTTTTCTCGTGGAAGATTTTTAATTATTAAAACTTGGTCAAAATTGATGCTCTATTCAGCCAAGTATATTTGCGGCTTGGATTTTGAAATTCATGGCTTAGAAAATTTGAAAAATCCGCCTTTTATTATTTTAAGTAAGCATCAGTCGGCCTGGGAGACCATTGTATTTTCTGGACTGTTTCCAACCAATTGCTTTGTGACTAAAAGAGAGCTGATTTTTATCCCTATTTTTGGCTGGGCTTTTGGCTTGTCTAAACATATTCCCATCGATCGAAAACAAGGCTTAAAGTCGATTAAAAAAATCTCTGAAATAGGGTTAAAAAGATTACAAGAAGGGATCAGTATTATTTTATTTCCAGAAGGTACGAGGGTTAAACCCTACGAGAATCCAGAATTTCACAAGGGCGGGGCTTTGTTAGTCAAAGGCACTGGAAGTCCTATTGTTTGCGTGGCGCATAACGCAGGGCATTGCTGGAGTCGTCAGTCCTTTTTAAAAACGCCTGGAAAAATAACAGTGATGATTAGTGAGCCGATGGAAACTAAAGATTTGTCGATTAAAGAAATTAATTCTTTAGCCCATGGGTGGATTTCCAGGGCTATGAAAGAATTAGAAAAATAAAAAATTTAAAATTAAAAATTAAAAAATAGGGTTTAAAAAATGGCAGCTGGGTTTAATTTAATTCTGGATCACACAAGATCTTTAAGTCCAAATATTTTGCATTTAGCTTTTAAATTAGAAAATAAATTAGAAAGCGGGGAAAAATTTAATTTTATTCCGGGGCAATTTATTACTTTTTTATTTAAAAACAGTGAGGGCTTAATCAAGCGTCGAAGTTATTCGATTGCCAGTCAAACAAGCCCTGCGGATTTCATAGAAATCGCCGTATCTTATGTCCCCCATGGCTTGGCCTCTGAGATTTTATTTAATCTAAAAGAAGGGGATGTTTTAAATGCTTTAGGGCCCGTTGGTAAATTAATTATCCAAGAGCATGAGTTAAACAAACGCCATATTTTAATTGGCACGGGCACTGGAATAGCGCCGTATAGAGCCATGTTAAATAATTTGGGGAGTCAAATTGAACAGGACCCCAATTTTAAAATAGTCATGCTATTTGGCGCGCAATATGCGCAAGATTTATTGTATTTAGAGGATTTTTTAGATTTTCAGAAAAAATATAGTAATAACTTTATTTTTAGGGCCCAGTTGTCCAGAGAGAAATTGGGGGAGAGACGAGATCTAGAAAGTTATGCGCATCAAGGCTATGTCCAGACAGCTTTTGATGATTTAAGTTTAAACCCTAGTTCTGATTTAATTTTTCTTTGTGGCAACCCCAATATGATCGACAGTGCTTTTATGGACTTACAGCTGCGTGGGTTTGAAAGTAAATATATTAAAAGAGAAAAATATATATCTTCAAATTAAAAATTAAAAATTAAAAATTAAAAATTAAAAAAATCTTCCAGGGTTAAAATCCGATCAAAATAATGGGCCTTGATTAAGCTTTCTTCAGCGCCATTAGCCGTAATTAAAACGCGATGGATAGAGATATTTTTAGGAGGGTCTAAAAGTTCTATTTTTTTCTCAAATTCCGCAATGACTTTTTTACTCACGGGGCTATTTAAATATTTAATTTCACAGACGGTATAAACCTTGTCGTCGCGGGCGAAAATAAGATCAATTTGAAAGCCAGATTGAGTTAAATTGCTAATAGACCGTTTGAAATAAGCCCCGTGTTGATATCTCACGGCTTCGAAGCCCAGTATTTTTGCAATGCTGCGATGCTGAGCTCGGCAAAACCGTTCGAAAGCAAAGCCTTTCCATTTTTCTAAAGCGCTGAAATTTAAAGCGCTCAAAGGGTTGTGAATAAAGTCTCCAGCTTCGATGGCTTTAATTTTGGGCTTAATAAATTTATAAAAAAATTGTAAATAAGCGTCAGAAATCACGTAGCGGACTAGTTTTGAATTTTCTGAAAGATCAAAAGGCGTATAAGACTGAATTAAACCAGATTCTTCTAGGTCTAATAAAAGCGTGGATAAGGTCCCGCCAGAATTTATATTTAAATATTTTTGAATTTCTAAGCGACTTGCAAAATGATGCAGCCCTAAAAATTCAACAATCTTTTGATAGTGAATATTAGAAGCTAAAGAGCTGGTGAAAATTCGTTCATATTCATGAGTGAAAAACCCGCCGGGTGTAAAAGACTGTTGAGCAATGGAGAGCAAAATAGAAGATTCTGTCTGCGCTCTTTTTAAATATTCGGGCATGCCGCCGATTAATAAATAGGCATCCATGACTTCAGAGAGTGATTTGTTTTTTAAAAAATCACGGGTTTCTTTCAGCGAAAAAGGCTTGAGCGGGAGTTCGTGCTGAGAGCGGTTATAAAGCGCTTTGGATTTGAGGACTTTGTCAATCATAAAAGAAGGAGAAGACCCACAGAGAATTAAAATCAGCTGGGGATTATTTTTAAAAAAATTGTCCCAGGCGTATTTAAGATCAGCAATAAAATCTGTTTGATAATTGGCCAGCCATTGCAGCTCTTCAAAATATAAAGTCCAGGGTCCCGTAGAGACATAAGGCTTTATTAATTCAAAAACATCTAGCCAATGATCCGGCGTGATTTTCGCCAGTAGCGGCTCTTCCGCATATTTAGACAGCTCGGATAAAACAGTCGCTTGCTGTCTCTGCGTATTTTGGCCTTCGATGCCTTCAAATTTTAAAATTTGTCGATCTGCAAAAGTCTGCTCAATCAGCTCTGTTTTTCCCACACGGCGTCGGCCGTAAACCACAATGATGCAGGCTTCTGTTTGCTTAGATGCAATATCTAACAGAAGCTCTTTTTCATAAGTTCTCCCAGTAAAATATTGATTTTTAATGATTTCTTTGGTTTTCATGGTTTTATTTATTAATAATCGGCTAATTTTGATTAATTAATTTTAGCCGATCATGGTTTTTTTACCTACTGATCGGCTAATTTTTTTTAATTACTCCAGCCGATTATTAAAAATTAAACCGCCACTGGTGAGGCCTCTGAATCTCTTTCTCCTATAGGGGCTAAAGGCCCTGGAAATCTATTAGATGCATGAGGTGCTAAAACCAAAGAATCATGAGGGCCAGCTAAAGGCTGAGCATCTTGATGAGAAGCTGGCTGATAAGTTGGCTGATAAGTTGGCTGAGTGGGGCGAAACGGTGGAATCGGGGCGAGAGTAAATCTGCCAGCTTGTCCAGATGCTCTCGGTCCCTGGGAAGGCGTTGCAAGAGGATTAGTAGGGCTAGCAGGACTGGCAGGGCGATGATCTAAATTTTCTTCTTGTGTTTCTTCTCTGACAGGCGTGTCTGCTCTCGGCGCAGGAATAGTGGGCGTTCGACAGCATTTTTTAAACGCGCAATACACACTGACTCCCGCAATGAAAAGCGCAGTAATAAAAGCCGCGATGGCTAAGCCAAAAGTGGTATCAGAAATTTTTGAGCTGTTATTAATCACCGTATTTTGACCTGAAGTAGTATTCATCTCGGGCGAAAGAATGAGCGCTGAATAAATTAAAAAAGACGCATTCCAGAGCACTAGGCGACTGGTGTTAAAAGGGTCTGCAAGCACTAATTTTTTATGTCTTAAGGGGTCAAAAACTTTTTGAATAAAAGGTATCGCACCTTCGAAGTTTCTTAGATTAATGGTGAGCATGCCCGTATTCGGATCCGTGCTGAGCTGTCTAGAAAAATTAGTTAAAGAGGCTGCAGAGAAAGAAGTTTCAAACTGCACTCGGTCCCCTTCTTGATCGACGACACTTCCAGGTGGAATCACGCTTCCAGTACAAGGGATGCTGTGACAAACAATCGGGGGGGGCGTGACTCCAGCGAGGAGTGCTGGAGGGGTGTCTGGAACATAAATTCTTTGAACGCCACTGTTTAAACTTTCACTAAAGCATTCGGTTGCTTGGCCTGAATCTGGATTAACAAAGCAATTTTTAACTAATACATTCAGCTGAAGAATATTCCAAAAGCGGGTGGAAATACCTGCAAGGCCGCGTAAAAAAATATTCCCAGCCACCTGAGGTGACGCCCAAGAAACAGCGGAGCCAAAATCGGGATAACGAGGGCCGCTGATATCTGAAACAAAGATCCCAGAATCTGGGCAAAAAGTACCACTGGAAAGATTCAGCTGCGTCAGATTTAAATTAAAAAAATTACAGCCAAAAGCGTCGGTCACATCTACAGAAAAGGGCACACCAACGCTGGCGTTAAAACTAGGTAAATCAAAAAGAGCCAGATTTCGAGCCCGTCCATAATTTCCAGAAAAGTTTCCAGTCCGCATAGGGTGAGCCAGAGCGCGTTGGGCCGATAAAGTAGAAAAATATAAGCCCAGAGTGAGGGCTTCTAAGGGGTGTTTTAAATAATAAAGCGCCCCACGAATTGATTTATTTAAATAATGATATGAGCTAGCCATGAGAACTTTCCTCCTCTTGAAAGTTGAATTTTAAAAAAATAAAAAACCGCCCTAGAAATCAGGGCGGCGGGGATCATAACAGGCTCTATTTTAAATTAGGACAAAGCGAGGATTGGTGGGTTTGCTGGAAAAGTGCGCGTATAGGCAGGGGAAATGCCTGTGGTTAAAGTCGTTACTTTTGAGCCACCTGTTGTTATAAATTGGACGCATTTAATACCTGTCAGCGGAACCAGCTGGGCATAGTTAGCTAAACCGGCGCCGTCTAAATAAAGCGGCTGATTGGTATTGATAGATGTATTGGGAAAAGAAGGACTAGCGGCACTGCTGCAGTTAGACGCAGTGGACATGCGTAGGGCAATTGCAAATTGTTTGATATTCGTTGGTGAACAGCTGGGGCATTGAAAGCCCATTAAATAACTCGCTGGAAGTAAGGTGCTGGAAAGAGCAGCTGGCTTGAGTTCTAGTTTTATATCGGCAAAAGCTGGAGAGAAAAAATTGAATAATAAAAATCCCAATAATAAAAAAATTTTTCGCATGATTTTTTAGGCCTTATTTTTTATTTTTAAATCTAAATTTAACTAGTAGGTGGATCTACCAAAGAGCCGCCATGGCTTTCTGTCGACAGTGTGTCAATGCCATTGAAAGTATTTAATAGGCCCATCAAGAGTAATCCTGGCGGATGCCAAGGTTTTTTAAGTAATAAAAACAAGTCATGAGTAGTAGATAAAACACACATAGATAATTGGACCCAATTAAAAAAATAGGGTCAGAACATAGGTTTTTAATTTATAAATTCAATCTTAATTCCATCTTGGTTTAATCTCCCAATTGCCAGGTTTTTGCATAAAAATTAAGATGCTTTCCCCTATAAAAACTTGAAAATAAAAATTTAAATTTAAAAACTATGAGCCAAATTACAAATCAAAAATCTAATCAACAAACCATTCTTTATTCCACCCATTTAAAACACTCGGCCAAGATGGTCGATTTCGCGGGTTTTGATATGCCCATTCACTATGGGTCCCAGATGGACGAGCACCATGCGGTGAGAAATCATGCGGGATTATTCGATGTGTCCCATATGTTAGTGACTGATTTGATCGGCCCAGAAGTTTTTAATTTCTTGAGTTATTTATTAGCCAATGATGTGAGTAAATTAAATTTACAAGAGGCTTTATACAGCTGTTTATTAAATAAGAGCGCGGGGATTTTGGATGATTTAATTGTCTATAAAATTAATGCTAATCACTTCCGTCTAGTGACTAACGCCGGGACACGGGAGAAAGATTTAAATTGGATGAGGCAAGAAGTTCAAAATTTTGATTTAAAAATTAGCCCTCAAAATAATCTCGCCATTTTGGCGCTGCAGGGGCCTCAAGCAGTGCCTATTTTTAGTGAGTTATTTCCTGAATTTTCTGCTGAGCTAATTAATTTAAATAAATTTAGTTTTATCTTTAAAAATTCCTGGATGCTCGCGAGGACAGGCTATACGGGCGAAGATGGCTTAGAGATTATTTTGCCTAATCAAGACGCTGAAAATTTATGGGAAAAATTAATTCAAGCCGGAGTAAAACCTTGTGGTTTAGGGGCTCGAGATACTTTGAGACTGGAAGCGGGCATGAATCTCTATGGCCTAGACATGGACGAGCGTATTAATCCCCTGGAGTGCGGGCTGAGCTGGACGGTGGACTTAAAAAATAGTGAGAGAAAGTTTATCGGCCGTGAAGTGCTAGAAGAAAAAAAAGAGCAAAGAAAAATAGCTTGGGTCCAAATCGCTTTAATTTTGGAAGACAAGGGTGTGATGAGATCGCATCAGAAGATTTATCTCAGTGATCAAAATACTGGAGAGAGTATTGGGGAAATTACCAGTGGTAGTTTTTCGCCCAGCTTAAATAATTCTATTGGCCTAGCGCGGGTTTCAGCAAAATTAAAAGAAGATTTAAAAACGCAGGGTTATTGTTTTGTAGAAATTAGAAATAAGTTATTGAAAGCCAAGATCGTTAAAATACCGTTTGTGGGTTGATGAGTTATTGGCTTATCTCATTTTGAGATTTAATGTTCGCGCGCTCAGTAAGCTTATTTTTTGGCTCTGGTGTAGGGGCGAATCTTGTATTCGCCCGTAGGTGGTTGGCATGGATGTTTTTTTGTGAACATGGCCGCCACGCTTGAAAATTCAGCAACACAAAATGATTTTTTCTGTGGGGATGGATCCAAGATTTACCACGGGCGAATACAAGATTCGCCCCTACACATTTTTCTCTTAAGGTAGTGCCATTGAACCTTGTGTTCGTCCCAGGATCCTGATTGCGATGAGCCACGATAAAGAATTTTTGAAAACACTGGAGAAACTTGCATGGACAAAATAACTCAGGCTGCCGTAGAGAGCTGGAAATATGTGGCGCCTTTGCTCCGTGCGCCCTCTAATCAAAAAGAGTGTGATCGTTTAATTGCCCAATTAGATAGCCTGCTTGATTTAACAAAGGGGCAAGAAAGCCATTATTTAAATAGCCTGATTGAACTAGTCAGTGATCATATTGCTGAGTATGAAAAAAAGAATTTTCCAGAGATTGAAAGTACAGGCGTTGATGTCTTAAAAGAGCTCATGGCCATGCATGGGCTAAAACAATCTGATTTGAGTCATATTGCTAGCCAAGGCGTGATGTCAGAAATTTTGAATGGCAAAAGAAATTTAAATTTAAGACAGATCAAATTACTCGCCGCGCTTTATTTAATTATTTAATTTTAAGCGGGGTTCTTTTTAATAAGACATACACCAAGGGAATAATAAACAGCGAAAATAAAGTGCCGATTAAAACCCCATGTTTGGTTTTTTCTAAAAGGCTGACTAGATAGGGGCGTGAGACATTTAAAAAATCAGCAGCTTCTTGAGTGGTGAGTTCTTTATCAGAAATTTTGCTTTCAATATGATCTTCTTTCATTTGCCCTAAACCAATTTTTTTAACAGCGGGGTTAACAATAATAAAACCACCCCAAAGCAAATCGTTCCAAAAGCGACTTCTAAGAATAAATTCCCAAAAATAGTGTTGGCTCCAGCAAAGCTGATTTTTTCTGGCAGGGTCGCAAAATTAGCGAGATAGCCAGTTATCACAGCTGAGAAGCCAATAAATAATTGTAAAACCCCCATGAAATAACCCTCTGAACCATGAGGAGATAATCTGCCCACCATGGCGATACCCAAGGGCCCTATGAATAATTCTCCAGTGGCAAAAAAGACATAGGCCAGAATCACCCAGCTGAGATTGATAAAATTCTCATAGCCATTAATACCCATGATCATGCGCAAATATAAATACCCGAGGCCAATCAAAACTAAAGCAATTGAAAATTTAATAGACAGGGCGATATCTACTTCGCGTTTGGCCAAATTGGTCCAAAGTTTGCTCATTAATAAGCCTATTAAAACTATAAATAGGCCCTCGAAGCCAAAGATAGAGGACGCTGAAATATTAATTCCCAGAATGTTTTTATTCACAGAATGGTCAATAAAAACAGAGACCAGTGAGGGCTCCAGAGAATAAAGTGCCCAAAAAGCAATAGAAAAAATACAGAGAATTAAGAAGCCAAAGACTTTCATGCGGGCTAAAACATCTTTTTGTTTTAGAGCAATATAAATAAGAGAGACCGCTGCAAAAACAGTCATAAAAGTTAATAAATTATTGGCAAATAGGGTGTGAACAAATAAAAATAAAATTAAAGGGATTCCCAAAATAATAGAAAAAATTAAGCCTAAAAATCTTAGAGAAAGTGGCAGTTTCCAGTTGGGTTGAATACTGCGGGAGCTATCTAATTTTAAATTTTTAGCTTTCAGAATAAATAAAATAAAAGACAAAAATAAAAAAAAAGTATTCATTAAAAATTCGAAGTGGTAAGAAAAGCTGGTCTGTAAGTAGCCGCCTATAAAAATACCCAGGACACCGCCTAAATTAAAAGTTAAGTAAAAAAGGGTGAAGCCCGATTCTCGTCTTGAGTCACTTTTTGGGTACGCATAGTCCACTAGGCACCAGGCGGCTGGCGTGAATAAAGCATTACCAGTCACGAAAGCCGCTAATCCCACTAAAGCCATGTGATAAGAATGACCCATCATGAGGCCAGAGCCTAAGCAGCAGATTAATAAACCCAGTCCAGCGGAAAGTTTTAAACCCAGTCTGTCTGCTAGAAATCCGCCAATTAAAGGCAAGGTCCAGGTCAGTGCGGAGTAGGCGGCGAATAGGTCATAAGCTTTGCTCTGGGAGATATGAAAATTATTAATAAAATACAGGGTCACAAAGGCTAAAAGGGTTGCAAAGGCCCACATAAACAAAGAATAAATACTGGCCAGCCAAAAAAGGGCGGAGGGATGTTTGAGAGAGTTTGATTTAATTTTTGTCATGAAATAAAGGGCCCTTTAAATATTAAAAAACACGGGACTTTATCATAAATAAGGGCTGGGGCGGCAGGGGTTTTTGTGAGATTTTTAATAAGATTAACTTGGATTTATAAAGAGTTTACTGTAGTTTATGCTTTTTTAATAAACTCTATATAAATCTATATAAATGGACGGCAATCATGGATCCTGTTTTAAATCCTTATACCCCGGGAGCTGGCGTTTCACCGCCTGAACTCGTCGGCCGTGATGTGCTTCTAGAAAAAGCATCCATTGCTTTGCAACGCATCGCGCTGGGGCGTTTTGGTAAAAGTTTAATTCTGACGGGTTTAAGAGGGGTCGGTAAAACGGCTGTGTTAAATCGAATTCGGCAGAGTGCAGAAGCAGAAAAATTAATTGCCATTCGAATTGAAGCGCCAGAAGGTCGTTCTTTGCCGTCTTTATTAGTCCCTGGATTAAATTCAGCTTTAGTAAAATTAAGCTTAGGGAAAGCCACTAGTAAAATAGCCACTCAGGCTTTCAAGGCTTTGCTCTCTTTTGTGTCTGCCATGAAATTAAAATATCAAGATGTCGAATTGGCCGTGGATTTAAATTTGGATCCAGCGTCTGAGGCTTTTTCTGCTGATTCTAATAATCCTAAAATTCCACTGGCGCCTGATTTAGATCATGAGTTAGTCCAATTATTTCAGGCGGTGGGAGCACTGGCTAAAAGTCGAGAGACAGCGGTTATTTTGTTTATAGACGAGCTGCAAATTTTGGATGAAAAAGAATTGGCATCTTTAATCATGGCACTGCACATGGCCGCTCAAGATGCCTTGCCCATTACGCTAGTTGCAGCGGGGTTGCCGCAGATCTTAGCCAAGATGGGTCAGGCGAAAACATATGCCGAGCGCTTATTTGATTTCATAGAATTAGGGCCTCTAGACCCTCAATCTGCCACCAAAGCTTTAGTGATTCCTGCTGAGAAATTAGGGGTTATTTACGACTCAGGCGCTTTAGCTGAAATCTTAAAACAGACCGCGGGTTATCCTTATTTTTTGCAAGAATGGGGTAAAAATATTTGGGATATCGCAGAGACTTCCCCCATGACTCACGAAGATTCTAAAAGAGCTACGAAGCAAGCCATTGCAGATTTAGATGCCAGTTTTTTCAGGGTGCGATTTGACCAATTAAGCCCTGCTCAAAAAGAGTATCTAAGAGCTATGGCAGAACTGGGCTCAGGGCCGGTGGGGTCTGGCGCCATCGCTGAAATTCTGGGCAAAAAAGTGACGGCTTTAGGAGTAATTAGAGAGCAGTTAATTGCGAAAGGCTTAATTTATAGCCCAGCTCATGGCCAGACAGTTTTTACCGTGCCTTTATTTGATGGATTTATGCGACGGGTGATGGGCTGCTCGTGATTGTTCTTGTTGAACTTTCTCCAGCTCCAGCAAGTGGTTTTGCTTCTGAATCAGCACTAGGTGCTGTGGGTTCAGAATGAGAGTGTGAAAATAAAAGTGCGCTTCGAGGAGTGCTGGGGCCTGAAGAAGCGGGAGAGGCTCCGGTCGACGGTACAGTAGGCCCCCCAGCGCCAGCTGACACTGTCTCTGAAACAGTGGCCACTTGGGATTTTAAATAATCCAGGGTGGTTCGATGCTCTAGCTCAAGCACTCTGGAGATCGGGGTAGTGGCTAGGAATTTTT
>CAMCUU010000019.1 GCA_945879065.1 Francisella tularensis subsp. holarctica
TTTATTTCTTATTTTTAATTTTTATTTCTTGGCAAATAATTCCCGCTCAACTACCGCGCAAATCAAGTGGCCAATCAAAATATGAATCTCTTGAATTCTGGGGGTATCTCTGGACGGTACTTTGAAACAGTAGTCACAAATTTCGCCCATTTTCCCACCCGTCTCTCCAGTAAAGCCGACTATTTTCATACCAATTTTCTTAGCGGCTTCAATCGCCAATAAAATATTGCCAGAATTTCCAGAAGTACTAATCGCAAAGAAAATATCCCCAGGTCGGCCATTGGCTTCTATTTGTCTGGAAAAAATTTGCTCATACGAATAATCATTCCCAATCGCAGTCAAAATAGAAGTATTTACAGTCAGGGCTTCAGCCGCTAAAGCTGGGCGATCAAAATAAAACCGACTCACAAATTCAGCTGCAATATGCTGGGCGTCCGCCGCACTGCCGCCATTTCCAGCACAGAAAACTCGATTATTTTTCTTGTATCCCTCTATGCAGATTTTTGAAACCTGCGCGATCAAATCTATTAAATCTATATCTGCGCAAACTTTTTGTTTTAATAACAAAGCTTGATCCATCTGGGCCTGAATATAATTTTCCATTTCGTAATTCCCTATTTTTTATAAAAAATTTTAACTTTAAAAAAACAGGAAGATCATAATGCATGCAACCTAATTTCCACAGTGGCACCCATGGCTGCCGCGGCTCTTTTTTATCTCCCTCCCGACCCAAGCCCCATTGCACCTTCTAAATTAAATACCCCTTGAGTTTTGTCATCACACAATAAATAAACATCTCTATTTAAATTTAAATAATCTCTCAGGGGCTGAATTAAAATCTTTCTACTTTCATGCATCCCACCAAGATCTAATTTATTAATAGCCTCAGCAATTTTCTCAGGCTCTCTTGCCGCTTGAAGTGCTGAAATTAAAGCACCCACAGGCGCTGCGGAACCAAAAAATACACGCGCTCTGGAGACGGCGCTTTTATAAGTCGTACAGGCCCGAATTACGTCTTGTTTTAATGCTTCTTGAGCCACGACTTTCGCTGTCGTACTGCCTGACGCAGCGACAGAAAACACCAAAGAAGACGCTGAAGCTGGAGCTGGAGACCCATCTCCTGACCCACCTGCGCCACAGCCGGCACCACCTGACAATTCAGAAACATTGAAGGAAAGCAGCTCATAAAAAAGCTTTTCCCTTTCACTTGGCTCACGCGAACGAAAAGCTTCCAGGTCTTTTTGCATGTCTAGCCACGTGACATCAAGATTAGTTAAAACAAAGCTTTGGTCAGGAAAACACACTGGGCTTTTTTGATAAGAAAGCGGGTTAACTTCCTGAGTTACCCCCCTCCTCGTATAAAATTTATTTTGCCATGGATCTGCAACCATTAAGTGCTCATCCTCAATCAACAAACGCCCAGGTATATTTTCAGAAACATTCCGGCCAAAAATGGACTTGGCAATGATGGATGAACGCCTAAGTTTTTCATCTCGGGGCAGCGTTATAACAAATGTATGCTCCAAGCCTTCAGAGCTCGAAGAGGCTAAAAAAACTTGGTAAGTTCTAGAAAACTCCTCATGAGTTCTAAGTATTCCAGCAAGAAGTAGCGCTTGCTCAAAACAGTCTGCAGTTTTCGACCCAAGCATTACTTTAAAAGCCGAAAAGGGCTCTGACGGCGGAGTCATATGGTGTCGAATTACGTCATAGGCTGATAGGCCGCCTTCTTTAGCTGGCCCCTCGGGTGCTTTATAACTAGGGAGGGGCGCTCTATCGATGGTAGATAAGCTCCCACTTAAAGAATGCTCAAATTTACTGGAGACAAGCGTAGTAAGCCTATGAAGATATTCTTCAAATCTCGTTTCTGGACTTGTTGCTGAACCTGCTGCTGACATGTATTATCTCCCTGTTTTTTAGCAGCATGTTATTTAAAATAACATGCTGTAAATAAGCTTAAAAAATAACTTAATATTTCTTTACCCCAACCCTCACCGCTTTTTTTAACTCCGACTGACTTAAATTTTTCATGATTTTCACATCACATAATTTGGGTGTGTTTAATACACGCGGGCTAGATCTATGTTTTTTATTTTTATGATTTAAACACTCTAAAAGATAAGCCACCTGCTGGGTGGCTAGATTATCTAAGCGAGTTTCTGGCTGATTAGTATGATAAGTCTGGTTACTTAAAGCTTTTAGAATTAAATCAAAGCAAGAACTTCCATCTTGATTAAGTTTTGAACTATCAGCGCCATGATTTAACAAAATTTTGACACAGTGAATTCTTATATTTCTTTCACGTGAATGAGTGGAATTAACAGCAAACATGATGGCCGTAGAAAGCGCTGTCTTACCATCGACAATATAAGAATTAATAGCTTGATTATTTTTGTCTTGATTTTGTTTATCCAGCAACAGCCAGTTTTCTAAAGCTTTAGGGTCACCCTGAATTAAAATATTTAAAAACGGTCGATTGATTTTATTAAGCGGCTCTAGGTGTAAAAAACTTAAGTCTATATTTTTAAAATCTTGGTTTTTAAAATCTTGCGAGCCCATAAAATCCCCCTAAAAAATAAACTCAAAAATAAAAGACGGGGGAGACTAGAAGAGAGTCTGGGGGAGTCAAGATTTAAAAAATTTAAACAAGATCTTCATCTTGGCTGACTGAACTAACTGGGCTGAATAATTTCTCAATCTCATACAGCGCATCGGGCAAAGGCAAAATGGGCGTATTTTCAATCTGACCGACTTGTTTTACTTTCGCGTAAATCAGGCCATTGGGGTATTTAAGAATTTGTTTTAAATCACTGGGCCTCTGCTGATTACGCCATTTGATTTCAACCGGCCAAAATTTTTTCTGATGGATATAGGCCACATCCACTTCCCCTTCTGACTTAATGTAATAAGTCGGAGCATATCGCCGAAAGTGTGCAATCAGGGTGGACTCAATCAACTGTGATTGCTTCTGAGGATCTAATAAAGCTGGAGCTATTTGCTGCTCATAGGCTAATAGACTGGGCTCTAACCAAGCGTGCATCGCATGATAAATAAACGGGTCATTAAAGATCACTTTTTTACGCTTCTTGGGCGCCGCTGTGAGCTTATCTTCCAGTAGCGCATATTGAATAAAACAAGCATCCATAGAAACCAGCAGATTTATATAATCAGAAATCGTCATGACATGATTAATGCTTAATTCTTGAGCCAAATTATCCCAAGCAATCTGACTGCCATAATGTTTAATAATGCCTGAAATAATCTCCCGCAAATAATGCTCCTGCTTATTGCGCTTACTCACATCTCCCCGAATCCAATCTGAATAAGTCGCCAAAGTGGCCGTAGAAATTTTCTTATTTTTTTCATAGTCATTGATGGCCGTCATAAAGCCCCCATGAATTAAATAATCATCTAAATAGGCATAGCAATCCTGTGGCTTAGTTTTTTGCTGCGTTTTTAAATCCACAAATTCTTTAAAAGAAAGTGGGTAATAATGAAAGTCGACCACATCTGCCATGCCCCGTCTTCCAGGAAATCGTTTTCGTGCATCTTCCATCAAGAGCAAATCTGAACCCGTTAATAAAACAATAGCGTCTTCTAACTCCCCCGTATCTGCCAAAAATTTAATCGCTTTATCCCACTCGCGAATATAAGTAACCTCATCAATTAAAATAAATTTGCGATTTTTTTCTGAACAGGGCATGGAGTCCAGCTGCTCTTTAACTAAGCGGTAAAGCGCATGATGATCATCAATTAACTCACCTGAAAAGAAGAAAATACTCTGAGCTGGAACGCCTTGTTTCAATAACAATTCCATCCATTGTTTTAACAAAGTCGTCTTTCCAATTTGACGCCCACCGCCCAAGGTATAAATCCCTGGAATTTCTATGGGTAATTTTTCTAAAAGATCTGATTTAAATATATAAGGCTCTGCATAAAGCCGGCGCAAATTAATATCTGATTTTGAAAACTCAGCGGCATTTTCTAAATGGCTGTTATTTACCAGAAATCTCATGTCCATAAAACTCAGACCCTCAGACCTTGTGATTAATAAATTTACTCAGTGCATAATGAGTAAATTTACTCAGTCGTCAATGAGTAAATTTAAAATATTAAAAATAATCAAATAAATTCAACAAGTTATTATATTTTTTAAATATAAAAAAATTTAAAATATTTTAAAAAATCTGGGAAACTAGCCAAAATAATCCACTGGGAAAGATCCCTAAAATTAAAACTAATAAACTATTTAAACTTAAAATACTGAAAAAACTCACGGCAGATTTAATAATCGGACTCGCGCTTTCACTGGGCTCTTCGAAGTACATGGCTTTAATTATTTTTAAATAATAAAAGCTCGCAGCGACCGACATGATTAATAAAAATACGGCTAAATACTCATGGTTTAAATTAATTAAATTAAAAATAATAAATAACTTCGCATCAAAGCCTAATAAAGGCGGAATTCCTGCCATGGATAAAAGCAACAAAGTAAAAATGAAGCTGATCCAAGAATTTCTTTTATTTAAGCCCTTAAAATCTTGAATAGTTTGCAGCTCTAAGCCGCCTTTGCTCATGAGTAATAAGACCCCAAATGCACCGGCAGTAGTCAATAAATAAATTAATAAATATAAGAGCGCTGACTGCGCTCCTAAATTACCAGCACCCTCACCAACGCCCATTCCCAGGCTAATTAGGACAAAGCCCATATTCGCAATAGTCGAATACGCTAATAATCTTTTGATATTGGTTTGAGTTAAAGCAATTAAATTGCCTATAAAAACAGACAGCACCCCTAAAATAATAAACACCTGATCCCAGACTGGACTCCAGTGGGAAAAGCCTTGTAAAACCAGACGGCAAATCATCCCAAAAATGGCGATCTTAGGGACCGTAGATAAAAAAGTAGTGACTGAAATAGGCGAGCCTTCATAGACATCGGGTGCCCACATATGAAAAGGCACGATACCTAGTTTAAACACCATGCCAATCAGTACTAAAACTAAACCTGTTATTAAAACCCCAATATTTAAATCAGGGGTATTTAAATTCAAATTCGAAATAATATTTAAATTAATACTTCCGGCCATGCCATAAATTAAAGACATCCCATAGAGCAATAATCCAGACGCGATGGCGCCCATGACGAAATATTTCATGGCCGCTTCGCTGCCTTCTTGGCGACGGCGCGCAATGGCAATCAGGGCATAAAGGGGTAAGGACATTAATTCCAGGCCCAAATATAAAGTGAGTAAGCTATGGGCAGAAATTAAAACCATGCCGCCCAATAAACTTAATAAGCCCAATAAATGATATTCAGCGACGGGAATTTTCGACTGATTGTTATAAGCCCGGCCATAGCAAAAAGATAAAAAAGCCAAAAGATATAAAGCTAGTTTTAATAAGCAGGCCAAGGGGTCTAAGACAAACTGCTGGTTAAAAATAATCAGAGCATGTGAAAAACCTGAGCGCTCTAAGAGCCCGTGCCATTGGCTCAAAGTTAAAATAAAAGCAATGATTAAGGTCAGCTGGGAGAGCCAATAGATCCCTGTTTTTTTATTAAAATTGGGAGAACTAGAAGAGCCCGAAAAACTAGAAGACCCTGAATTAAACGCTGGAATAAAAGCGTCTAAGAGCATTAATAATAAAATCATACTGGCGATAAAAATTTCCGGACCAGCTGGAAAATTAGCTGGAAATAAATTCAATCCTGACATTTTAATAAGCTCCTTGTGGAATCTTGTCCATGACCTGGCTTACAAAATGGGCCGTAGTCGCATGAGAAATATTTAAAATCGCTTCTGGATACAATCCAAAACCAATCACTGGAATAGCTAATAAAATAAACACTAAGAGCTCAAGACCTGCAATATCATTGGGCGTCGACATAGATAAAGATTTCGGCTCACCGAATAATATTTTTTTATAAAGCCAGAGGGTGTAAGCCGGAGATAAAATTAAAATACTAGAAGCGACTAGAGCAATCCAAATATTGGCTTTAAAGGCACTCAAGATCACTAAAAATTCCCCGACAAAACCTGTCGTTCCAGGTAGGCCTACATTGGCCATGGCAAAGAGCATGTAAAAAGCTGCGAAGATAGGCATAGAACAGGCCAAGCCCTGATAGTCTTTAATAAATCTTAAGTGATACCGGCTGGTTAAATAACCAACCCCGATAAACAAAGCGCCTGAAGAAAACGCATGAGAGATCATTTGAAAAACAGCGCCCTGTATAGAAACCATGGCTTCGACGCGATCATGGGTTTCACCCACAATCATAAAGACCATGAAGATTCCTAAAGTCACAATACCCATATGAGAAATCGACGAATACGCAATCAGCTGTTTAGCTTCTTTCTGAGCTATAGAGGCAAAGCCTGCATAGACAATGGCTACGAGACCCAAAATAATTAATAACCAATCTAAAGACTGACTCACTCCAGGTGTAATGGGTAAAGAGAATCTTAAAAATCCATAGGCTCCCATTTTTAACATCAGGGCTGCCAGAATAATCGACCCGCCTGCTGGCGCTTCTGAGTGGGCATTGGGCAACCAAGTATGAATGGGCCACATGGGAATCTTCACAGCAAAGGCCAATAAAAAACAAATAAAAATCCAATTTTCTTGGGTTTTATTTAAATCTTTACCAAGACTTAAATTTTGAAAACTTTGTATAGAAAAACTGCCTGTTTTGCTGTGCAAATATAAAAACGCCAGCAGCATAAAAATCGAACCCGCGAAGGTAAAAAGAAAAAATTTCATCGCGGCATAAGCCCGATCTTTTCCACCCCAGATTCCAATACCTAAATACATAGGAATCATTGACGCTTCCCAGAAGAAGTAAAATAAAAGCGAATCCGTGGCTGCAAAAGACCCGTTCATAATTCCCGCAGAGATTAAGAAAATCGCCATAAATTGGCTGAGCTTGGTTTTAATAGAACTACAGGCCACTAGAACAATAATTAAATTGGTAAAACAAGTTAGAACAATAAATAAAACAGAAATCCCATCCACGCCCAAGTTGTAAAATATATCTAAAGCAGGAATCCAAGTATGACTCTCAACAAACTGCATCTGCCACAGCGCCGGATTAAAATTAATTAACAAAGGCACACAGAGCGCCAAAGTTATTAAAGAAAAAATCAGCGCCACCCCACAAATCAAGCGATGATTTTGCTCATATCGGCTTAGCGCTAAAATCAGCAAGCCGCCAAAAATCGGCACCCAAATAAGCAAGCTCAGTAGATAGTTTTGAAATAGCTGAAATAGCTGGAATAACTGGAATAACATGAAATAACTTGTCCTTATCTCTTTCTAATTTTTTTATATTTTTTATATTAAAAATTTTTAATAATTTTTTATAAAAAACCATCCCAAAAGAACTAACACTCCCAGGATCATGATAAATACATAATGAAACAAAAATCCGGTCTGAAATTTTTTAAAAAACATCCCTGTTTTATAAAATAATCTTGCCGTCCCATGGACCAAACTATGATCAATCACCCAGCGGTCAAAGACTTGAAAACACAGCCAGCCCAACCCCCTGGAACCGGCACCAAAGACCAGGTCATAGAGGGCATCGATGCCATATTTGTGAATTAAGATTTTATAAATCCAAGAGAATTTTTGGCTGAATAAATTCGGCAATCTGGGGCATAAAATATAAAACACCCAGGCTGTCAAAATACCTAATAAAGCCAGATAAAAAGGCAGGGTGTAAAAACTATGTTTTAAAAATTCCCAGGGATTTAAATAATCTTGATTAGATTCAAGATGAGCCGGCAAGACAAAAATCGCCGATTTAAAAAACTGATGTAAAGACGGCTCAAAAAATATCCAGCCTATTAACACCGCTGGAATGGCTAATAAAATTAAAGGCAAAAGAATAGAGACAGGAGATTCTTTAATTTGTGAGTGGGAGTGCGAATCTGAGTGCGAATTTTCAAGACGACTCTTGCCATGAAAAACTAAGAAAAACATCCTGAAAGTATAAAGCGCTGTGACAAAAGCCCCGCCCAGTAATAAATAATAAGAAAAATGAGCGCCTGGCAACTGGGATAATTGAACGGCGTCAATAATTAAATCTTTCGAATAAAAGCCTGAAAAAGGCGGAATGGCTGAAAGTGCCAAAGCACCCACTAGCATACAAATATAAGTAATCGGCATGGAACGCCCCAAGCGCCCCATCTTGCGAATATCTTGCTCATGATGCATGGCCAAAATGACAGAACCCGCTGATAAAAATAATAAGGCTTTAAAAGCTGCATGGGTCATTAAATGAAACATCCCAAAGGTATAAGCCGAAGCGCCCGTCGCCGCGATCATATAGCCCAGTTGAGAGAGCGTTGAATAAGCAACGACGCGCTTAATATCATTTTGGACAATGCCCAAAACACCCATTAAAAATGCCGTGAGAGAACCCAAAATCATAATGATATTTAAAGCCGTATCTGAATATTCAAATAGGGGTGATAAGCGCGCCATCATAAACACACCGGCCGTTACCATGGTCGCCGCATGAATCAAAGCAGAAATAGGCGTCGGGCCTTCCATCGAACCCTCGAGCCAAATATGCAAGGGAATTTGAGCTGATTTTCCAGCAGCCCCTGCAAATAGTAATAAGCAAATTAAAGTCACCGCATCCCAAGAAGTTTTACCCCACATATGAACTTGCGTGTGGGTGAGTGCAAAAGCAGGGATTTGATTAAACACTTGCTGGTAATCCAGAGTTCCAAAAAATAATAGAATCCCTGCAATGCCTAGAATAAAACCCATGTCCCCAAATCGATTGGCAATAAAAGCTTTCAGAGCTGCCTGATTAGCAGAGTCTTTTTTAAACCAGAAGCCAATTAATAAATAAGAGACTAGACCAACCCCTTCCCAGCCAAAAAATAGAACTAGAAAATTATTGGCCATCACCAGCGCTAACATGGCAAAAGTAAAGCCAGAGATATAGCTAAAAAATCGTTGATACCCTGCATCTTCAGCCATATAACCCACGGAATAAATATGAACCATCAAAGACACAAAAGTGACAATGACCATCATATAAACAGTCAGATTATCTATTAGAAATCCAATCGAAAACTTCACATGGTCTATCAGTGCCCAGGTGTATAAATTAAAATTTAAATTATTAAAATTAGATTTAAAAATCACTTGCCAGAACACATAACAAGACAAAATAAAACTCAAGAAAACTAAGCTAATACAGACCCAATGCGCGCCCGCTTTTCCAATTTTGGGCCCTAAGATTCCAGAAATTAAACCACCCAATAAAGGCGCTAATAAAATAATTAATAATAAAAAATTAATAGAAAAAAATGGCATACTCATGACTTATCCTTTCAATCCATTCATATCTTGAATATCAATGGTCCGATGCGTTCTAAAAAAGACGACCACAATGGCCAAGCCAATCGCTGCTTCAGCCGCCGCGACGGTTAAAATAAAAAATACAAAGATCTGACCTGAGAGCGCGGCATGAAGATCCATGTTTTTAGCAAAGTGAGAAAAGGCAATAAAATTAGTACTGACAGCTAGTAACATCAGCTCTATGGACATTAATAAAGTAATGAGATTTTTACGGTTTAATAAAACTCCCGTTAAGCTGACCCCGAATAAAATTGCCCCGAAAATTAAATAATCAGACAAAGATAAACAAGATAAATAATTCATATTCTATTGGCCTCCATGGTTTTTTGGGCCCACTCTGGGTAAGTCCACTAAGACCACACGATCTTTCGGATTCACACGAATTTGCGCTGCTGGATTTTGGTTTTTCGTATTTAAACTTCGCCCGCGGTAAGTTAAAGCAATCGATGCCACCATCGCAGCTAATAATAAAAAAGCCGCCAGCTCAAAGGGATAAAGGTAATAAGTATAAAGCTCCAGACCCAAGGCCTGGATATTGCTAAAGTCAGGTCCTTCTGGAATCGGGGCGGGATAATTTACTAAGCCAAAATGATGAAAGCCTAATAAAAAGATTAAAATCAAAGTAAATAAAAAACCAAGAATTAAAGCGATTGGCCAATAAGGCACAAAGCTCGCTCTTTTTTCAGCCGTATGAATATTTAACATCATGACAACGAATAAAAACAAAACCATGACCGCGCCGACATAAATAATAATTAAAGCCAGGGCTAGAAATTCTACTTCCAGTAATAACCAAACGCCTGCGGCTGAAATAAAAGCAAGGACTAAAGACAAAACAGCCTGGACGGGATTCCTAGAAATAATGACGGACAAGCCCGCCAAAATTGTCAGGCCCGCAAAGCAATAAAATAAAACCAAGTCGACCATTTATTTTTCCTAATTTAATTAAATTATCTATACGCCCGATCCTGGGATCTTGCTAAAGCAATATCTTCTTCCTGCCATTGGCCAATTTCTAATAACTTGGCCTTGGTAATAATATTTTCCCCACGATGCTCAAAGTGGTACTCCAGCACTCTGGTTTCGACAATAGAATCCACAGGACAAGATTCTTCGCAAAAACCACAAAAAATACATTTGAATAAATCAATTTCATATTTCGTCGTCCGACGGGAGCCATCGTCTTTTCTGGGCTCCGCCTCAATCGTAATCGCTAAAGCAGGACACACGGCTTCACATAATTTACACGCAATACAACGCTCTTCACCATTTTCATAACGACGCAAAGCATGCAAACCTCTAAATCTGGAAGAGAGGGGTGTTTTCTCATCGGGATATTGCACGGTGATTTTTTTCTTGAACAAATGCTTCCCAGTGGCTTTTAAACCCTGAAGCAATTCCCAGAGCAAAAAAGTTCTAAAGGTTCTGAAAAATTTTTTAATCATACAAAGCCTGTTTTTCTCTTAAAAATAAAACTAATTAAACCAGGGGCCTACTTGTAATTTTACTAATAAAGCCAGAACCACAATCCAAAACAAAGTCACGGGAATAAACACTTTCCAGCCCAGACGCATAATTTGATCATAACGATAGCGAGGGAAAGACGCCCGAATCCATAAGTAAAAAAACAAGAACACAGCCATTTTAATAAACAGCCAGATAATGCCCGGCACAAAAGAAAATACATGGTTTAAAACAGGGATATTTTCAAAAGGCGACAACCAACCGCCCCAGAAAAAAGTAGTAATCAGGGCAGAAATTAAAATCATGTTGGAATATTCGCCTAAGAAAAATAAGGCAAACCGCATCCCCGAATATTCAATATGACAGCCACCGACAATTTCAGACTCGCCTTCCACTACATCAAAGGGCGCGCGATTAGTCTCAGCAATCCCTGAAATCCAATAGACCACAAACAAAGGAAATAAAGGGATGAAATACCAGTGCCAAAATCCCCCACTTTGGGCTTTGACAATGTCGTTTAAATTTAAACTTCCAGCAGCCATTAAGACACCCACCAAAGCAAAACCCATGGCTAGCTCATAAGAAACTACTTGGGCGGCGGATCTTAAAGCGCCATAAAAAGCATACTTAGAATTCGAGGCCCAGCCGGCAATAATCAAGCCATAGACCCCTAAAGAACTCACGGCGAATAAATATAAAACCCCGGCATTGATATTCGCCAAAACCCCATGGGACCAAAAAGGAATCACGGCCCAGGCAATCAAAGCAGGAATAAACGTCAAAGCAGGCGCGACGACAAATAAATAGGGATTGGATTTACTAGGGCAGATCATTTCTTTAAAAAATAATTTCATCCCATCCGCAATGGGCTGCAAGATCCCCAAAAATCCAACCCGATTGGGCCCAATACGATCTTGCATATAAGCAATCACTTTGCGCTCTACCAAAGTTAAATAAGCCACGGCGACTAATAAAGGCACGATGATTAATAAAATTTTTAAAATAATAAAAACTATTTTCAAAATATTTTGATCTAAAAATAAATGGGACATGATTTACAAACTCCCTTTTTTATTTATTTTATTATTTACTTTTTCTAAGACTAATCCTTCTGATACCGCCCCCAGCTTCGCTGTTTTGACACGCCCTTGATAAATCATGATGGTGTAATCAGCCAAGGCCGGCTCTATCTCAAATTCTAAAATCAACTCCTGACCCGCCGCTTTCACAGACACTAAATCATCTGAATTTTCTGAATTTAAACCTAATTCTTGGGCTAATTTTTCTGAAATAAATACTTTATCTAGATTTTGCATTTGCAGTGTTTGAGATAAAGCATCCGCCTCGCGAAGCATCATATCCGCGCCATAAATCGGCACAGGAGCCATGCGAGAGAGATAATTTTTATGAGGGGTTTTATTTAAATTTAAATTATTAAAATTTAAGTTATTAAAATTATTAAAATTTAAGTTATTAAAATTCACACTTTGAATTTCTTTTAAGACTTCTTCTGAAGACACATAATCAAAGCCCTCTTGCTTAAAGAAATTACCCAAGACTCTTAAGATTTTCCAGCCAGGTCGGGCTTCTTTAGGCGGCTTAGCCAAGCCTGAAAAACTTTGAGAAAGCCCTGAAGCATTGATAAAAGTCCCCGAAGTTTCAGGCGTTGCAGCCATGGGTAAAACCACATGGGCTAAGTCTTTTAAGCTGTTGGTTAAATAGGGTGTAATCGCAATCACTAATTTGGCTTTAGATAAAACATCCCTAACACGCTCCCCATAGAGCGTATCCAAGACAGGATCCGTGTTAAACAAAATAATAATTTCAGGATTGCTTTCTCCAGAGATCATTTCTTTTAAACTAAATCCAGGCGTCGTCACTGGAAAAAATCCAGGCCGACAATGCGGCAAGCATCCGACACTGGCCAATCCTCGGGCATTCGCGCCAGATGTTAAAACCCCACCTTTGGCCTGATTTAACACGCGCATTAATACAGCTGAAAGTTCTAATAACAACGCATACTGGGGATGCGCAATGGCAATCTCGCCTAAGAAAACCCCTGGAGATTGAGCTTTGACTAAATTCTCAGCGATCTTTTGCGCATGCTCGCAGACCACTAATTTTTCTAGCTCTTTTAATTCTTTTAAATCTAATTCTTTTAAATCTAATTTTTTTAACTCTAAAACCGCTTTTAATACTTGGGCCAAAACATTCGGCATAGCCTCCAGCTCAACCACCCAAGCATCATGGTGTCTAAATCTAAAATTAAAACGCTCTGGATTAATACTCATGACCACGCGGCCTTCATCCCGAACTGCATTGCGAATTCGATGATGAATAATGGGTTGTTCATAACGAACGTTTGAACCAATTAATAAAGTCGCATCCAGATTTTCTATCTCTTCAATACTGCAGTTAATTCCAGCGGCTGGTAAAAAAGATAAATTAATTAAATCTTGATCCGCACTGAAATCTTGCTGTCTTAATCGATAGTCCAGATTACTAGACCCCAGCTGTCTTAATAATTTTTGTAATAAATACCCTTCTTCCAAAGTAGTATTAGGCGAAACCAGCGCTGCGATAGTTTGAGAACCCAAAGGTGATTTTTTGCAAATCTCATGGGCTTGATTCACTAGAAAATCTAAAGCCTCTGTCCAGTCTACTGGTGTTAATAAGGGTGTTAATAAGGGTGTTAATAAATCTGCTTTTTTAATTTGGGGATATAAAGCCCGATTAGATTTCAAACCTTCGTAGCTATAACGATCTCTGTCTGACAACCAACATTCATTAATATTTTCGTTTTCTCTGGGGACCACGCGCATTAATTCTCCACGACGAATATGGCCATAAAGATGAGAGCCCACACAATCATGAAAACTAATTCCCGGCTGCTGCTGCAACTCCCAAGCACGTGCTGAAAATCTAAAAGGCTTAGAAGTCAGCGCCCCGACTGGACACAAATCAATCATATTTCCAGCTAATTCTGTATTCATAGAGCCTTCTAGAAATCCAGAAATTTCAGAATGCTCTCCCCGACCAAGCATTCCTAAATCTTGCAAGCCTGCAATTTCTTGCCCAAAACGCACACAACGCGTGCAATGAATACAGCGTGTTAAATCTGTCGAAACCAAAGGCCCAATGTCTTTGTCAGCAACGACACGCTTACCTAAGCTATATCTCGACACATCTTTGCCATAACCCATCGAAATATCTTGTAATTCACACTCCCCACCCTGATCACAAATAGGGCAATCCAAGGGGTGATTAATTAATAAAAATTCCATGACTGATTTTTGATATTCCATGGTCTTTTGAGACTTTGTAAAAACTTTCATCCCTTCTGAAACAGGCGTTGCACAAGCGGGCATGGGCTTTCTGCCGCCCTCTAGTTCAACTAGGCACATGCGACAATTAGCGGCAATAGATAACTTCTTGTGATAGCAAAATCTGGGAATCACCACCCCTTCTGTATTATCCGCCGCCTCAATAATCATGCTGCCCTGAGGAGCTTTAATGGCAATGCCATCAATCAGCATATTAATCATGGGGATCTCTAAATCTTGACTCACGCTCAGGCCCTTCTTAATTTTCTTAATTTATTTTTTAATATAACTTTCAAATTCAGATCTAAATTTTTTCACATAGCTTTGAGTGGGCCAAGCAAACGCTTCCCCAAAAACACAAATTGTATGGCCTTCGACCTTGTTAACTATGTCTACTAATTTATCAATATCTTGAGATGCCGCTTGGCCATTTAAAATCTTGTGAACCAATCGGGCGACCCACCCAGAACCCTCTCTACAGGGCGTGCATTGGCCACAGGATTCTTCTTCGTAAAAGTCTAAAAATCTGGACAAAATTTCAACCATACAACGGGTTTCATCTAAAACAATACAGGCCCCAGATCCCAACATCGACCCTGCGGCACCTATAGCCTCATAGTCCATGGTGAGTTTTAGCATCTCATCTCCAGTTAAAATCTTCGCTGAGCTGCCCCCTGGAACCACGGCTTTTATTTTATTTCCATTTCTAACACCGCCCGCGAGCTCTAATAATTTTGTAAAAGGCGTACCTAAGGGCAACTCAAAATTGCCGGGTTTATTAACATCTCCCGTCACGCAAAAAATCTTAGTCCCGCCGCTTTTAGGTGTGCCTAATTCTGCAAACCATTTGCCACCTTTTTGCAAAATCACTGGGACAGAACTGTAAGTCTCTGTGTTATTAACATTAGTAGGCGCGCCGTACAAACCATGATTCGCTGGAAACGGCGGTTTAAATCTCGGCTGGCCTTTTTTGCCCTCTAAAGAATTTAATAAAGCCGTTTCTTCACCGCAGATATACGCCCCAGCGCCTAAATGATTATTAATAAAAATATCTATGCCAGAACCCAGGGCATTCGCGCCAATTAAACCAGCTTCTGTCGCTTCTTTAATCGCCTGCTCAACTCTATTAAACGGCTCCCAAAATTCACCGCGAATATAGTTATAAGCGCGCTTAGCCCCCATGACATAACAGGCAATCGCTAAGCCTTCGACTAGTTGATGCGGGTTGTATCGCATGATATCCCGGTCTTTGCAGGTCCCCGGCTCCCCCTCATCCGAATTACAGACGACATATTTATCTCCAGGGGCGTTTCTGGGAATAAAGCTCCATTTCAAACCAGTCGGAAACCCTGCACCCCCACGACCCCGCAAATTAGATAATTTTAATTCTTCAATAATTTCTTGAGGCGGTGTTTTTTCTGTCAGAATCTTTCTAAGTACAGAATAGCCACCAATACTTTGATAAGTCTCAAAAGAATGGGGATTAGCAAGATCTTTGGTTCTATAACAAACTAAATTTAAATTTAAATTTTCTGGGTTTAAATTATCCATCTTATTTTTTCTCATCCAGATTATTTAAATTATTTAATATCAAATCTACTTTTTCTTCGGTCAGATTTTCATAATAATTTTTATTATCTATTTGCATAACCGGCGCGCCGACACAAGCCCCTAAGCACTCTGCTTTTCTTAAAGTAAAGCGCCCATCCGGCGAATTTTGACCTAATTTAGCCCCGCATTTTTTTTCTAAATAATTCACTATTTTTTCACAGCCTTTCAGCTGACAAGGGACATTGGTACAAATGGCCAAAACATGCTTCCCAACCGGAGCATGCTCATACATGGAATAAAAAGTCGCGACTTCTAAGACAGCAACAGGCGGCATATTTAAATACCCCGCCACCAGCGCCATAAGATCTTTAGTCAAATAGCCTTGGTTATATTCTTGGACAATCATGAGCGCCTGCATGACCGCTGATTTTTGCTTTCCTGCAGGATATTTTCTAATCCAATGGTCAATTTGATCCGTTACTTCTGGAGGCAGCTTGACTAATTTTTCTTGCGTCACATCACATCTCTTTAATTTTAATTTTAATTTTAATTTTTTTATTTTTAATTTAAATTTTTAACTTATTTTCTTGTTCTTTTTGCTCTTTTTTTCTCTGCTCTCTTTGCGGAATAATAATTTCCGTAAAAAACATAGCGACTAGCAAAAAAGGAATCAGACAAAGGCCACCGACTGCGACATACAACATCATCGATCAATATCCCCAAAAACAATATCCACCGTCGCAATCATTGCAGGGACATCCGCCAGCATATGGCCCCTGAGCAATTCATTGAGAGCAGCAAGATGAGAAAAACCTGGCGCCCGAATTTTAAGCCGATAAGGTTTATTGGCCCCATCAGAAATTAAGTTAATTCCAAACTCCCCCTTGGGATGTTCAATACCTACATAGACCTCACCCTCTGGGACGCAATAGCCTTCTGTAAATAATTTAAAATGATGAATCAGCGCTTCCATATCATGCTTCATGCTTTCTCTGGAAGGCGGGGCATATTTATGATCTTGAGAAATAACAGGACCCGGATTTTTCTTCAGCCATTGAACACACTGGGCAATAATCTTATTAGACTCCCGCATCTCTGCCATACGGACTAAATAACGATCATAGCAATCGCCTTTAGAGCCTACGGGGACTTCAAAATCTAATTCTGAATAAACTTCATAAGGCTGCATGCGTCTTAGATCCCAAGCCACACCACTGGCTCTTAACATGGGACCTGTTAGGCCCATCTGTAAGGCCCGCTCTTTTGAGATAATACCAATGCCGACGTTTCTTTGTTTCCAGATTCTATTATTAGTTAATAAACTCTCGTATTCGTTAATACAATCTGGAAATCTTTGAGAAAAATCTTCAATAAAATCTAATAAAGACCCCTGACGATTTTTATTCAATCTTTCCAGATCTTTCTTAGATTTAAATCTGGAATTTTTTGCATCATATTGAGCCATGCGATCTGGCAGATCTCTATAAACTCCACCGGGTCTAAAATAAGCCGCATGCATCCTGGCCCCAGACACAGCCTCGTAACAATCCATTAAATCTTCGCGCTCTCTAAAAGCATATAAAAATACGGTCATCGCGCCTAAGTCCAGCGCATTGGCGCCCAGCCATAAAAGATGATTTAAAATTCTCGTAATTTCAGAAAATAAGACCCGAATATACTGGGCTCTTTTAGGCACTTCGGCCCCTAATAATTTCTCTATCGCCAGACAATACGCATGTTCGTTACACATCATAGACACATAATCTAAGCGATCCATATAGCCAATACTTTGGTTATAGGGCTTAGTCTCAGCGAGTTTTTCCGTCCCTCTATGTAATAAACCAATATGCGGATCAGCGTTGACAACCACTTCGCCATCTAAATCTAAAATTAATCTCAAAACACCGTGAGCGGCCGGATGCTGAGGGCCAAAATTAATCGTGTAATTTTTAAATTCAGACATTTTTTAAACCCTCTTTTAAAACCTCTTTTAAATTTAATTTTTCTAAATTTTGATCTGCATAGCCATAACGGCTATCAGCTCTAATTACTCGAGGCACTAAAACTCGGGGTTCAATTTCAACAGGCCCATAGACCACTCTTTTTTCATGCTGATCATAACGCATTTCCACATGGCCACTAATGGGAAAATCTTTTCTAAACGGATAGCCAGAAAACCCATAGTCTGTGAGAATTCGCCTTAAATCTGGATGGTTTTCAAACAAGATTCCAAATAAATCAAAAGCCTCTCGCTCCAGCCAATCGGCAATATTATAAATAGGGTAAGCCGAGGGCACCCTAGGATCATCGGCATCTAAAAAAACTCGGACTCGGACTCTTAAATTATGCTTTAAAGACAAGAGCTGATAAATCACGGCAAATCGATGAGAGCTGGGCAACTCGCTTAAATTAGGCCGATTACAAGCTCTGGAAAAACCCGTCCCCGTCGCTTTATCCGTCTTCCATTCGGCCTGGCCATAAGTGGAATAATCAACGCCAAATAAATCCGTCAGCTGCTCAAAGTGCAATACATCTCTTAAAGTAAATAAAACTTCTTGAATCCCACTGGCGCTTGTTTCTAAAGTTAATTCCCCATGAGCTTCTAATATTTGAGTCACTAGTTCACCCAAATGTTTTTGCACCATTTTTTTAAAGCTATCCCAGGGGCCCTGTTTTATTTCTGGTGTTATTTCTGGTTTTAATTCTGGGGTATTAGCAGGGGGAGTTATTAAACCAGACATAGAATCTTGGAGCCTCTTAAATTTTTAAATTAATTATTTAAATTAATTTGCAATTGAACACGTTTTTTTAATTTTATTTTGCAGTTGGATAATGCCATATAACAAAGCCTCAGCCGTCGGTGGACAACCTGGAACATAGATATCTACCGGCACAATACGATCACAGCCTCTGACAACAGAATAAGAATAATGATAATAACCACCACCATTGGCACAAGAGCCCATGGAAATCACCCACTTAGGATCGGCCATCTGGTCATAAACTTTACGTAAAGCTGGTGCCATTTTGTTACACAGAGTCCCAGCAACGATCATCAAATCCGACTGCCTAGGCGAGGGTCTAAACACCACACCAAATCGATCCATGTCATAACGAGAAGCGCCTGCATGCATCATTTCGACGGCACAGCAGGCCAGGCCAAAAGTCACAGGCCATAGAGATCCTGTCCGAGCCCAGTTGATCATTTGATCTGCACTGCTGGTTAAGATTCCGTCTTTGCCAATTAAAATATCTTGAATACTTGATTTAGATCCAGACTTAGATTCAGAGCCCATATTTTTTACTACTCCCACTCGAGAGCCCCTTTTTTCCATTCGACAATAAAGCCAATAATTAAAATTAATAAAAATAATCCCATGGCGGAAAAACCCATCCAGCTGATTTTTTTTAAGACCACGGCCCAAGGAAATAAAAATGCAACTTCCAGATCAAAAACAATAAATAAAATGGCTAGTAAATAAAATCGAATATCAAACTTAGACCGCGCGTCTTCAAATTCTCCGAAGCCGCATTCAAAAGGCGAAAGCTTTTCAGGCGTAGGTTGATTAGTTTTTAAAATATTAGAAAGGATCTTGGCCGCTAGTAAAATCCCGGCGGATAATCCAATCGCAAAAATAATAAAAATAAGAATGGGTAAGTAATGACTTAGCATAAATAAATATAAAACCCTGGGGATATTTAAGGGCGCGATTATAGGGAAGAACGAATTTAAAAAAAAGCATGGGGCGGCGTTAATTCTGAGTTATTTAATTGTTGCAACTGGTGCAACTGGTGCAACTGGTGCAATCAAAATTAAGATCAAAAAATGGTGCCGAAGGCCGGACTCGAACCGACACAGGTTGCCCCACTACCACCTCAAGGTAGCGTGTCTACCAATTTCACCACTTCGGCACTACTGATCTACTGATCTCTCTACTTGCTTGGTTTCTGCTGAGGCTGATTAATTGACACGGGTGCGAGAGAATTATTACTCGGCGCAACCGTCAATTGATCCGCATGGTGGACAGCACTGGAGATAAAAAAGCTCAAGGCTAAAGATGTTATAAAAAATAACGCTGCGATGCCTCCCGTGAGCTTCATCAAAAACGACGCAGGACCCCGACTACCAAATAAAGTATTCGACGCGCCCGAACCAAAGGCAGGACCCATATTGGCGCCTTTACCTTGTTGCAATAAGACCAAAGCAATTAAGCTCAAGCAAAGTGCGACGTGAATCATAATCACTAGTTGTTGCATGCGTATTTATCCCTCAAGCGGATCGGCAGATCGATAAAAACTCTTCAGCTTTCAACGAGGCACCACCAATCAGTCCGCCATCTACATCAGTTAAAGCAAGGATCTCCCCGGCGTTGGCCGGTTTGAGGCTGCCACCATATAAGATTTGATTGCCCAAGGCAAGACCTGCCTGAGATGTCTGATAAGACGCCAATTGTTGACGAATAAAAGCATGCACTTCTTGCACTTGATCGGGCGTTGCCGCAAGACCCGTTCCAATGGCCCAAACAGGCTCATAGGCAATGACTGAATTTTTAAAAACCTCTGGAGAAATTAATTTAAACACGGCGCCCAGCTGCTCTGAAATAATAGATTTAGTCTGATTATTTTCTCGCTCTTTTAAGCTTTCACCCACACAAATCACGGGAATTAATCCTGCTTTTAAAACACTCAAGGTTTTTTGAGCCACGAGCTCATTACTTTCTTTATGATATTGGCGACGCTCAGAATGCCCCACCAGCACATATTCACAGCCTAAATCTTTTAACATCTGGGCTGATACTTCCCCCGTATAAGCGCCCGAACCCTCATGAGCACTGACATCCTGAGCACCAACAGAAAAATTTAAATTATTTTTATAATTTTTAATTTCTGCCACCGCCTGATTTAAATACACACTGGGCGGACAGATCACTAATTGGGTGTTTAATTTAATACTTTTATTTAATACCCCAGCCTCTAATCCCTGCATTAATTCTTGAATTAAACCGTGAGTAAAATTCTCACTGCCGTTCATCTTCCAGTTACCCATGATTAATTTATTTCTTAACTTACCCATTAAATTAAAACCCCTTTTGATTTTATATTTTCACTTAAATTTTTATTTTCTAATTCTAAGCTAATTCTTTCAGCCAATTGCTCTGCTGTATTTTTTACTAATTTTAAATCTTCTCCCTCGACCATAATTCTTAATAAATTTTCTGTCCCCGACGGTCTTAATAAAATCCGGCCCGTATGATTTAAATTTAAATTTTTCTCTCGCTCTAAAGCCCAGAGTTCAAATATTTTTAATTGATCTAAAGATAATTTTTCTTTCAAACTTAAATTAATTAAAACTTGGGGCATTTTCACCATACCCGCTAAACAAGCCCTTAAACTTAAATCCTGTTTTTTCATGACTGTTAAAACCTGCAAAGCCGCGACAATGCCATCTCCAGTCGTCGTTGAATCTAACCAAATAATATGACCTGAAGACTCACCGCCTAATAACCATTGGCGTTTTTTTAACTCGGCCATCACATGCCGATCGCCGACTTTAGTCCTGACAAACGGAATATCTTCTTGAGCTAAAGCTTTTTCTAAACCCAGATTACTCATTTGAGTGCCGACCACGCCGCCCGTTTTCATGCGGCCTTCCCGCTTAGAGTCTTTCGCTAATAAAAATACAATTTCATCACCATCCACTAACACCCCCGCATGATCCACCATGATGACCCGATCCCCATCGCCATCAAAAGCAATGCCTAAATCGGCTCTTTCAGCCAGCACTTTCTTTTGTAAATTCCAGGGCGAGGTCGACCCAAATTCGGCATTAATATTTAACCCATTGGGATCTACGCCAATAGTTATGACTTCAGCACCCAACTCTTGAAAAACCTGGGGGGCAATCTTCGCCGTCGCACCATGGGCACAATCTAAAATAATTTTTAAACCCCTGAGAGAAAAAAAATAAGGCGTCGAGGCTTTGCAAAATTCTATATATCTTCCTGCCGCGTCTTGAATATTTTTAACCACTCCCATTTGCTCAGAAAATACCGGACTTAAATTCAAACCCTGATTTAAATTTTGGTCCAATAAGCCTTTTAATTTATTTTCAATAGCGAGCTCTAAAGCATCGGATAATTTAGCCCCATCGGATCCAAAAAATTTAATCCCATTATCTTCATGAGGATTATGAGACGCAGAAATGACAACTCCAGCTTCCGCATGAAAAGCCCGTGTTAAATAAGCCACCCCTGGCGTTGGCATCTCGCCCAGCAAATACACATCCACCCCCATGGCTGACAACCCCGCCTCTAGCGCTGATTCAATCATCGGCCCTGAACGCCGTGTATCTCGGCCAATCACCACACGCGCTTGCTCGTTGTGTTCTTTGAGAATGACACCAGCTGCCATGCCTAACTTCACTAAAAATTCAGGGACCATGGGAAATACACCCACTTTTGAACGAATGCCATCCGTCCCAAAAAACGCTAAGCCCATCTTTATCTTCTCCTAAAAAATATAATCTCTCTCGTTAAAATATTTTCTAACCCCTTGCTGATCTAAATATTTTTCATGGCCCTTCCCAGCCAATAAAATTAAATCATCTGGCCCTGCTTTTTGACATACAAACTCAATCGCTAAAGCTCTGCGCTCTATATAACCATATTTATTTTTAATATTTTTTAATTTTTTAAAATTTTTAAACCCTGCAAAAATATCAGCCCTAATTTGCTCTTGAGATTCAAACCGACAATTATCTTCCGTGACCATAATTTCATCGGCTAAATCCTCAGCAATTTTGGCCATCAGCGGTCTCTTAGTCCGATCCCGATCTCCCCCACAACCAAAGACAACCCATAATTTTCCTTCAGGGCTTCTTAAATGGGCTCTCAAAGCCAATAAGACTTTTTCCATCGCGTCAGGGGTATGGGCATAGTCAATAATCACAGAGGCTTTTCCAGGTCTTTGAATTAATTCCATACGACCCAATGGCGGCTTTAAATACGGCGTATGTTTTTTAATTTGATTTAAATTAAATCCTTCACTAATTAAAACCCCAAGCACTGCTAAATAATTACTTAAATTAAACAGGCCCATTAAAAACAAATCAGTCTCTAAAACTCCCAGGGGCGTTTGAATTTTAAGATTTTTATAGCCTTGCGTATCTTGATTATCTTGATTTAAAAACAGCGGATAAATATCTGCTGATTTAATACTCAAAGAAAATTTAATAATTTTTAATAAATTATTTTTAATATTATTACTTTGAGCCGCCTCAAGCATCACTGGACAATACGGATCATCTAGATTTAAAACCACCGCTTTTAGGCTTTTAAATTTAAATAAAATACTTTTTGCCCTGGCGTAGCCCGCCATATTTTCATGATAATCCAAATGATCTTGCGTCAAATTAGTAAACACCGCCGTCGTAATAGGCACAGCTGTTAGACGCCCCTGATCTAAAGCATGAGAAGACGCTTCCATGGCAATTACTTTAGCGCCTTCTGCTCCTAATTTTTTAATTAATTGGGCAAGCTTTAAAGCATCAGGCGTCGTCATCCCTGTATCTTTTAAACCTTCTAAACCTTCTAAATCTTCTAAAAATCCCGCGCCTAAAGTGCCTATTAAGCCCGTTTTTTGGCCCAAATAATTAAAAAACTGGGCTAATAAAAAACTCACCGTTGTTTTGCCATTAGTCCCCGTCACCGCAATTATTTTTTCTAGTTTTTCTATATTTTTTAAATTTTTTAAATCTTCAAACCAGAAAGCTAAATCAGACAAATAATTATTTAAATTTTTAATTTTTAAACAGGGTATTTTTAAAAAATTTTCCAGCTCTTTTTCTAACTCTTTTTCCAGCTCTAAAAATAAATCTAAATCTATTAAAATCCCTATGGCGCCTTTATTCACAGCCTCTTGAATAAAATCAATAAAATTTAAATTTTTATTTTTATTTTTATTTTTAAAACTAGGCAGCGCTATAAATATTTCACCTGGTTTAATATTTTTAGAATTTAAATTCAGTGCTTTTATTTTGACAGACGCATAAAGATCCAGATTTAAATCTTGAGACTTTTGAAAATAATTAAAAAGATCTAAAAAATTTTTCACGTGATTTTAAACTTTAAGCTCAAAATTTTAAGCTTTAACAAGCCTCTGCATCCAAGGAAGGCCCAATAGTGCAACGAGCATGACGATAAAGACAATAGAAGCAATTTCAAAAAAAGATCGTTGATAAATTAATCCTATATCTCGATGACTCAGAATTTTTAAAACTTGAGGATTAATTGCACTTAAATTAGCCATCATGGCGCCAATATAAGAAGAAAACGCACTAGATAATAACCAAAAGCCCATGAACGTTGCTTGAAGTCCGGCAGGGGCAAGATCACTGACCATGGAAGTAATACTAGGGAAAATAGCGAGCTCTCCCAAGCCCAAAATAAAATAACCCAATAAAAGAATATAAAGCGGCCAGTTGCAGCCAGAATTAACAGCAGAATTAAAATTTAAAATAGATGCTTGGGCAGATAAACCAAAAATCACAAAACTTAAAGCAGCAAAAAACAAACCAGCGACTACTAAGACCATGGCACTCGGCTGTTTTTTAATACGCAGGAGATAGCGCCAGAAGGGCGAGATAATAATTAAACTCAGCGCAATAAAAATAGGTTCAAAAGAAGCGAACCATTCAATAGGCAGCTCATAGCCAAAAATATGGCGATTAATCGACCGGTCCAGAAATAACTCTAAAGAAGTATTAACCTGACGCGCGCAAGCAAAATAAAAAATCGAAAAAGCCACAAAGAAAACAAAAGCCAAAATATGCCGCCTCTCTTGGCCACTTTTTCGCTGATAGGTAATCACACACAGAGCCATGAGCATCATGACGGCGAAGATCCAAACAAAGTCAGAAAAATATTGAGAGTGGGAAAACATCCAGGCAAAACCCCAGACACTTAGAATAATTAAAAAAACACAGAGCCATTGATAAGTGGGCTTTTTTTTAGAATTAATTTTTAATAAAAAATTTCCAAAATAACGATAAGCACTGACATACCAAAATAAACTCACGCTTAAGCTCAGAGCGCCAAAAATAAATCCCGCATGCCAGCCCCAAAGAAACACGGCGCCACCGAATACTAAAGGACCGGTTAGAGCCCCAATATTCATGCCCAAATAAAAAGTCGCAAAGGCCCCTTCTTTTCGAGTATCCCCCTGAGAATATAAAGTCCCCACTTGGCTAGTCACATTGGCTTTGAATAAACCAATTCCAGTGACCACTAAACTTAAGCCAAAATACACGGCGCTTAAACTAGAAAGACAAAGAACTAAATTGCCTAAGATCATTAAGATCGCACCCAAAATAATGGCATAGCGATAACCCAAAATTCGATCTGCAATCAAACCGCCTAAAACAGGCAGGCCAAAGCCTAGAGTGCTATAAACGCCAGAAAGACTGTAAATCAATTGGTCGTTAAATAAGAAAACTTTGGCTAAATACAAAGTCATGACCGTCACGATGCCATAGTAAGCAAAGCGATCTGAAAGCTCGGAAAAGCTTAATATCCATAAGCCTTTGGGATGTCTTTCTGGATTTTTTTCTGGATTTTTTTCTGGAGTTTTTTTCATGGGATTTTTTAAATTTTGCAAGGCCATGCTCGGCATCTAGGTAATTTTTGAGGCGTGAATATAGAGGATCTGTTAAAGACATAAAAGAATTTAAAAGAATTTAAAAAAAAATAAAAAAATTAATTTTAAACTTAAAAATTATAAATATATTTTAAAAAATTCTTGTACAAAGATTGAATATTTAAATTAAAAATTATTAAAATACGGAACTTATTTTTTATGATTTTTATTTAATTTTAATAACTTTAATTTAGGAAAAACCCAATCATGTTCAGCTCATTTAATAAAAAAACCGTGGAAGATCTTTGTCAGAATTTAAGCCAAAAATTGGCCGATATTTTACCTTCTGGCCTGAAAGACCGAACAGAACAATGCAAAGAAAAATATCAAGAGCAAATTAAATCTGTTTTGCTCTGTGCTTTTGAAAAACTAGAGCTAGTCACTCGCGAAGATTTCGATCTTCAGCTGAAAAAACTTCAGGCGCTGCAAAGCAAAGTCACTGAGCTCGAAGAAAAAGTCTCCAATCTGCTTCATACGCAGCATTAGTTTTTTAATTAACTTTTTTTAATTAATTTTTTTAATCTCGGGCTTCAAGCCAGGATGGGACGCACCCTTATGAATTTAAATTTAGAAGAATTAGAAGATCTGGAAAATTTAGAAAATCTGGAAAAAAAACCTAATCCGCTTTTGGAATTAGCTGATAAAACAGCAGCCCTAGCCATTATTAAAAGCCGCGCTCAGCAAGGCGTAGAAGCGATTCCAGTAGATATTGAAGTCCATCTCTCCATGGGCTTACCTGGAGTGACCGTTGTTGGGCTTCCTGAAAAAGCGGTGAAAGAAAGTCGTGAGCGCGTCAGATCAGCCATTATTAATAGCGGCTTTGAATTTCCAGCTCGAAAAATCATTATTAATCTGGCTCCCGCAGATTTACCTAAAGAGGGCGGAAGATTTGACTTAGCCATTGCGATTGGAATTCTTGCAGCTTCAGGACAAATTCCACTGAGCGCTACACAAGGCATCGAATTTGCAGGGGAATTAGCACTAGATGGGTCTCTAAGAGGCATCCCATCCGCACTGCCTTTTGCTTTTTATACTCAGAAAAATCAAAGAACTTTGATTCTTCCATCGGCTAATTCCGGCGAAGCGGTGTTAATAGAAAATTTAAATTGTTTTATTGCAGAGCATCTTTTAGAAGTCTGCGGGCATCTCTCAGGCCGCTTAGTATTAAAAAAACCAGAGGCTCAAATTTTTCAAAAATCCTTTTTATCACTACCCGATTTTTCTGAAGTCAAAGGCCAGATGCAGGCTAAAAGAGCTTTGGAAATAGCAGCTAGCGGGCATCACAATGTCTTATTTGTCGGGCCTCCAGGGACTGGGAAGTCCATGCTGGCCTCAAGAGTGACGGGTATTTTGCCACCCCTTTCTCCCGATGAGGCTCTAGAAGTTGCGACTATTGCGTCTATAAAAGGCCGCCCACGGCCCCCCGAATTTTTTTATGAGCGGCCGTTTAGACACCCTCATCATACGGCCTCTGCGATTTCTTTAATTGGTGGTGGCAGCTACCCCAAGCCCGGCGAGTTATCTTTAGCGCATCATGGTGTTTTATTTTTAGATGAGCTGCCTGAATTCGGCCGACAAGTCTTAGAAGTCATGAGGGAGCCTTTAGAAACTGGCCAAGTGTCCATTGCCAGAGCCAATGCCCATGTGACTTTTCCAGCAAAAGTCCAGCTCATTGCTGCGATGAATCCTTGCCCCTGCGGTTATGCGACCTCGAAATTAAAAGCCTGTACTTGCTCCAGTCAACAAGTTGAAAAATATCGCCATAAAATTTCAGGGCCTTTATTAGACCGTATTGACCTGCATCTTCATGTCCCCGAAATCGACCAAGAGACGCTTTTAAGCCAAGTCAGCTCTGAAAGTTCGGCGTCTATTCAAACCAGAGTCATTCAAGCGAGAAAAATCCAAATGGACCGACAGGGCAAACCCAATGCGGCGCTCACACCCCAAGAGTTAAATTTATATTGCTGTTTAAATACACAAGATCAGGCCTGGCTTTCTTCCGCTATGAACAAATTAAAACTTTCGGCCAGAAGCTTTCACCGCTTATTAAAAGTCGCCAGGACCATTGCAGATCTTGAACAAGCACTTTCTATTACTCAAAAACATTTAGCAGAGGCTATTTCGCTTCGGGAAAGAAAATTAGGAGGCTAATTTGAATTACTCTACAAACTTGACCAACTTGACCAACACGCCAGGCTTCGATAAATTTCCTAAAATTAAAAATAAGCTATTTATTGAGAATATTTCTATGAAAAAATCGCCTCAGCAATTTAATATTTATGACGCAAAATCTCAGCTCTCTGACCTTGTAGAACGCGCCAGTCAGGGCGAAAGTTTTATTATTGCCAAAGCTGGTGAACCCAAAGCTTTGCTGTGCCCTCTTGAACCCAAAAAAAAAGCAGGATTTCCTTTTGGGATTATGGAAGGCCAAATTACTATCTCTGACGATTTTGATGCGCCCCTACCCCCTGAAATCATTGCCTTATTTGAAGAAGGTCCGATTGAGCCTATTGAACCTATCAAATCTACTGAATCTGATGTCATAGAAAAATCTCAAAGCGCTAAAAAATCCAAAGGAAGAAAAAAATCATGAGACTCTTACTGGATACTAATATTCTCATATGGTCCCTATCCAATCCGGAAAAATTATCCAAAGAGGCTAAAAATTATTTAACCCAGGCTGATCTTATTTTCGTGAGCGCTATTTCCCTCTGGGAAATCCATATCAAAGCAAAATTGGGGAAAATACAAATGGAGACAGACAATCTCATTCCCTCTCTCCAGCAATCTAAGATCAAAGAACTTCCCATTACCTGGGAACATACCTTTGCAACACGCAATCTTCCTTTATATCACCGAGATCCTTTTGACCGCATGTTGATTGCCCAGGCCATGAGCGAACCCTTAATTTTATTAACCCATGATCAAGTACTGGTTCAATACGGAGATTTAGTAAAATATGTCTAGTTAACTTCACTTAATTCAACTCAATTCCTCCTTCACAAACCCCTGATCCTAGATACACTGGGGCCTTCTCAAAATTCAGGAGTTTTCTGTGTCTTTACTGGGCCCCCAATTAGATGCTTTCTTAGCCATTGTGAAACATAACACGGTCAATGCTGCCGCTGAGGCTCTGTTCTTAACTCAAACCGCCGTGACTCAAAGAATTAAAACTTTAGAAACCCAGCTTCGAACCACTTTATTTACCAGAACCCGCAGAGGCATGGTCTTAACTCAAGAAGGCCATGCCTTGGTGCTTTACTGCCAATCCGCCAAATTATTAGAAGGCGAAGTCTTAGCCAAAATTCAGGGCGCTGGGACAGAAACAATTGTCCAGATTTCTATTTCAGGCCCTTCTAGCATCATGCAATCTCGGGTCTTAAAAAATTTACCCCCTCTCTTAAATAAATTCCCCAAATTACGCTTTCAGTTTTGCTTTACCGACATTGAAATGCGTCATGTCGCACTCAAAGAAGGCCGTGTTGATTTTGCTTTTCTAGAAAAAGAAGACTTAGCCCCCGAGATGCAATCTAAAAATTTAGCCCCAGAAAATTATGTCCTAGTCGCAAGTTCTCAATGGAAAGATCGACCTTTAGATCAGATTCTTTCTCAAGAACCCATGATTGATTTTGACCCACAAGATCGCATGACTTTAAATTACTTAAAACACTACGGCTTAGACCAACATACTCAACACGCCAGACATTTCGCTAATGACACCGTTGCCTTGGCAAAATTAGCCTCTGCAGGCTTGGGCTATACCACCCTGACTGAAGAATTTGCGAAACCTTACGTTGACCAAGATCAATTAATTATTTTAAATCAGGGACAAATCTTCCAGCATGTGCTTTTTCTTGCCTGGTACGATCGCCCCGAACCCCCCGCTTATTTCAAGGCCATTATTCAGGCTGTTAATTAATAGTTTTAATTATTTTAATTAATTCAGGAACACTAAAAAAATGCCCGCCACTCCAGCTATTACCCCATCTATTACTCCAGCAATCACCTGGAACCAACTAGCCGAACTGATCCACGCTGATATTTTTTTTCCCCAGTCAAATTCTCACATCATCCCTTATCAGGGCCTCAGCATCGACACCCGAACGATTCAAGAAAACCAAGCCTTCTGCTGCATCCAAGGCCCGAATTTTGATGGCCACGATTTCGCCCTGACAGCCTTCGAAAAAAAAGCGTCCTTATTAATTACTGAAAAAAAATTAGAGTTAAATATTCCCCAATTAATTACTTCTAATACCACTGAAACTTTAGGAAAACTTGCCCAGCAATACCGACTTTTATTTAACATTCCAGTCCTTGCTTTAACCGGCAGCTGTGGCAAAACCGGCACCAAAGAAATGATGAGTGCCATTTGCCAATCCATCGGAAAAATTTTATCAACCCAGGGGAATTTAAATAACCAATTCGGCCTGCCTTTAACGCTCTTTCAGCTCGATCATTCTTATCAATTTGCCGTCCTAGAACTAGGCGCCAGTAGAACCGGTGATATCAAAAATTTAGTGAATATCGCCCAGCCTACTCTCAGCTTAATTACCAATATTCGCTATCAACACGCCGAAGGCATGGGGGACACCCAGTCTATTTCCCAGGAAAAATCAGAGATTTTTAATCTCAACCCTCATCTTTCTTATCCACCTACTTGTAAACCTATGGCTTTAATTAATCTCGACGAATCTTTTTCATCTCAATGGCTTAAAAAACTAGAAAAACTAACGCATATTCAAATTCTCACTTTTGGGTTAAACCACTTAAATAAATTAAATAAAAAACCCAATATCACTGCCCAAGATATTTTAATAACCCCTACTCACACCGAATTTTTACTCATCACTCCTGCACCTAATTCCCCTATAAAAATATCTATTCCCTTACTGGGTCCCCATGTGATTCATAACGCCCTTGCCGCTTGTGCGGCAGGGTTTGCTTTAAAAATTCCTCTCGAAAAAATCAAAACTAGCTTAGAAAATTTAAAACCTATTCCAGGTCGGCTCTGTCCCCATGTTTTAGATCACCTGACCGTCATTGACGATACTTACAATGCTTCTCCAGCTGCCGTGAAATCCGCCATCGAATGCCTGACCCAATATCCCACGCATCATCAAAAAATCTTTATCATGTCCAACATGGCGCAGTTAGCAGATCAAGCGATTGCTTATCACAGACAAATGGGCGAATGGCTTCTGGAAGCTTTTAATCAAGATCAACTAGACCATGTTTTACTCTATGGCTCTTCAGATTTATTAATTCATACCGTCCAAGCTACGGATGGCCGTGCAAAATTATTTAAGACTAAAACCGACCTGGAGACCCATCTCTATGATCTACTTAACAATCCGCTTAAAAACCCGCTTAAACCCAATAACTTGGTTTTAATCAAAGGCTCTCGTGGGAATCAAATGGAAAGCATTTTAAAAAATATTTTGAATTTAAATAAATCATAAAAAACTAAAAATAATAGGACCCTACTCATGCTTATTTGGCTCTGGACTTTAATTACTCATCAAAATTTTGATGTTTTTTTAAATCATTATTTTTACTTTATTATTTTTGCTGCTTTTATTTTTTCTTTTTTTATTACTTTATTTTTAGGCAAAAAATTTATTCAAATACTCCAGCAATTACAGATGGGCCAAGTGATTAGAACAGACGGCCCCAGTACGCATCTTAGTAAAAAAGGCACCCCCACCATGGGCGGGGTTTTAATTATTTTTTCAATTGTTTTTACAGCCTTATTACTAGGAAATATTCAAAATTCTAATTTATATCTTTTACTCTTTACTTTAATTTCTGCAGGTTTTATTGGCTTTTACGACGACTGGAAAAAAGTCATTTTAAAAAATCCAAAAGGCTTATCGGGTCGCAAAAAAATGATGGGCTTAACCCTTATTTCTTTAATTTCTACCGCTTGGCTGATTCACTTACAGCACTCCACTTCCAGCTATTTATCGCTCTATATTCCCATTCTTCATACTTATCTTTATTTGGGCTGCTTCTTTTTTGTTTTCGCCTGGCTCGTTATCGTCGGCAGCTCTAATTCTGTGAATCTCACTGATGGTCTAGACGGCTTAGTCATCTTTCCAGTGATCTTAGTTGCTTTGGGACTCGGCCTACTGGCTTATTTTCATCAGTCTTTTACAAGCCATCTCACCAGCTTTCTAGTGACTGATATTCCCAATCATTCCAGCTTTGCCAATTTTAATCTTTTGATTTTTAGCGCCGCCATTATGGGCGCAGGGCTTGGGTTTTTATTTTTCAACGCTCACCCTGCCCAAATATTTATGGGCGATGTGGGGGCTTTGGGTCTAGGGGCTTTGCTGGCCATCATGGCCCTGCTCTTAAATCAATCTTTAGTATTTGCACTGATGGGCCTGATTTTTATTCTGGAAGCGCTTTCCGTCATGCTCCAAGTCGGGTCTTATAAACTCAGAAAGAAAAGAATTTTCAAAATGGCCCCCATTCATCATCATTTTGAATTATTGGGCTGGAAAGAAACCCAAGTCACCACAAGGTTCTGGATTCTGGCAGTTTTATTTTTAATACTCGGCCTCTTCGTTGGCTTTATTTAAAAAAATAATTATTAAAAATATAAAAAATTAGGAGATCACGATGGCTCGAAGAGCAGGAGCAGGAACAGGTGGCACGGGGGAAGATTTCTATAAAGGACCCCTTGCAGAAGCACTGCTTCAAAAAGGCTATGAGGCAGATTCAGATGGTTCCCCCCGTCGCCCATCATTCCAACCTTTATTAATTGATAAGCATCGCCCTGCTTCAGCGAGCTCAATAACCCCAACTCCAGCGGCTCCAGCTAAAACTTCTTGTTTTAAACTCCGTATCAAAACCTATTGCGCTCTTTCTTGTCTTTCATCAGCCATTGTTTTTGCATATTTTATTGCCATCCGACAACTTTCACTGGATAACACGCATACCTCTGACTGCTTTGAGTCTTTAAAACTACCGTATGACGATCTTTGTAATGTATCTGATCAAGCTTATTGGCTCGCTGCCTGTAACCAAACTATCACGGCCTGTGTGAAGGCCTGCCTTCAAGAAAAACCACCCTCTTTAACGCCCTTCTGTAACCCTCATTACAAAGCCCTCACTGGAGCCTTCATTGCCTGTGCCGTTATATCCTTATCTTTTGGTGTTCTTTGCAGCGTCAGAAGCATTTCGAATTATTGCGAACGTAAATCTAAATCTTCCAACACTGTTCAAATCCAATACCCTGCTCTTGCTTTGAGGGTGGTTAATGCTGTAAGTCAACCAACAACAACGCCCGATCAAAGGCCCCATCATGGAATTGATAGAACCCACAGTGCGCCGGCTTACTGACCTTAATTAAAATAATCCCCCTCTCCCAATTTAATCCTTAAGCTGGCAAGCTTCGCGGCTGTGTATTTTTACCCCCTGCGACGCCCATGTACTCCCTTAAATTT
>CAMCUU010000020.1 GCA_945879065.1 Francisella tularensis subsp. holarctica
ATTTTTATATTTTATTTTGAAAAACCGCGCGGATTATAACGATCCGAGTTTCCAGGTCCAAGCAGATTTTAAATTGAATTTAATCCATTCAAAAATAGTTATGACTTTTTCTGTAAATCTATTGATTTGAGCAAAGTGCTTCCGTAATATCGCCCGGCTTGGGTCATGGAGAGAGGTGCCAAAAATACGTGGCTAAAGTGGATGGCCCAAGTAACTCACTTAAGCAGGAGCTCATAAAAATAAGTAAAAGTGCGTTTTTTTAAGAGAGTTATTTATAAAAGAGAGAGATAAAAAAGAGTGTTAATTATTAAAAAGAGTCATTAATAGTTACGCATCAATTTTAGAAATTAGGATTTAGGATTTTAACAAGGAGAAGAGTCCATGAGTCGTCGCAATAAAAACAGTGAATTTAATTTAAATTTAGAAAGTCATATTTCGAAAACTTTACAAGAGATCAGCGATACCATTCGCTGGAAAGGCATCTTCGCGGAGTATGATCATTGTGCCAATTTGCTCATGGAATTATTAAATATCAAAGACAGTATTATTATTAATGACATCTTGATGAACTTTTCCAATCCAGTTTATTGGAAAGATATCTGCTCTGAATACCAATGGTGTTCGTCTAATTATGCCAGTCTGATGGCCTTAGATGATGCCAATAAAATAGTCGGCAAGAGCGATTTTGATTTTGGCTTGGCTTTACATATGGCTACCGATGTTCAAGAAGCCGATGAATTAGCGCTATTACAAGGCGTGCCGACTTTAGAAGACCGTGAAGTGAAATTACCAGACAGTACGACCCGATCTTTAAGAACCAAGCGTTATCCTATTTATGATCAAAATGCTCAAATCGTAGGATTATTAGGCTTAGTCAAAGAAATCTTTACCCCCGTGGCTAATCACCAAGAAGCTTTGAATATATTGTCCGAGGGATTTTTAAAAAACTAAATTAAAAAAATAAGCATAAATTTCAAAAAGCACTTCTGGAAAACAGCGGTGCTTTTTTTTTATTTAATTATTTGCATCAAGCACCCAGGCTTAGTATAAATCGACGGATTTTTGAGAATTAAAACAAATAAAGAAGGGGTGTGAAATGTCTGGTGAATTAGGTCGAGGACAGGGTGATTTAGAGCAGGGCTTATTAACAGGTCAGCCAAAAAGAGGGCCGAGTTCTGTCAGAAGTGGATTTAGCAGTGATGATACTAAGCGTATTAAAGATCGCCGTGGTAGCGGCACGGTGCGTGAGTTACAACAACAAGGATACGGTCAGCAAGCTTCTCGTTTACCTACAGGGAAAGTACCTAGTAGTCGTCAACAAAGCTCCTATGTGCTACCTGGAGCCGCCGCTCCTCAGTTTGGCGCTCTTCCTACTGCCATGCGTACCGATGGCACGCCTTTATGTACTAAAAAATGCGGGATCGCAACGGCGGTTTTAGCTGTAGTGGGTGCAGGTCTTGGAGCCGGATTAAGCTATTTATTTCGAGAAGATATTCAAAAGTTTTGGAAAGAAAAAGAATACTTCCAAGTGCTCACCGGTGCTGCCGTTGGCGCAGTTGTTTTGGCCGGTGCATTTTTATTAGGCCGAGCTGTCTGGAGACGACTGGAATGCGGTGGTGGGTCTAAGTTGGTGAAGCGTCCCGCTGGCACGGGAATGAAGTCATCAAAAAGTACAGGCGGGCTTTCTTTGAAGGGCTTAGGTGAAGGAGGTGACTACAGGGCTCATGCTGGCCAACCAAGCAGAGCAGGCTTGGCCTTTGGAAGACAGCCTACTGGTCTTGGTTCTGATGATGGAAGAGGTCCTGTGAACTTTGCTGGGCGCGGGCCATTCCAGATTTAAAACCCCACTGCGCCTTAGATCTATTAAAACCCCCCAGGCATAATGTTTTAAGTAGTTAAAACAGTTTTTCCTGGGGGTTTTTTATGGGTGTAGAAAATATAAAAATAATTAATTTAAGTCCTTGGCTGCCCCAAGAGATTCAATTAAAAAACAGTGCTGATTCTTATATTTTATGGACTGCTAAACCCAATCCGCCTTTGGATTTTAAATCTTGCCAAGAATCTTTTTTACCCTTTGCTTGGGTCTTGTTTAATAAAAATACGGGGGTATTAACCGCTGGAAGAGACCCCTTTGGGCAGATACCCCTGTTTTATTATTATGTAAATAATACTTTTATTTTTTCTCATAATATTAAAAATATTTTAGATTATTTGCCTCAAAGGCCTGGTTTAACAGAACAAGTGGTTCTCGAATGCTTTCAAATTAAATTAGGCGCCTCTGTTCCTCCCGTGACCACGCAAACTTATTTTGAACATATTTTTAGAGTGAGCCCCGGCAGTATTTTAAAAATTAAAAATAAAACTATTTCAGAAGATAAATATTTTATTTTAAATCCCAATGGCCCAGATCGGATTTTAGAAAATCAAGAATATGAAGAGCGATTTGAATTTTTATTAAAAGAAAGTTTAAAAAATTTAGTAGGGACTGATTTAAATAGCTCAGTAGGGCTCGCTCAAGAATTGAGCGGGGGCTTAGATTCTTCCAGTATTTTTCTAGCCGCTCATGAGCTGGGCTTAAGGCCTAATTTGCTCACCCATGCGGGGGCCGACTCCAGTGAAAAATGTGAGTACCAGTCGGTTTTATTTTTAATTAAAAAATATGGTCTAGAAAATCAGCATGAATTTATTGATGCGGATAATTTCGAACCCATCAGCCATCTCAAAAAAATGGCTGAAATCTTCCCCGGCGCGCCGCCTTATATTTTTTTCATGCTGGCGAATAATATTCATGAAGCGGCTCAGAGAAAATCTTGTACGAAATTACTTTCTGGATTTCTAGGCGATGAATGTATTTCGTCTCATGCCGGCCTCGCTTGTTTTATTCCCGATATGCTGGCTAGAAAAAATTATCGAGCGATCTGGAATGACTATGTTTTAAGATCCAAGAATCAGACATCTGTTTTAGAAAAAACTAAAACTTTGATTCAGATTTTAAATTATTCGAATCCCCTGGTTTATAAAATTTTTAACAAAGTTTTTGACATGAAAAAAATAATTAAAAATAGTTTGATTAAAAATCTAGAGAAAGAAAAATCTGAGCAAAACTTTCCAGTAATCCCAAGCCCGTTCACCCCATCGATTAGACATCGAGATTATGCCCATCTCCAGGGCGTTTTATCTCATACGGTGAATATGCGCGTGGAATACTCAGCCATTGCGGGGGAGTATTTTGGGCTGGAATATGTCTACCCGTTTTTGTACAGACCCTTAGTGGAATTTTGCTTTTATTTACCCCCTGAATTTAAAAGACGAGAGGCTCAAGGGCGATATTTAGTTCGAGATTTTTATGCCAAAAGAACGGAAGGATTTAAGCCCGATAAATTAAAAATGACCGGGTCGATTATGCCGGGGACTTTTGATGCCTGTCAGCAAAGTATTAAGTCGGGGGAATTTAATGGCGTGTTAAATAATTATAAAAATAATTTTTATAAAAAATATTGCGAAGGTCCTCAGCATTTTCATATCGAAACTATTTTGAAAATTAATGCCCTGATGTGGGCAGAATATTTAGAAAAATGGGCTTAGAAAATAAATAACCCCGAAAAATATCAATGACGCTGACAAAATACCCCCCATAAATATCACTGGCTTTGATATTTTTAGGGGTTATAATGATTTTTAGCTGATTTTTGTTAAAAAAGGGGTGTGAACTGATGGATCGATTTTTGCTGCAGTCTTTATTGGACTGGAAGGTGGATGCCTTAAGAAAGCCCTTAATTTTGAAAGGAGCGAGGCAAGTCGGTAAATCAGATTTAGCGAAAAGACTGGGCCAGACTTTTGAATCTTTTGTTGAAATTAACTTTGAGACCCAAATAGCCGCTAAGAAGATTTTTGAAGGTGATTTGAATATTAAAGTTTTAATTCAGAGTTTGCGGGCTTATACCAATCAGTTGATTGAACCTGGACGGACTTTGTTATTTTTAGATGAGATTCAAGAGTGTGAAAACGCCATTATTGCCTTGCGGTCTTTTAAAGAAGAGTTGCCTGATTTGCATGTTATTGCGGCAGGCTCTTTGATTAATTTTAAGCTTAATAAAATTGGGATTCCGGTGGGTCGGGTCGAATTTCGCTATGTTTATCCTTTAAGTTTCGAAGAATATTTAGAGGCCATTGGCAAGTCAGAATTAAGGCGTTATAAAAACAATCCTGAAAACATAGTCGCTGAACCCTTTCATTCCATGCTCTTAAATGAGGTGCGTCACTATATGTGGCTAGGGGGGATGCCTGCCGTGGTGGATGCTTGGATTAAGACCCAGGATCCCGTGCGTTGTCAGCATATTCAAGATGATATTTTAAATGCGTATCGGATGGATTTTGCAAAATATGCCAAGGCTCATCAGTTGCCGTATGTCGAACGAGTATTTAGCAATATTCCCAGTCAACTAGGGCACAAGTTTAAATTTACTCATATTGATCGAGAGCTACGGTCAGGGCCCCTAAAAGAGGCGCTGTTATTGTTAGAAGAAGCTGGAATTGCGCATTTGGTTTATCACAGTAGTGCCCAGGGCTTTCCCTTGGCGGCGACTAAAGATGATCGGCGATTTAAAGTTTTCTTTTTTGATTTGGGCTTAGCACAGCGCTTATTAAATTTAAGTTTGAGTGAGTTTTTGTTTAAACCCTTGGAGGTACAAAATGCAGGGGCTATTAGTGAGCAATTTGTGGCTCAGGAATATTTGGCTTATCAAAATGTAAGGCGACAAGCGGAGCTATTTTATTGGCATCGAGAAGCAGCGCAGAGCAACGCAGAAGTTGATTTTATCTTCGTGCATGAAGGACAAATTATTCCAGCGGAAGTGAAGTCAGGATCAACAGGAAGATTAAGAAGCATGCAAGAGTTTTTGAACAGCCATGCAGGGTGTTCCTTGGGGCTTAAAATTTCTGAGCAAATGGAAGAAGCAAATCAAGACAGCGATCCAAGTGACATTAAAATTAGAGCTATTCCGTTTTATCAAATTCAGCATTGGGCGTAATTAAATTAAAAAAACAAAACCACATCGCAGGTTCCAATAGAGAAATAATTTTTCGGGCTATTAGTTGCTAGCTCTGTGTATTGCCCCACCCGGTCGTATTCGAAAGAGAGATAAAAATTCTTAGCCAGCGTGAAAGCCACAGAGCCTGATACCATGCTGTTGTTACCTAATAAAGTCTGATCCATGTTTTCTAACCCAGCGCCATTCACGCCATTTAAGCCTTGAGTCGCGCTATAGCTCATAGAAAAAGTGGTGGGTTTGAACCAGGCATAGCTATAAGCCAGCTCTAGGTCATAGGCAGATATTTTGGTTTTTTGATTGTTAATATTCTCAACGCTCTTAGACGTCGTGTCATATTCAGCCAAGGCACTCCAGGCGTTGAAATTTACATAGGCATTGAGGTCTATCGCGGGAAGCATTTTATTATTACTGGTACTTAGATTTTCTAAGCCAGAGCTGTCTTTATTAATATTATTGATATAACTCGCGCCAAGTTTTAAGCCATTATTTTTAGGTAAATTAAAACTGTAAATAAATTGATACGCAAAATTACTAATTTGCGAGCCACTGCCGTTATCTTGATTAGTGCTATTGGTTTTAAATAAAGAAAGAGTTGAAAAAACATGAGTGTTATAAAAACCAGCGACAGCAGTGTCATGAACTAAGGGTCTGAAATAGCTTTTATTTAAAGGGTCGTTATAGGGAATAAAAGTATAAAAAGGCGCGAAGTTAATATATTGCTTGCCCAAATAATAATATAAAGGCGACTGATTAAAGTCCCCGTAAAATAACGCGCTGTCTAAAACAGTGACTTGATTGCCTTGAGCCTGTGTTTGAATTTCAGCATGCCACCAGGAATTATAATTGGCGACGACGGGGACCCTGAATTTATCCACCCAGGTGTGCGTGCTGGTGTGGTCTGGATTGTCATAGCCGTTGAAATAAGGGACGTAGGTGTAATTAGTATTGTCTGAATAAGCAGCGTCGAATTCGGCTTTTATTCCCATCATAATGGGCGGCAAATTTTGGCCAGGATAATTCGATAAAATTTGCAAGAGTGATTCAATATGATCTTGTTCGGTGACAGCCGCCACAGACTGTTGCGTATCTATTGTAAAGTAGTCGTTATTAAGAGAAGGGCTGGGTGGGAAATTACCCTTGCCATTCGGGGCGTTATTACTAGCCGTATTGCTCTTACTGCTCTCTGGCGTACCAAGTAAACTGGGGTTATTTCCGTGTCCTGCGAAGCTGGAAAGACTATGCAAAAACAAAGTGCTGAAAATTAAAGTAGAGAGATATTTTTTGGACATGTTTTTAAGATCTTTTTTAGTTTAAAAAATTTCGAAAAAAATAGAGGGCTTTATTAAAAACAGTTAGAGGGTGAGGGTTATTATTATGAATAAAATAAATTTAAATAATTTAATAAATATAAATCAGGGTGTGGAAAAATTATTAGCTGGAGAGGTCATTGCTGTGCCTACAGAGTCTGTGTATGGCTTAAGTGTTGACGCCAGAAATCCAAAAGCTGTCGAGCAATTATTAAATCTCAAAGGGCGGGGAGCTCAGAAGGGTTTAATTATTATTACGGATGAGCTGGAGCGATTAGAAAATTTAAATTGGATTAAAAAATTAAATCTAGATTTGAAAGAAACTTTAAAAAAATCATGGCCAGGTCCTGTGACTTATTTATTACCTTTGGGAGAATCTTGTCCTGATTATTTAAAAGGTCAGCATGAAAGTTTGGCTGTGAGATTATCTAATCATCCAGTTTTATTAGCTTTAGCTCAAAACCTAAAACATCCCCTGGTGTCTACCAGTGCTAATTTCCAAGGCGAGCCACCAGCTAAAACAGGGCAGAAAGTATGGGATTATTTTGGGCCTGAGTTTTTAATTCTGGAGGGTGAGTTAGGAGATTTAAAAACACCGACGCCTATTTTTGATCTTTTATCTGGAGTTCAAATCCGTTAGAGTGCGCCGCTTTTCCAGCTGAGGCTTATTATTCTCATGCTTAGATATAAGAAATTGCTGGAAAATAAAAATAATAATAAATAAAAAGGAGTAGCTCATGTCAGGAGCAGAATTACCAGAATTACCAGGGCTACCAGTTCCAGCCATGTATCACACCTCCCATCAAGTGACTCCAGGTAGCCCAAAAAGAGTCGTGCGTGATGGCGGTGCGCCGTCTTTGTCGGTAAAAAATCCCACATATTTTGATGATGGCGGTGTAGATGTTTCACGGATTGATTTGCAAAAAAGAAAACTCGAAACAATTTTGAGAGAAAAGAAAAATGAAATTTTTTCTTTGATTTGTTCTTATGCAGATGGGTCTGATAGGCCAGAGAATTTTTGTTTAATAGTTGGAACAAAAATTTTTCATTTTAATGAAGAAATTGCAGTGCCTTTCAAGATGGCAAGACTTAATTTTTCTTATTTTTTAAGTTACGTGAATCAAGATGGATTTACCCCGATGGCTTTAGCTGTTCAGGCTAATAATTTAGAGGCTATTAAGCTTTTTTTAGAGCGAGATGGGTCTTTAGAAACGGCGGATAATCAAACCAATTTATTTTTTCTAGCAGTGACTTGTGGGCACACTGATTTAGCGCTTAAGATTTTTAAAGCAATAGGTATGGGTATTTCTGGGGAAGATGATGAGTTTGTAGCGGGTCTCCAGTTGATTGTCAGGTCTAGAAATAAACCTGCTTTTCATTTTCTCGCGGAGTGTTTTTTACAAGAAAAATATTTTACGGGAGAGTTTTTTAACTTAAAGGATTTAAATTTTTGGAGAAGAAGTTTATTAAACGCGACTATTCAATTTGAGGTTTGGTCTTCTCTGGAGAGCTTATTGAGACAAGACGTTTATAAAAAAGCAGAGATTTGGGGTGATTTTGAATTAGTTAGGACACCTTTTTTAGACGCTGCGATCAAACCCATTGAAAGAGGGGGAGAAACTTTCCCTAACTTATTAAGCTATGCCATCAACGCAGGCTATGAGGGCATCGTCTTTTATTTGCTGGCTTTTACAGGAGGCATTCCAGCAGGGGTGGATGATTTAAATATTTTGACCAATTCAGAAAATACAAAATTACTTTCTGGATTGGCTCTTGTTCTGACAGCGCAAGAAGCTTGCATGACGCCAGAGGAAGCGAGCTTTATTGATTTAGATCTAAAAAACATGAGAGCAAAAATTCTAACAGCAGCGGTTGTTGCAACCCGTACTGGCGTGCTTAACCAAGCTCTGCAGACTGATTTTTCTTTGGGTAAAAGTGTGGAAGTGTTTTGTTTAGATCGTTGCTTCTTACGAGAATTATTTTTAAGAAATTCATTCTCAAGGCCTATTAAAATAGACGGTAAAAAACGCAGAGTTTCGCTTTTAGAAGAATGTTTTTTGAAAGATTACCAGGGGCTCGTGTCTTTTTTATTAGTCTTGCATGGGCGTGGCGTATGGCGTTTAGATCTTGATTTGTTGGGTGAGTTAATCAGCCAAGATCAAGAAAAAGGCGGCAATATTTTAGGTTCTATTTTTACCGCTTATCCAGGCTTTAAACCAGAAATTGAAACAGTGATCCCTAAAGCCTTGTCTTTACCAATGCCAGTTAGCCCATTGGTTGGCACACCTGCTTCTGCAAGTTCAGCGTCGGTTGGTGCATCTCCAGGTCTTGGTTCACCTTCAGTCAGCCCGCCAGGCTTACCTGCACTGGTATTTGGAGGTGCTGTCGGAGTGGGCTCTCCAGCTGACGGGATGTCTGCCGTTGCTGATTTGGTGTTTAAAGTCGGCCGGTAGCCGAAAGTCTAAAATAATTAAAATTCAAATAAAAAGGAACGAAATAGTGTCAGGTTCAGCTATTCCAGCAAAACATAAACCCTCAGCGGATCGTTTTATTGTGGCTCATATTGGAAGTTTGCCAGGGGATGATTCGAGAGAAAATCCTATTCAAACCTCAGCACAAGCTTATCAGCATGTATTAAGAGGCGGCTTGGATAAACGAGTTTTTTTAGCAAAAGTTTTATCTAAAGCGGCGCTACAAAAAGAAGGTTTAATGGATCTTGCTAAATCTAGTGCTGAAAATTTAAAAAAAGCTTTGATTTTTGCAATGAAAGAAAATGATCTGGCCTTGTTAAATAATTTATTAGGTGGGGAATTTTATAAGCCAGAAGCTTTTGCAGATGGAGAATGTGGAGAAATTTTTAAAGCCCATAGAAAGCCGAGCTGGAGTAGATTGGCTAGAGAAAAGAACTGGACGAATTTGGAATTGTTTTTAAGTATTCCCCTGTATCAGAAAGATGATGAGCCGCCTAAAGCACCTGTGATAATGTGCGATGGCAGTAGTGATGAAGAAGGAGTTTTGTCTAGTCCTGGAATGAATAGCTCAGTTGGCTCAGTTTCAATAGCGAGTCCTGGATCACCGCTTCTCTACCCTTCGGTTTCACCTCGAGATGTCTTTACTAATCCTGAAGTACCCACTGGTGGATTAAAACGATCACGGACATGCGTTGGATTTGCTGTTGTATTTGCTGGGTTTGTTCATCCTGAATTAGCTGAGACAAATTCTGAAGGGGCGGTTGCTGATCGGGTTGCTGATCGGGTTGCTGATGAAGAAGCTCTTGGTTCGTTTGTGCCGATTTTTTTGTGAGCTGGATTTTCGCAGGTAAGTTAAAAACAGTCTGATTAAAAGTCACGGGGCTGTAGGATAAATAAGTAATGTTCCAGGCCCCTGCTCCAGAATTAATCCCCAGGAGCCAGTATTTCATTTGATCCAAGGGGAGGGACCAGCCTAAAAGATGGTCCATGAGATCTTCAGAATTATCCGCTTGATAAATTTTATGATCAAAAGTTTCTAGCGTAATTTTGTCTGGAGTTTGATTAATTTTTATAGGATCTAGGCCTAAAGGCCCATAAAGTTCTATTTGAGAATTTTGATTATTTTGGGTCCAGATAAAATTAATGTGCTGTGCAGGCTCTGGAGGCATAAAAATATTCACAGCGCCCTCGGCCGTCCAGTGATTAAGAGAAAGTAAAACTTGATTTTGGGTTTTTAAATTTTGGGTTTTTATATTTTGAGTATTTAAAGCGCAGCTGGAAAGAAACAGAAGGCCTGTAAAAAAAATGAAGGTGTAGGGGCGAATCTTGTATTCGCCCGAGTGCCGGGCTGATACCTCTAGGGAAAAAAGATTAAAAATTTTCATACATTCAAACTCGCAGTTAATAAAGCACTGAGGCCATCAGCAGGATAATAAGCATTACCAGAGGATGCGTAACTTACATCGGTAAAATAATGTTTATTAGTAAGATTAAGAAGGGAAAGAGAAATCAGCCAAGAATTAACCTGATAATTTAAATTAGAGTTAATTATTAAATAATCCCCGAAAGTCCCGCCTGTATTATTAAAATCCCCACTGGCATAAAGTTTACCAGTGTAATTAGCTTGAAGATCCCAAGAAAGTTTGGGGGTGAAGTAAAAATTATTATTAATAGAAATTAAGAGAGGACTGGTCCACGGAATAGTTTGATGGGTATTAGTAAATTGATTATTCATCAGGCTTAAAGACTCTGAGAGTGTCCAGGGTTTTGAAGTTTGCTTAAATAAATTAAACAAAGAACTTAGATTTTCTTGAGTATTTAAAATCAGGCCCTGTCTTTGCGTCTTAGGTAAATTAATGTTGGCACCAAAAGGGCTGGGATTATTAGGGTTATTAGAATTCGCAGGGATATAGGCAATCTCATGGTTAATATTTAATTGATAAAGCTCGAGGCTGCTATTAAAAAAATAGTTATTTTTAAATCTCAAAGTCGCGGAATAATCAATGCTAGTTTCTGGGGTGAGCTCTGTATTAGGCAAGCTGTCTGTATTTTCGTCAGAGAGCGGGAGTCTATAGGACCCTTCTCGACGCAAAGATAAGTCCCAGTAGTGATTAATCTTAAATAAAGAGTCGAGATGCCAGATAGAAATACTGGGATTATTAGAATAATTAGAATTATTAGGATTAGCGGGGTCAGATTGATGGGCAAAAATTTGATTTGCGCCGGTTTTGATTGCCCAGAATGTATTGAGATTTTTTTTAAATTCAAAACCAGAGTCGGCGCTTAATTGATGGGCCTGATTAAGGGTAGAGCTGGAAATTTGATTAGAGTCAGCAGGAAAAGCATAAGTATTGGTATAAGTGGCTTGTGTTAAATTTTCTGAAAATTTTACTGAAGTTTGGTGCGAGTTTGTAAAGATTAAACTGGGCGAAATGCTAGAGCTTTCGGTGTTGGTTTGATAAGTGCTCTGGGGAATTAAATCAGCATTAAACCAAGTGCCCTCGCCGTTTTGTTCTAAATGGGTGAGTATTATTTTTGTTTTTAAATATTCTGAAATTTGTGTGCTGGAGCTATAAGAAGTCAGTAAATTTTGCGAGTCAAAATCCCCAGGCATATCGCCTATTTGAGTTCTGTTTTGACTGACTTGTTCTTGAGTTAAAGCACCAGAATATTGGTCGTATTCAGGGCCTGCTTGAATAAAAAATTCTTGTGTATGAGTTAAGTCTTGATGAAAAGTTTGTAAGCCAAATTGGGAAATAGTAGTGCTATTAAAATCTCTTTGGGTATTAATAAAATTATTAAAAGTGAAGAGTTTAATATTATTTATTTCTTGGGGATTATTAGAAAAAAAATGAGTTTGAGAAAAAGTAATATTTTGCAGTGGGTGTGTTTGATTGTGTTGATTGATTTGATTAAACGGCACGGGTTGAGAGAGAGAGAAATAAGTTTGATCTGGAGAATTAGTTTTTAAATTATTTAAATTATTTTGAGTATTAAAACTAATAGACCCTCCCAGTGAATTTTGATCTGAGCTGGAGTAAGAGTTGAGGGAATAATCTTGAATGAGAGAAAGTGGGATTAAATTTAAGTCGCTGCCAGAAAGGCTGATGGGATTTAAAGCAATGCCATTATAAGTAATAGAAATATCAGAGACGGCGTTGTCTCCAAAGCCACGCAAGCTAATGGCTTGGCCGGTGCCCATAGAGCTAATCTGAGCGCTGTTTTGGCCCTGAAAAAAATTTAAATCTTGAGTTTGCTGAAGGGAATTTAAGAAATTTTTCTGAGCAGTTTCAGCGGGAGCTTGAGCTGAATTTTTTTCTGGAGTGAGGGCTGGAGTGAGGGCTGGAGTGGCTGTATTTTCAGCGCTAAAAATAATAATAGGCGGGAGGTCGTAGATCATAAGAATTAAAAATTTTTTATAAAAAATACTGCTTGATTTCGCAGGAGGGTAACATGGATACTTCGCGGTTTGCGAAATTTTTTTGAGGTTTATTGAGTTTGAATAATAAAAATAAATTAATTGATTTTTTAATGGCCCAAGAAGTACTTTTATTCGGTGATTTTGTTTTAAAGTCTGGAAAACGAAGCCCTTATTTTTTTAATGCAGGGCAATTTAAAACCGGAGAGTCTTTAAGTATTTTGGCAGAATTTTATGCGGATAAAATTGTAGAAAGTAACATTGATTATGATCTTTTATTCGGTCCGGCTTATAAGGGTATTCCCTTGGTTTCTGCGGTGTGTATGGCCCTATTTAAAAAATACGGGGTGAATAAACCTTTTTGTTTTAATCGCAAAGAAGTTAAAGACCATGGGGAAGGTGGGCTAATCGTCGGTGAAAAAATTACAAATAATTCCAGGGTTTTAATAATTGATGATGTGATCACTCGGGGGACGGCTTTTTTAGAGTCTCAAAAGATGATTGAGTCTCATGGCGCGGTGGTTGCGGGTGTAGTGATTAGCTTGGATCGACAAGAAAAAAATCCAGTGGAGGCCCAAGGAATTCCCATTTTGAGTTTATTAACCGTGAGTGAATTGGTTCAAGATTTAGAGGGTCGCGGAGAGCGCGAGCGCGAGATAGCAGATTTAATTAAAAAATATTTAAAGGGTATTTAAAGACATGACATTCAAACGATCGATTGGTCCTGTGGGATTAATGTTTACAGCGGTGAGCGGCATATTGGGGTCGGGTTGGTTATTCGGGCCTTACTATGCGGCTCAGTTGGCGGGTCCTGCGGCTTTATTGGCCTGGGTCTTTGCCTTTTTTTCGATTTTATTAATTGCGATGACTTTTGCAGAGTTAGCGTGCATGTTTCCAATCTCTGGAGGCAGCGCGCGGTTTATGCATTTTACTCATGGGTCTTTGACCAGTTTTATTTTTAGCTGGGTTTTATATCTGGGTTATGCCGCGGTGCCGCCGATTGAAACCATGGGCGTCTTGCAGTATCTCGCGTCCGTGTATCCGGTTTTAGTTAAAAAGTCAGGGGGTCTGACGGTCTTAAGTTTGGAAGGATATCTGGCAGCGGCGCTAATTTTATTACTCATGTGTGTGATTAATTTGCAGAGTGTGAAATGGCTTTCAAGATATAACTCGGTGATTGTTTGGTTTAAGTTAATTGTGCCTTTAGTGATTATTGTCAGCTTGCTCTGGGTAAGTTTTCATCTGGGGAATTTTTATAAAATAGAAGGCGGTGTGTTTCCTAGTGGGTTTAACGGCATGGCTTCTGCTTTAACTAATGGCGGGATTATTTTGTCTTTTGTCGGCTTTGCACCCGTGATTGTTTTGGCGGGAGAAGCCAAGAATCCTCAGAAAGTGATTCCCCTGGTTTTATTAGGGGCTTTAGGGATTTGTTTATTGATTTATTTTTTATTACAAGTGGCTTTTATTGGCGCTTTGTCTCCAGCTCATATTGCCCAAGGCTGGTCCCAGGTGCATTTTTCTTTAGATTCCAGTCCCTTTGTGGGATTAGCCTCAGAGCTGGGATTAAATCACTTAAAATTATTAGTGTTTTTAATTGCCATTATTGCGCCTTTAGGCACGGCTTTAATTTTTATTACAACTTCAGCCCGAGTCGCTCATGCCATGAGTGAAAATGGTTTCTTGCCCAATATGTTTAAAACTTTATCTAAACGAGGCGTGCCCTCTATTGCGATTGGTTTGAATTTTGTGATTGGCATGCTCTTATTTTTCCCTGCGCCAGGCTGGCAAGGGATGGTCAGCTTTTTAGTGTCTGCCTTTGTTTTATGTTATGCGATTGGGCCTATTGCGCTCTTGTCTTTAAGACAAAATTATCCAGAGGGTCGGCGAGTTTTTAAATTAAAATTTGCGAAATTATTTTCTTATTTGGCTTTTACGATTAGCAATCTTTTAGTCTATTGGACGGGCTGGGTGACAGTTTGGCATATGTTAGTGGCGGTCTTATTAGGCCTGGTCATTTTAACGGTGATGCGAATTTTTAAATCAGAAGAAAATTTGAATTTAAAAAACAGTCTCTGGGTGTTTATTTACTTGCCAGGCTTGGGATTAATTTCTTATTTAGGCCAGTTTGGCGGGATTGGATTGATTCCCAAATATTTTGATTTATTAGTGATGGCGATTTTTTCTGGCGTGATTTTAATCTTGGCCTGTCTCCAAGCTTTTCCTAAAGCTCAGTTACCAGAAGGTTTATTAAATCTAAAAGAAGGGGAGAATTTAGTTTAATGAAAACCTGGAAGATTCCACTGCTGCTTTGTTATATCAGCATTGCTTCAAGCTCCTGCGCCATTATTACGCCTGCTTTACCTGTAATTGAAAAAACATGGGCTGTCGGTGACGCAGTGGTTTCGAATTTGATCAGTGTTTTTTTGATTGGTTATTTTTTAGGGCAGTTAATTTACGGGCCATTGGCGAATAGATATGGTCGTTTGTGGGCTTTAAGAGCGGGATTAATTTTAAATCTAGTGGGAATTTTTTTGTGTTTATTAGCAGTGCCCTTGCATATCTTTTGGGTCTTAGTTTTAGCGCGGGGTATTACGGCGCTGGGTGCCGCTTCAGGGCTCTGCTGTACTTTTATGTTATTAAACGAATATTTAAGCCCAGAGCGGGCTAAGCATGCCATGTCCTTTGCGACGATTTCGTTTACGACTTCAGTAGGCATAGCCATTTATATCGGTGGCTTAGTCACTCGGTATTTTAATTGGGTCGATTGTTTCTGGGTCTTAATGATTTATGGGGTCGCTTTATTAATTTGCACGGGATTTTTTGAAGAGACTTTAAAGATAAAACAAACCATTCATCCCCGAGTTATTTTTAATAATTATTTCAGCGCTTTTAAGCATAAAAAATTAATTGTTTATTCTTTGATGGTCAGTTCGGTAGGCCTGTTTTCTTATACCAATTCAGTGGCTGCGCCTTTGATTTCCAGTCGCGTTTTAAATCTCTCAGCGTCTACCTATGGCTCTTGGTTTTTATTAAATACTTTGAGCATGCTCGTGGGGTCTTTGATGGCAGCTTACTGTTTGAAAAAATATGCGGCTGACAAATTATTAAAATTAAGCTTGAGCTTGGCTGCTTTTTTAATGCTCTTGCTAGGATTTTTATTTATTGTTTTGAAATTAAATAATCCGCTCTATTTTTTTATGATTACGGCTTGTTTATTTTTTCTCTCGAGTTTTACTTATCCCGCTGCGGCTTATATTGCCTCGAATGCTATTACAGACCGCGCGTCTGCCTCTAGTGTCATGAATTTTATTGCTGTTTTAATTAGTGCTTTAGCGGTCTGGATTCTGGGTCTTTTACCTTTTGGAATCTTGGGTTCTTTTGTACTGATTGGCAGCTTGTTTCTTTTAGCGATGATGTATTTGCATATTAAAATTCAAGCGTCAAAATAGCGCGTTTTAATGTTTAATATTTTTAATTTTTTTTTTATTTATTAATTTTACGCAGGAGTAAAAATAAACCATGGATGATTCAAAACGTAAAGCGCTGATGGGTGCCTTGTCTCAAATCGAAAAACAATTTGGAAAAGGCTCAGTGATGCGTATGGGAGATTCTCCCGAGGGCCGAGATATTCAAGTGATTTCCACAGGCTCTTTAGGCTTAGATATTGCTTTAGGAATAGGCGGTTTGCCAAAAGGGCGAATTATTGAAATTTTTGGCCCTGAATCTTCAGGAAAAACCACTTTGACTTTACAAGTCATTGCAGAGTGCCAGAAGACTGGCGGCACAGCGGCGTTTATAGATGCAGAGCATGCTCTGGATCCTAATTATGCTCAGGCTGTGGGTGTCAAAGTTGAAGATCTTTTAGTCTCTCAGCCAGACAATGGCGAGCAGGCTTTAGAAATTGCGGACATGTTGGTTCGCTCAAGTGCGGTAGACGTCGTGGTTATAGATTCTGTGGCGGCTTTAACACCCAGAGCTGAGATCGAAGGCGATATGGGTGATTCTCATATGGGTCTCCAGGCGAGATTAATGTCCCAGGCTTTAAGAAAGCTCACAGCCAATATTAAGCGCTCGAATACTTTGGTGATTTTTATTAACCAAATTCGTATGAAAATTGGCGTAATGTTTGGTAACCCAGAAACAACGACGGGAGGCAATGCTTTAAAATTTTATGCTTCCGTCAGATTAGATATTCGAAAAACAGGCAGTATTAAAAAAGGCGAAGAATTAGTGGGTAATGAAACCCGCGTCAAAGTAGTCAAAAACAAAGTCGCACCGCCGTTTAAGCAAGCTGAATTTGATATTTATTATGGCGAGGGTGTTTCTCGTGAAGGCGAATTAATTGAACTGGGAGTGAAAGCCGGTCTAGTAGATAAATCTGGTTCTTGGTATGCCTATGAAGGGGCGAAGATTGGCCAAGGAAAAGACAATGCGAGAATGTTTTTAAAAGAAAACAAAGCCATTGCTGCGACGCTGGAAAAAAATATTCGTGAGGCGTTTTTAAATAAACTAGTCAGCCTGGATATTGCCCCTGCAGAAGAAGCGGCGTCTGAAATAGAAGAAGAGCTGTAGGGGCGGGACCTATGTGTCCGCCCATGATTGGCTCTTACCACCTACCGAAGGGCGGACACGCAGGTCCGCCCCTACAAGGGCATGATGCACCGACGGATATGGACCTAAATTTCTGATGGAAAAAAAAGAAACTCAAGATCTCTATGTCTTTCTAAAAAACAAAGCCATTGTTTTTTTATCTTTAAGAGAGCATTCAGAATTAGACTTATCTAAAAAATTATTAGCCAGTGCGAGGGTTTTTCTAAGTCGCTCTGATGCTGATTCTATTTCTCTTCTTGCGGGGGAAATAAGCCGGGAAATAATTCCCAAATTAATCCAAGAAATAATTCAAGAATTGGTTTCAAAAAATTATTTATCTAATCAGAAATATGCCGAAAGTTATATTCGCTCTCGAGCTAAAAAAGGCTATGGCCCGAATTATTTTAGACAGGCCCTGCGTCAAGAGGGCTTAGGTTTAAATTTAATTAATCAAGTTTTAGAAGAGCTGGAAAACAATCATTTAAATATTAATTTCACAGAAATAGCGTTAAATATTTTAAAAAAAAAATTTAAAAATATTGATTTGTCTGACTATAAAACCAATCAAAAAGCTCGGAAATTTTTATATGACCGAGGGTTTGATTTAGAGATTATAAAGCAAGTAAATCTGCAATAAATTCTTATTAAAATATCCTTGATTTCCAGAAGTTAAACCAGTAAAAAAAGCACCCTGTAAAACATAGTTTTTCAAAATTCTATTTTTAATTTTTTAATAAATTTTAATAAAAACATGAGGGGTGAAAAAAATGTCTGGAGAACTTGGAGATAAATCAGGGGCTGAAGATGGAATTGTTCGTGGATTAGGCTGGCGTATTGGCGGTGCCGGAAGAGGGGATACGCCCTTTCCTAGGGTGGTCCAGCTCCCAGCCGAGACTATCGCCAACTTAGTCTATGTTGAGTTTGAGCCAATCGAGGGTGGGGCGTCTGCCGTAACTCTTGGCAGCTCAGCGACTTGTGCCATTTCAGGCTCAGTTCCAGGTCCGTCTCCAGTGGCTTCGCTTGCGATGGATCCCCCTCTTGTGCCAGGCGTACCTGTGAAACCCGATTCTCCGCAAGTGATTCATTGTGCCAGCACTAGTAAAGCGCCTGGCGAAATACCTATGAGCAGTAGTATTTTTGCTCCTGGTTTTTTTGCAACGCCTATTAAATTAGGAGAAAAGCAAGCTCCTACAGGAGCCCCAGCTCCTTTATAAAAATAAAAAATTAATAATAAAAATTCCCTGGAGATTGATCTCATGCTTTTAGCGATTGATATTGGTAATACACAACTTTTTGCGGGTTTGTTTCTAGGGGATCAGATTGTTTTGCGATTTCGAAAGTCCTCTAAAAGCAAATTAACCTCGGATGAATATGGGTTATTTCTACGCAGTATTTTAAGAGAAAATGGCTTTGATCCAGATCAAATCAAAGCCGTGTCTATTAGTTCAGTTGTGCCGGATCTTTTATATTCAGTCCATTCAGCCTGTTTAAAATATTTAAAATTAAGACCCTTGGTTTTAAATTTTGATGTGAAAACAGGTTTAAAAATCGACGTCTTTCACCCTCAAGAAGTGGGTTCAGATCGAATTGCCAGTGCTATCGCTGCTGAGTTTTTATATCCAAAAGAAAATAAATTAATCGTCGATTTTGGTACGGCAACGACTTTTAGTTTTGTGACTGAAAAAGCCGAATGGAAGGGTGGTTTAATCGCCCCAGGTTTTAGAACATCGATGGAAGCCCTGTCTTTAAATACCGCGCAATTACCTCAAGTGGAAATTCAAAAGCCGAATGTTTTAATTGGTCGAAATACGATTGAAAATATTCAATCTGGTTTGTATTTCGGGGCCTTGGGTTTAGCGCGTGAAGTGATTACTAGGTTAAAAGAAGAAAATAAAAACAATAGTAATTTTAAATCTTTAAAAATTATTGCGACGGGTGGTTTTTCCCAGTTATTTAAAGAAGAAAAATTATTTGATCATGTCGAGCCAGATTTAGTTTTATTGGGGCTGTGGCGTCTTTTTGATTTAAATTAAAAAACTTACCCACAAATTCAGTGGATCAGCCTGTGGATAAAGCTCTGGATAGATGTGCATAGAAAATAATTTTTTAAAAAATTATTTAAAAAAATTTAAAAAATAAAATAAAAATAAGATACCCACAGATTCTGTGGGTCAGGGTGTGGGTAAGTTTGAATAAGTTTAAATAAGTCTGAATAAGTTTTTAAAGTTTTAAAATTTTAGAACTAGGTTTTAAGCGCTCAATGCGCGTCACGCAAGATAATCGGCGCTCTCGGCGGAGGACATCAGCAAGATGTTTCCGATCTTTGACTTCAATGACGGCGGATAAAACACCCTGGATGTTATCTAGTTCATTGATTTGAAACTCGCCGATATTCACATCTTGATCAGCGATAGTGTTCGCAATATCAGCCACTGCGCCTTTAATATTTCGCATCCAAATAGTGAGCTTGACGGGATAAGTTCTGGTTTGTTGTTCAGAAAAGCGGACATGGATATAGGCATGCGGATTACTTTTAATTTTGTCAGCATTTAATAATACGGGACATTCAGAGCGATGGACTTTAATCCCAGCCCCCACTTCTAAGAGACCTCGAACATCGTCTCCGGGAATGGGATAACAGCAAGTCGCATAAGTTATTTTCATGCCCTCGGATCCTGACAGGGTTATTTTATTATCAGGGTCATGCGCTTGAGCATGAGTTTGGCTTGCTTCAAGATTTTGCAAAAGATCTAGTAACTGATGCGCGACGACCACACTGGCACGAAGACCTAGGCCAATTTCTAGAAATAATTGTGACTCTTGAGCGAAACTTAAATTTTTTAATAATTGCTCGCGTGGTTTTAAGCCAATATTTTCCCAACGTAATTTAAATTCTTGTAGTGAGTAATTTAATAATTTATGGCCCAAAGTAATAGATTCTTCTTTTTCTTGAGATTTAAGAAAAAATTTAATCGCACTTTTGGCTTTTGGTGTGAAAGCAAAGTTAAGCCAAGTTGGATTGGGCGTCGCAGTAGGTGAGGTTAAAATTTCAATCGTCTGACTGTTATTTAATACTTGAGAGAGAGGGACTAAACGACGGTCTATTTTTGCGGCAATACAGTGATTGCCTAAATCTGTATGAATGGCATAAGCAAAATCAATCGGCGTGGAGCCTTTGGGTAATTGTTTAATATCACCGCCTGGAGTGAAGACATAAACATCATCTGGAAATAGGTCGATCTTCACATTTTCGATAAATTCTAAAGAGCTGACAGATCTTAATTGCATGTCTAATAAATTTTGTAGCCACTCTCTGGTTTTTAACTCTGTAGTAGAGGTGTATCCGCCGCCTGATTTATATAACCAATGGGCGGCAATGCCGGCTTCCGCATGTTCTTCCATTTCTTGGGTGCGGATTTGAATTTCAATAGGAACCCCATGAGGTCCAAATAAACTAGTGTGTAAAGACTGATAACCATTGCCTTTGGGAATGGCAATATAGTCTTTGAAGCGCCCTGGAATCGGGGTGTAAACACTATGAACAGCGCCTAGCAGGACATAGCACTCACGCAAGTCTCTGGCAATAATTCTAAAGGCGTAGACATCCATGATTTCTGAAAAAGGCAGGCCTTTATTTTTCATTTTTTTAAAGATGCTAAATAATCTTTTTTCTCGACCAAAAATATGTTCTGGACTCACGCCTTCTTGTTTCAATCTTTCGGCTAAACCCGCCTGAATTTTTTCCATGAGCTTCTGTCTATTACCCCGAGCGCGTTTAACACACTCTTTTAAAACACGATATCTCATGGGATATAAAGCCTGAAAACCTAAATCTTCAAAAGATCGTTTAATACTGTTCATGCCCAGTCTATTGGCAATGGGTGCATAAATCTCGAGGGTTTCTATAGCGATTCGACGGCGTTTTTCAGCCTTCAGGGCACTTAAAGTATGCATGTTATGCAAGCGGTCTGTGAGTTTAATAATAATCACACGAATATCTTTGACCATGGCCAAAATCATTTTTCTAAAATTTTCAGCTTGAGCTTCGGCTTTAGAGCCAAAAGAAATCTGAGTGAGCTTACTCACCCCTTCGACTAATTCAGCGACTTTTTCGCCAAATAAAGCCTCTAGATCTGCATGGGAGTAGTGGGTATCTTCAATCACATCATGTAATAATGACGCCATGATGGTTTCTGGGTCCATGTGCATTTCGGCTAATAAACAAGCTACTGCTACTGGATGGGTGATATAGGGCTCACCAGAAGATCTTGTCTGAGTCTCATGCGCATCGGCGGCGAGTAAAAAGCTATCGACAATGATGTCTATTTTTTCTCGGGACATGTAAGTCGACAGGCGATGGTTGAGCTCAGCAAATAAAAACATGGTTTATTTTTCTAATTTTGTTCTGGAGTTGAAGGGCAAAATTATATACAGATTGCGCCAGATTGGCTTGATAAAACTTGAGATAAAATTTGATAAAAGGAGTGTCTAAATAAAAATGATCGGGGGTCTTAATATAAATCCTTTTGTGGGGGGAGTTGATCCAGAAGCGGGGCCGATGATAAGGCGGGAGGCCTTGCTTCCACCGGGTGTTCCCCGTTTTTTAGGCCCCGCATTTCATGTTGCGCCGCTTCCAGCTCCAGCTCCAGAACCAGAACCAGAACCAGAACCAGAACCAGAACCCTGGCTAGGGTTCCGTGAGCCGCCTGTGATTCATCGCATGCATCGGCATATTTTGGCTTTGGTGTGGGCGCATAATCCGGATGATCAAGGAAATCAGGGCCCAGTCTCGATGGAATTAGATAATTAAAAATATTTTTTTAATAAAAAAACTAAAAAAACACCGGGCAGGGCCAATATAAAACTTAAAAAATAAAACTCTGGCCAGCTTATTTTTAAACTTGCTAATAAAAATCCAGCAATGGGGCCTAAATACACGGTCCCAAAGCTTTCCAGAGAATTTAATAAAGCATATTGAGAAGCCGAGTATTTCAAATCACATAGATGCATCGTTAAAGCAATAAAAGCCGTAGAGCCTAAAGCGGAGCAAAAATATTCAATAAATAAAACACTGGCCATTAAGTTAAAACTAGGGTGAGCTATCCAAGCTAGGAATACATAGCTTAAGTTTGCACAGGCTTGGATTAAGCCAAAGAGTAAAAGCGCCTGAAATAAACTTAATTTTCGCATCCAAAAGCCAGCAGCCAAGCCGCCTAATAAAGCAGCCATAAGCCCCATGATTTTATTAGCCAGCGCTAAATCTGTGAGAGAAAAATGTAAGACTCTTAATAAAAAAACAGTATTAAAACTGAGTAAAAAAGCATTGCCGAGTTTATAAAAAAATAAGAGCGCTAAAAGACTCAAAGATATTTTTACCGGATATTTTTGAAAGAAATTTAAAAAAGGTTCGGTAATGGCTTGTTTTATATTATGGGGTCTTTGAGTTTGCTGAGCAGGATTGGGAATTATTAAAATATTTAAAATAAAAAATACGAGCATTAAGCTACTCATGATTTGGTAAGTGATTTTAAAGCCCAAGTGGTCTGCCAGAATTAAAGCGAGAGCACCCGCAATAATCATTGAAATTCTATAACCCGTGATAAAACTTGCGGCACTAGGGCCAGAGTGATTTTTTCCAATATCGACTAAGTAACCAGCGCTTGCGATATCTTGCGTGGCTGAAACAAAAGCAATAATAAAAGCCAGGCTAGCTAATAGTTTGGGCTGGCTGCTGGGAGAAAAATTAGCTAATAAAAATAATAAAAAAATTAAAATAAATTGGGTGAGTAAGATCCAAGAGCGATGCTGGCTGATTTTATAAAAATTCAAATCAAAGCGATCTAAAAGAAAAGACCAGAGAAATTTATAGGTATAAGGCAGGCCGATTAAGCTTAAAAATCCCAGAATTAAAAGAGAACTGCCCGATTGAGTAAACCAAGCTTGTAAAGTGCTGCCAATTAAAACAGCGGGAAGTCCTGAGCTCATGCCTAGGATAAATAGGCTTAAAAGTTTTCGAGAATTTTGAGGGGTGCTCATGAGTATTTACTAGAGATAAATGAAAGAGCTGGAGAGTAAAGCCAGGATCCTTGTGCGACAAGGGTGTACAGGTTTATTTATTTCGTTCTGATTGCAAAAATACACGCCTATTTACAATTGTCTTCAGAGAATGACCCTGGGAATAACTCTGGGAATAACTCTGAGAATGACGCCGTAGAAAATATTATTTTATTCCCGTATTGTTTTTGTTTTTAGAGAGTAATTAAAAACATAAAGAGAACGTGGTGTTAAAAATAAAAGCAGGTGTGCTGGGCCTGATATTGGATGTTACTAAGCCAGAAGATTTATTAGATTTTTGCTGGGTTAAAAATAATAAAGATAATAAAAAATTTTTTGGAACTTGTGAGTTACAAGAATTTAAAAATTTAGAAATTTTTAAAAAAATTAAAAACAGCCAGGTTGGTTTTTTAGTGCCGAATGATTTAATTCAAAATTTTGAAATAGATTTAACTCCTGAGCTTGCTGAGTTTTTTAAAAATAAAAATAAAAGTAAAAAATTAGTCGATCATTTAATACAGCAGCAGATTGCTTTTGTATTAAATAAAAATCATGGAGTTGATTTAAATAATAAAAATAATCAATGGGCCGTGGATTTTAAGATTAAAAATTTTAATAAAATTTCAGTGATTATTACTGAATTAAATTTTATTAATGGAAATATCGAATGGCTTAAAGCTAATAGTTTACGACCTGTTTTAGCGGAACCTTTTACTCAGACAGAGCATCGAATCAGTGAATTGAAAAAAGCAGGAGTTTTAGATTTGGAAAAAATTCCAGAAAAATATCAGCAAGTTTATAGCCTGGCGATGGGAGTTCTGGAATGGCAGAAAAATTAACTAATTTATTAAATTATCGCCTGGAGAGAAGGCTGAAAAAGCTAAGCAGAGAGTGGTTTTTAGTGGTTTTGTTTTTGTTTTTAATAGGGGTGTTAATTTTTTGGTTTTTAAATAATTTAAAGTCAGATTATTTAACACAAGAAAAATGTTTATTAGCTGAAGTAAACCAAGAAATTTTTTTTAATAATATTCAGAAAGAAAAATTAAATTTATTAAATCAGGAGCGGCAAGATTTTGTGAGTCAGGCTGGAAAGTTAGATTTGTTATTAACTTATTCGAGAGAGTCTGAAGAGTGGTCTGTGTTTTTTAAAAACTTACTGCGGATTACGCCGTCTGGTGTTTTTTTAAATCAATTGGATTTTAAAGAAAGCCAGGGTTTGAACTTAGATGGTTTTTTCAGTCGAGATTTAGATCTTTTTGTTTCCAATTTAAAACAAGAGCCCTTGTGGTCTCAGGTCGAAATATTGAGCACGCAAGAACATCATTTTTTGATTCAAGCTCAGCGTGGCGAAGGGGAATAAGCTTGGAAAATTTATTAAAAGTATTGCAAACCAGGCCAGGTTTAGGTTTTCTAGGGGGGCTAGGTTTAGAGTTATTGTTGGGCCTAGGGTTTTATATGTTGTTTATAAGGCCTGTGGATTTAGAGAATATAGTTTTGCATAAAAATAAGCTGGCTGAGCAAAACTTGAGTCAAAAAATTTCGAACAATATTGAAAGCTTAAAAATAAAAAATCTGAAAGATCAGCCTGCTCTCAAAAATTTAAATGATTTATTAGGAGTCTTACCCAGTCAGAATTATTTAGAGTCTCTGATTTTTGTTTTTTCTCAAGAGGCAGAAAAGTTTGGATTACAAAATTTTAAAATTGGATTAGATCCTAGTTTTATAGCACTGACAGGGGGTCAGGAGGGTCTGGGTCTAGGAAATTTAAATATGCAAATGGAAGGGCGTTACCAGGATTTTTTAAATTTTTATGAGCTGGGAATTTTAAAAAATTATCCCGTGATGAAATTAAAACAATTTCAAATGGCGCAAGATTTAAATTCAAATTTGAATAAAAATTTAAAAATTAAAATTAATTTAGAGTTTGTATTTCTGGAGCCTGTAGGTGTTTAAAGTTTTTTTTTAAGTTTTTTTAAGTTTTTTTAAGACTCTTCACCAAATTTATTATTAATTAAATCCAAAATGGCTTGAATGGCAGTCTCGGAATCTGGGCCTTCTTCAGCTCTTAAAATAAAAGCTGTGCCGCAAGGTGCAGCGAGCATCATCAGACCCATGATGCTTTTAGAACTGGCAATGAGCTGGTTATCTTCTCGGACTAAGTACACTTCAGATTCAAATCTTTCTGCAAGGTTGACGAGTTTGGCAGAGGCTCGCGCATGAAGGCCGAGCTTATTAATAAGTTTGATATTTTTTTCGAGCAATTTTTTATACATCCGCCGCTATTTTTAACTCAACTTGCTGGCAGGTAATGCCCAAATGTCCGCCTTGAGTGGTTTTATTGGCAAGGTCTTCTAGAGAAAGCTCAGCAGCGTAATTTAAAGCACGCAGGAGCATTGGGAGATTCAAGCCGCTGACAATGGCCTGAGGTATAGGTATTGAATTATTGCTTAAGTTCTCGTGGCTTAAAGTATGCGCAATATTATGAGGCGTCGCGCCATAAAGATCCGTCATGATTAAAACACCATGACCACGGTCAAGGCGTTTAACGAGCTGAGCCGCTTGGTTTTTAATTAAAGAAACATCGCTTTTATTATTTAAACTTAAGCAGGCCGTTGGAATGGAAAGTTGGCCTAAGATATTTTTTGCTGTTTCTAAAAGCTCCAGGCCAATCTGGCCGTGAGTTATAAGCAAAATACTTATCATATGGTTACCACTGGTTTTGATCTCTGTGACAAAAGCGGAGCGAAGGTTACTTTGGGGCCAATTTTTTTGCAAGAGTTTCTACAGCGAAGCAAGTGAGGTCTTTGAATTGACAAGGAATTGATAAAAATTTATCTGATAAGGGATATGGGAAAGCAGGGGGTGTTGCTTGGCTAGATTTAAAAACTCAGGATTTTTTCCTAGGTCTATTAAAAGATCAATGGGTTGGAGTTGATCGGGATGATGGGGGTGAGTGCCTAATAAAATTTGCGGATCTTGATTTTTCGGGCTTAAAAAAAGCAAGACTAAATCATCGCTGATGAGTTGATGTTTGATTGGATCTAACTGAACCAGCTGGTGAGAAATATAAGATTTTCCAGAGCCACTGGGGCCCATTAGTAAAACGCCAATTTGATTAATTAAAACCAAATTGGCGTGTGCAGAAGTCGAAGTAACTGAGATCATTTTAAGATTATTTTAGGATCACTCTAGATCTTCATCTTCGTCCTTGATGATTAATTTAGGACCAGAATGACTTTTGATTTTTTCTTTATGTTTAATCAGTTGCCTATCTAATTTGTCTATTAATAAATCAATCGCTGCGTACATATTATTGTCAGAAGTTTTTGCAAAAATTTGTGCGCCTGAAATATCCATTTTGGCTTCTGCAAAAAAAGTCTGATGATTTTCAACGCTTAGGATCACATGAGTGGAAGTAATAGAATCAAAATGTTTGGAAATTTTAGTGATCTTCTGAGTGACGAAATCACGAATTGCAGGTGTAATTTCAACATGTCGGCCAGTTAATTGTAAGGTCATGATGGGATCCTCCTAAAAATAAATAAATTAAAATACTTTTGTTAAACACCGTCTAATAAGTTTAATTAGAACATGAAGACTTAAGATCTCGCAAGGGTTTATTAAGTTTTTATGAGGGCTAAGAAATTAAAAAATTTTTAAAAATTAAAGCCTGAATTGATCCCCTAAATAAACTTTTCGTACTTCTTCGTGGGATAAAACTTCTTGCGTATTTCCATGGGCAATTAATTCGCCATCATTGACGATGTAAGCTAAATCACAAATATCCAAAGTTTCTCGGACATTATGATCAGTAATTAAAATCCCAATGCCTCGCTCGGCTAAATGACGAATGATTTTTTTAATATCAATGACTGAAATAGGGTCAACGCCAGCAAAGGGTTCATCTAACAGCATAAATTTAGGAGAGCCTGCCAATGCACGCGCAATTTCTGTTCGACGACGCTCGCCGCCTGAAAGGCTCATGCCAAGGGTTTTTCTAATATGGCTAATATGAAATTCTTGTAATAAAGACTCTAGTTTTTCTGCTTGTTCTTGAGGGCTTAGATTTTTCTGCAGCTCTAAGATTCCGCGAATATTATCTTCGACCGTTAGCTTTCTAAAAACAGAGGGCTCTTGGGGTAAATAGCCAATGCCAAGCTGGGCTCTTAAATGAATAGGCTTAGAAGTAATATTTATCCCATCTAATAAAATTTTGCCTTTATTGGCTTTAATTAAACCCACGATCATATAAAAAGACGTTGTTTTTCCAGCGCCATTAGGGCCCAGTAATCCAATAATTTGGCCGCTTTTGACTTCTAAAGAAACATCTTTAACAACCCATCGAGAAGCATAGCGTTTGGCTAAATTTTGAGCAGATAAAGTAGAGCTGGAGTGATTAAAATTAGTCATAAATTAAGGGCCTTTTTATTTTTTATTTTTTATTAAGAGGCTGAAGGACCATGAGAGATTGGCCGATTTGAGAATCAGGGCTATTGACCACTTCAGTGACGGTGTTATAAAAAATTTGATCCCCTGTGAAGCTATTGCCACTTTGAGTGAGGTAAGCCGCTTGATTAATCTCCAGCGTATGAGTGACGGGATAAAAATAGAGGGTCAGTCCATGGCCGCTAACCCATTGATTATCAGGCTTTGGCAGTGTTTTAAACGTAGCGGGATTTTTGGCGTCGCCTAAAGCTGTCATTTTGTCAATCTGGCCGTTTACATTGCGATGAATAATCACGGTATTTGCTGTGAGATGACGAGTTCCCTGGTCAATAACAACATGGCCTGTATAAGTCGCCAGGCCTTCAAGATTTTCCATGTGAAATTGATCGCTTTTGACATAAATCAAAGCCTGGTCGTCTGAAGGCAGGGCATTAATTTGAATAGGTGAATTAAGAATCAGAAGAAGTAGAGGGAGTATGAGAAGTAGGCGGTTCATATGTGCTGTGTACCTGAGAAATAAGTTGAAAAGTTTGGGCTTTGGGGTGGGCTCTTAAGCCAATGGCTGTAGTGAGATTATGAGTCTTGGGTTCTGAAATTTGAACTAATTGATCAGTCGTCGCGAGGTCTGTCGGTGGATAGTAAGTGAGTTGAGACGTTTTGAAATCCAGAGGCTTATTTTTAAAGCCAGCATTGCGAAAAATATGAACCTGATCCCAGAGATCAATTTGTGAATTATTAGGATAAGCCCAGCCATTAAAAGCCGTGAGATGCCAAGGTGGGTTATTTTTAAAATCAGTAGCTTGGATATGAAACAAGCGAGATTTTCCATCAGAGTATTTAATGATTTTCTCGGCATGAGCGGTGTAATCCAAAGACCCTGCGGGGGTGGTTTGAATAATATTAATATTATTCCCAATGCCAGTTATATAAAGCGTATGAGAAGCTTTTGTAAGCTGAGAGTTTGAATTTTTAAGTGATAAATAATTAGTCAGCCCAACCAGTAAAATTAATCCTGCCGTAGTTAAAACAGATTGACGAGAGAGCATGTTTTACTGGGGCCTTGTATTATTTTTTGGCTGATTTGTTGGAAGCTCTGAGCCATCGATTAAGAATTGCTGGCAAATAGGCTCCAGGCGGTTTTTAGCCTGTAAAATCAAGTCGCATAATTCACGAACAGCGCCAGATCCACCAGGATATGTTGAAACAAAATCTGCATGTGAAATAACAAAAGAGTAGGCATCCAGAGGGCAGGCACTTAAACCCACTTGGGTCATGATAGGCAGGTCAATTAGGTCATCGCCCATGTAGGCCGTATTTTCTGGAGCAAGATTTAAAGTTTTTAATAAGTTTTTAAATACGGGTAATTTATTAGGGCTATTTTGAAATAAATAATTAATACCTAGTTCTTTGATTCTTTCTGAAACTAGTTGCGACTCTCGGCCTGTAATCACGGCAATTTCAATACCTTCTTTGATTAATTGCCGAATGCCAAATCCATCTCGAACATGAAAAGCTTTAATTTGAATGGCCTGGTCGTCTAGAAATAATTGGCCATTGGTCATGACGCCGTCGATATCTAGAATTAACAAAGAAATTTTCTCTGCTTTTTTAATAATATTTTTATTTAAATTTTCAAACATATTAAATTAACCCAGAGCTTAATAAACGATGCATATGAACTACGCCTTCTAAGATTTTATTTTCATTCACAATAGCCAACGCCGTAATTTTATAAGTTTCCATGAGATTAATAGCCTGAATGGCTTGATCTCCAGGTCCCAGTGTTTTTGGATTTTTAGACATGAGTTCTTGAACCGGCGTATTAAAATCTAAAGCATGCGTGCTTAATTTTCGACGGATATCTCCATCTGTCATGATTCCAGCAAGCCGACCCTCGGTATCAATAATTAAAACCAGGCCTAAAGATTTCTGATTAATTTGCTCTAAAGCTTCAGAAAAAGTAGCTGAAATAAGCACTTTGGGAATCTCGTCTCCAGTGTGCATTAAGTCAGCAATTTTGACCGAGAGTCGCCGACCTAAAGTGCCTCCTGGGTGAATCAAACCAAATTGCTCTGCGGTAAATCCTCGCGCTTTTAAAATTGCAATAGCTAGAGCATCGCCTAAAACCAAAGCAGCAGTTGTGCTGGCCGTGGGCGCTAAGCCTAAGGGGCAAGCTTCTTGGTCAACGCTGGCATCTAAGTGAACGTGAGAGGCTTTGGCAATGGGGGAATTAGGCTTGCCTGTCATCGCAATAATTTGACAGCCAATAGACATCAGAGGGTCAATCAGGGTCACTAATTCGGGCGTGCTTCCTGAGGATGAAATAAATAAAACCGTATCTTCTTTACTAATCATCCCAAGATCACCATGAACCGCCTCAGCAGGATGAACAAAGAAAGCGGGAGTACCGGTAGATGCAAAAGTGGCGGCGATTTTATGGCCGATGTGCCCAGACTTTCCAATGCCAATGACAATAATTCGGCCTTTGAGTTGTTTTGTTTTTAATAAAATCTCACAGGCTTTGGAAAAATTAAGATCTAGTTTTTCAGCCAATCTAGATAAAGCATTTTGCTCGACTTGAATGACTAGTTTGCCTTCAGTGAGATAATCAATGGATTTAAAATTAATAGGGTTTGAATCGCTCATGAGAAATTATCAAGCTCCAGAAAAAATAATGAAAAAATAGGCGCCGAGTTTAGGTCCTGGCAAGAGGATTGGGAAGTTAAAATATAGTTAAAATATAGCGAAGAACACGCCTAGTTTTTTAAATGATTTTCTTGGTGATTTTCTTGGTGATTTTCTGGGTGATGTTCTGAATAGAATTAGAATTTTTTTTATGGGATTATTAAAAAAATTAAAAATTAAAAATAAGAAATTAAAAAATATGAGCAAGTTCCCTGTCCCTATTTTTATTATCAGTATGAAAGGATCCCCAAGAAGAGAATTAATCCAAGCGCATTTTGCTTCTTTTGGTTTAAATCTGGATTTAGATATTGTTTTTTTTGATGGCATAGAAGGTCGAAAGAATCTAAAAAATTTATTAAATAATTCAGAAGAATTTTCGCAGCAATTATCAGACGGCGAAGTGGGTTGTTTTAGGTCTCATCTGGCGATTGCTGAAAAAATAATGCGAGAAAAAATCCCTTGTGCTCTCGTGCTGGAAGACGATGTGCGAGTGGGTGATTTTGTTAAGTTGCAAGCGCAAATTAATTGGCTTCTGTCTTTATTACCTAGCTTACATTGGGATTATATTCGGCTCTATCATGGGGTGACTGTCCCTAAGACTGTTTTGTTATCTAAGTTGTTTTTTAATCATCAAAAAGAAGAGCAGGAAGAGCTGCGGCTTGAAGTTCAGCACAAATCTTCTCGATCCAATGCCGCGCTTTTAATTAGCCACAAGGGCGCTGAGAAATTTTTTACGCAAGCTTATTTATCCTCGAATTTTTTTAAATTTGAACCCGTGGATCGCTATTTAGACAATATTCAGCGTTCAGGTGTGGATTTATTAATTTCAAATTTGGGGACTTTATTGACGGATGAGAATTTAAAAACTCAGACCCATATTAATTTGCATCGTCGTTATACCAAGTGGCAAAAATTAAAAAACAGCCTGGGTCGACGCTGGGCGACCTGGAAAATGATGAGAGGGTATAAAAAATTAATTAAAAAAATAATTTAAAAGATGAGAGGTTTAAAAGATGGGAAGAAAGATGAACCAGATTGCATAAAATTGCAGCTGTGATTAGTCTTCGCCCACTTTTATTTCAGCTTAATTAAGTATTGATCTAGGTTTATGGTTTTAAATAATTCCCAAAATAATTCCACAAATGGTTTTCAAGATAAAGCCCCTTTAGTTTGTTTAGATAAAGTGGTGTTTAGCCGGGGGAGTCGCCTAATTTTCAAAGGGATTGATTTAAGTATTCAGCGTGGAAAAATTACCGCCATTATGGGTCCCTCTGGAACTGGTAAAACAACGCTGCTTCACTTGATTGGCGGTTTGTTAAATCCGAATCAAGGTAAAGTGACGGTGCTCGGCAATGATATTGCTGATCTTTCTCGAAAAGAGTTGTTTTCTCTTCGGCAGCGAATGGGTTTGTTATTTCAAAGCAGTGCTTTATTTACAGACATGACCGTGTTTGACAATGTTGCTTTTGCGCTCAGAGAGCATACGGCGCTTTCTGAAAATATGATTCGAGATATTGTCCTAATGAAGTTGCAGGCAGTGGGTTTGCGTGGGGCGAGAGATTTATATCCTTCAGAATTATCTGGAGGAATGACAAGGCGAGTGGCGCTTGCCAGAGCCGTCGCTTTGGATCCAGAAATCTTAATGTACGACGAGCCTTTTACGGGCCAAGATCCTATTTCGATGGGAGTTTTAATTAAGTTAATTAAAACTTTAAATCAGGCCATGGGGCTCACTTCTATTATTGTCTCTCATGATGTCCATGAAGTGTGCTCCATTGCAGATGATGTGTTTATTTTGTCCGATGGATTAATTATTGCGCATGGCACGCCTGAAGAAATTTTGGCCGATACTAACCCAAAAACTCGGCAGTTTATGCGGGGAGAACCTGACGGTCCTGTGGCTTTTGATTACCCTGCACCTGAGTTAGCTCAAGATTTTGGTTTGGATATTTAATCTTTTTAGAATTTTAAAATTTTTGAATTTGGGAATAAGTCTTCATGTTATTAAAGCTATTAAAATTATTAAAAATATTAGAAAGCTGGGGCCGCTCTCTGCGAGAAAGCACAGCGGATTTTGGAGTGGCAGGCGTTTTTGTTTTAAGAACTATTTTTGGATTGTTTGGATTTAGATATTTATTTATCCAGCTCTATGCCGTGGGTGTTTTGTCTTTAATTATTATTGTCGTCTCTGGTTTATTTATCGGTTTTGTTTTGGGTCTCCAGGGTTTTTATACTTTATCGCGATTTGGCGCAGACCAATTTTTAGGTCAGCTTTTAGCTTTAAGTATCACACGCGAGTTAGGGCCAGTTGTCACCGCTTTATTATTTGCTGGAAGAGCAGGCAGTGCTTTGACATCTGAAATTGGGCTGATGAAAGCAACAGAACAATTGTCTTCTATGAGCATGATGGGGGTGGATCCTTTAAGACGCGTTATTGCGCCGAGATTTTGGGCGGGCATGATTTCCATGCCTTTATTAACTTTAATTTTTTCAGCCGTGGCTATTTTGGGTGGGTATTTTGTCAGTGTTCATTGGCTAGGGGTCAATTCAGGCTCTTTTTGGTCAAATATGCAGGCCTCTGTGAGTTTTAGATCCGATGTTATTAATGGCTTAATTAAAAGCGTCGTCTTTGGTTTTGTGATCACTTGGATCAGTGTTTTCCAGGGTTATACCTGCCAACCGACCTCTCAGGGTATTGCAACGGCGACGACTAAAACTGTGGTTTATGCGTCGTTGGCTGTGCTGGGATTAGATTTTTTCCTGACGGCTTTTATGTTTGGACAATAAGTTTTTATTTTTAAT